>JAZQQF010000185.1:0-6089 GCA_045628925.1 Oscillospiraceae bacterium | reverse complement strand
GTCCTCGGTGAGCCAGTCGCCCAGCGCCTTTGCCGCCTCCGGGAAGGGCATCCCGTTCATCATTTCCTCTTCGGAGATCTGCGTGAGCTTCTTCACCTTCCAGTGGACCTGCTTAAAGTATTTCGGGCGGACGCTGAGCCGCAGCTCGCTGAGCTGCTTTCCGTCCGGCCCCAGCTTCACCGCGCCGATCTGGATGATCTCCCCGGGCCTCAGTGCCCTGGGCACCCGGGGGTATTCCTTCCACGGCAGCGGCTGGTTCCATTCCATATCCAATGCGATGATGGTTCTTCCGTCGTTCATGCTTTTGACCCTCTCTTTTCTACGCTTCATAGCTTAACAGAAACGGCGGGGAATTGCAATCCGGCGTAGGCTGGATTATACTGTTCTTACGAGAATGAAAGCGCAAGTGAGGGAACGAAGATGTTCAAACCTGCTTATCCTGCCCTCTGCCAGCCGCTGCGGCTGCGGGGGCTTACGTTAGATCACCGCATGGCCGCCGCGCCCATGGGCTACCCGGAGCTGACGGCGGAGGGCCTGCTCACGCAGGACGCCATTGCCTTTTATGAGCTGCGCGCCAAAGGCGGCGCGGCGGTCGTCACCGTGGGGGAAGCGGTGGTGCATTATGCCACCGGCCGCAGCCACGGGCGCAGCATCAACCTGAGCCACCCGGACGTGCTGGCCGGTCTTACCCAGCTCAGCCGGGCCATCCGCCGCCACGGGGCCGCCGCCAGCATCGAGCTGGCCCACGGCGGCAAGTTCTCCGCCGTGGATTCCCTGCCCGGCGAGCGGAAGCGGGACGCAGTGAAATACGGCCCCGTGGACGAAACGCTGCCGGACGGGAGCATCGTGAAGGAAATTCCGCCGGAGATGATCCGGGAGATCGTGGAGGCTTACGGAAAGGCCGCCGCGCTGGTGAAACGGGCGGGCTTCGATATGCTGCTGGTCCACGGCGGGCATGGCTGGCTGCTGGAGCAGTTCTATTCCCCGGCCACCAATACCCGCACGGATGCTTACGGCGGCAGCCGGGAAAACCGTGCGCGGCTGCTCCTCGAGGTGCTGGACGCCATCCGCGCTGCCGTGGGACCGGATTTCCCCATCGAGCTGCGCATCAGCGCGGAGGAGAGCTTCCCCGGCGGCTACGATCTGAACGAGGCCATCGAGCTGGCGAAGCTGGTGGAATCGAAGATCGACCTGCTCCACGTTTCCGCCGGGAGCAACGAGGACAGCTTTTATGAGACCCACCCCAGTATGTATATGGAGCGGGGCTGCAACGTGCATTTCGCCACCGAGATCAGGAAGCACATCTCCATCCCCGTCAGCACCATCGGCGCGCTGAACGAGCCGGAGATGCTGGAGGAGATCATCGCCTCCGGTCAGGCGGACGTGGTCTATATGGGCCGGGCGCTGCTGGCGGACCCGGAGCTGCCCCGGAAGGTCATTCAGGGCCGCACGAATGAGATTTTGCGCTGTATGCGCTGCTTTATGTGCCTTGCCGAGCGGATGCAGACCCAGACCCGCATCTGCGCGCTGAACCCGGTCATCGGGAAGGAATATGAAGCCCTGCTGGCGCCCCCGGCGAAAGCGAAGAAGCGCGTTCTGGTGGCGGGCGGCGGCGTGGGCGGCATGGAGGCCGCCGTCACGGCGGCGCTGCGCGGGCACGATGTGACGCTTTGCGAGGCCTCCGGCGAGCTGGGCGGCGCGCTGAAGGCGGAGAAATTCGTGTCCTTCAAGCAGGATGCCTACCGCATCATTCAGACGCTCACCGTGCGCATGGCCAAAGCCGGGGTGCATATCCATCTGAATACGCCCGTCACACCCGAGCTGGTGGAGGCGCTGGCACCGGACCATCTGATCGTGGCCGTGGGCGGCGCGCCCATCGTGCCCTTCACGGGGGAGAACGTCTGTCTCGCCGGTGAGCTGCAGGGCCGCATCCCCGGAAAGCGCATCGCCGTGCTGGGCGGCGGGCTGGTTGGCTGCGAAACGGCGGTGCAGCTGGCTATGTCCGGTGCGGAGGTGACGGTGGTGGAGCTGCTGGATGAGGTCGCAAAGGACGCGAACGCCCGCCAGCGCCCGGCCCTGATGGCGGAGCTGACGGCGCGCTGCACCGTCCGCACCGGGCTGCGCGGCCTGCGTGCCGAGCCGGACGGCCTTGTCTGCGCGGATGCTTCCGGTGCGGAAATGCTCATCCCGGCGGACGCCATCGTGCTGGCCGTGGGGCAGCGTCCCCTGCGGGAAACGGTGGACGCGCTGCGCTTCACCGCGCCGGAGGTGCGCATTCTGGGCGACTGCCGGAAAGCGGGCACCATCCGGGAGGCCATTTTCAACGGCTACCACGCGGGCATGGACGTATAAATATCCGGCAAACTCTGCGAGGCGTCGTAAATACAGAAACCGGCTGAGGGTCAAAACCCTTCAGCCGGTTTTTATTCTTTTGGGAACTCGGATACTCACTCCGCGCTCTGCGCCTTCAGTTCGGCGAGGCAGCTGGGGCAGACGTTCTTGCCCTTGAAGACCACCACATCCCGGGTGTTCTCGCAGAAGATGCAGGTCGGCTCATACTTTTTCAGAATGATCTGATTGCCTTCCACGTAGATCTCCAGCGAATCCTTCTGGGCGATATCCAGCGTTCTCCGCAGCTCAATGGGAAGAACGATGCGGCCAAGGCTATCCATCTGTCTCACAATACCTGTCGTTTTCATCCTATGTTAACCCTCCAATAATTGCTATTATCCATCAAATTGTGACAAGCCTCGCCATTATACAGGGAAAAAGTACCAAAGTCAAGCGTAAATTTGTCGAATTTTGACCAATTTCTGCCAGTTGTAGGGACATAATCCCGGCACTATCCCCATACACTTTCGTGGGGGTGAGTGAATGGATTGGGCATGGATGGCGCTGGTGACTCTGTCGGTCCTTTTCGGCTGCCTGCGCGGCAGCTGGGCGGAACTGTCCGCCGCGGCGCTGGAGGGTGCGCAGACGGCGGCGGAGCTGTGCTTCTCGCTCTGCGGGGCGCTCTGCCTGTGGAACGGCATCCTCCGGCTGCTGGAATCCGCCGGATTTGCGGGCTTGCTCACAAGGCTGCTGCGCCCGCTGCTCCTGCGCCTTTACCCGTCGGTGAAAACGGATCCGGCGGCGCTGGAAGCCCTGTCGGAGAATCTCTCGGCCAATCTGCTGGGGCTGGGCAACGCCGCCACGCCCGCCGGACTGCGGGCTGCGCAGACGCTCTCAACGGGAGACCGGGCCTCGGACGCGCTCTGCCGCCTCGCGGTGATGAACGCGGCCTCCTTCCAGCTGCTGCCCGCCTCCGTCTGCGCCCTGCGAGCCTCCCTCGGTTCCTGTGCGCCCTTCGAGATCGTCCCCGCCGTGTGGCTGGTGAGCGCGGTCTCGCTGGCTGCTGGCCTGCTGGCAGAATGGCTGCTGCGGAAGCTATGGCGGAACTGAGCGCGGCGCTCCTGCCGCTGCTGCTCCTGCTGGGCGCTGCGGGGTCGCTCCTCCGCGGAAAGTCCCCCTTCTCGCTGCTGTCCGGCGGCATTCGGGAGGGACTTGAGACCGTTCTGCACATCTTTCCCCCGGTGGCCGCCACGCTGACGGCGGCTTACCTCTTCCGCGCCTCCGGTGCGCTGGACGCGATGACGCGGCTTCTGCTTCCTCTGCTGACAAGGCTGGGACTTCCTCCCGAAACGGCGGGGCTGATGCTCCTCCGCCCCCTCAGCGGCTCCGGGGCTTTGGCCTTCGCCTCCGACGTAATCGCCGAAGCCGGGCCGGATTCCCGCACGGGGCGCATCGCGGCGGTGCTGCTGGGCGGCACCGAGACAACCTTTTACGTGACGGGCGTGTATTTCGCCGCGGCAGGGGTGAAACACAGCCGCCATGCCGTCCCCGCCGCGCTCATCGGCGAGCTGGCAGGCTTTCTCGCGGCAGGCGCAGTGGTGGACCTGCTGTTTCCGCAGTAAAAATTCCGGGCGGCGATCACTCACCGCCCGATCTCATTACCGTTTATACTCCGTCAGATACTTCCCGGTATTGTCCACCATCTCGTCAAAGAGCTTTTTCGCGTCGTTCACCGAGATCGTCACCAGCGGGTCGCAGATAAAGCCGCAGAAGGCGTCCTCAAGGCTGCGTTTCAGCGCCGCCTCCGCAATGCATTCCTGAATGGCGCAGACGTTCGCCACCTGCGGCAGCACCGTTGCCGGGACGTTCCCCGCCATCACCGGCTCCAGCTTGCCGCCGGAGAAGTAAGCGTTGGTCTCCACCACTGCGTCCATAGGCAGGTTGGGGATCTGCCCCCGGTTCGGGAGGTTCACGTTGGTCACCATGTCGCCCAGTCCCAGCAGGGCGCGCATCTGGTCCACGCCCTCCTCGCCGCTGTCCTTGAACTTGAACGGTTCTTCGCCGGAGAAGTACGCCGCGCTCTGCCGGAGCTTCTCCACCCGGTCGGCCTTGCGGTAGCTCACCGGGGTCAGGGTAAAGCCCCAGCTCTCCGCCGTCTCCGGGCTGCGGAGATACCAGCCGCCCCGGCTGAACTCGGCCAGATGCCGGTCGCCCGCCGCGCCCATGGCGCCGAAGCGGAGGAACAGGTCGGATTTCACCCGATCCTGCGAGGCGAAATAGCTGAAATGCTCGTCATGCACGATGGGCTTCGCCGGTTCGCTCAGGAGCTTTTCGCTGAACGCCCGATACGCCGGGAACAGGTCGCGCCCTCTGCAGCTGGCGGCGGTGATCCACGTGAAGTGGTTCACGCCCACCACGTTCACCTTGACCTCCTGCCGCGGCGCCGGCTCGGTATCGAAGGCTTGTCCGTAGACGCAGCCCAGCAGCGCCTGTGATCCGAAGACCTCATGGCAGCAGCCGAAGGCCCGGATGCCGGGGAAGACCTTATACAGCGTCCGCACGCAGAGGGTCATGGGGTTCGTGTAGTTGATGACCCACGCTTCCGGGCAGTTCTCCCGGATGGCGCGGCCGAAGACCTCGAACATGGGCAGCGTCCGCAGTGCGCGCATGATGCCGCCCGGGCCGGTGGTGTCGCCCACGCTCTGCCAGATGCCGTATTTCTCCGGTGTGTGCACGTCTGATTCCATCTCGTCGAAGGTGCCGGGCAGGATGGAGATGACCACGAAGTCCGCACCCTTCAGCGCGTCGCTCAGGTCGTCCACCGCCTGATAGCGGAAATTATGGGGAATGGAGTTGCCGATGACCTCATTGATGTGGCTTGCCTCCGGGTCGATGTCGTAGAGCCGCACCGTGCCGCTCAGATCCTTTGCCCGGGCAAGGTCGCTCATGAGCGTCCATGCCCAGCCGCGGCTTCCGCCGCCGATATAGGTGATCACAAGGTCTTCGACATGGTCTCCGTAGTGTTTCATGGTGGTCCCTCCTTCTGTATTGAGAACGGTCAATCATCATTCGTATCTATTATCTTAAAAAACAACTGGTCTACGGTATCATATATTGTCCGATAATCACCGATCTTCGCAAAGCCGTATTTCTCATATAATCCCCGTTCACCGCTCAGGACAAAGATTCCGGAATACCCCTGCTGTCCAGCGTAATCACAGGCCGCAGCGACCAGCTTCTCTGAGATCCGCTGCCCTCTGTGTTTCTCGTCCACGAACACAAACCCGATAAACGGCGTAAAATCATATCCTTCCGGCAATTCATCCCTGTTTGCAAATGTACAGAAGCCCACGATCCGATGATCCTGTATCGCAGCAAACACCCGTTCATTCGGCTCAAATTCTCGATTTCGCATTTTTGACGCCAGATACTGACCTGCCCGCCAGGAGCAGTTCTCTGAAAATTCCATTGTTGGATTCCACAAATCATGCCCGGATGACATGACGATGATCTCGACCACAGATATACTCCTTTTGCCCGACGTTTTGTGCGGCGGAACACATCGTTGAAAAACGCACTTGGCAAAAGCCAAGTGCGTTTTTCTGGCAGGGGCAGAAGGACTTGAACCCTCGGCACTCGGTTTTGGAGACCGATGCTCTACCAACTGAGCTATACCCCTATCTATCTTCAAGAGAAATCTCTTTCGATCTGGTGGACCGTCAGGGACTCGAACCCCGGACCGACCGGTTATGAGCCGG
>JAZQQF010000184.1:0-2186 GCA_045628925.1 Oscillospiraceae bacterium | reverse complement strand
CGCAGATATCCACAGGCTGGTGAAGGGCCTCATGATCGAATCCTATCTGGAGGACGGAAATCAGAAGCCGGACGGGACGGTCTTCGGCCAGTCCATCACGGATCCCTGCCTCGGCTGGGAAAAGACGGAGCGAATGCTCTTCGAGCTGGCGGAGCAGCTGTAAACACTCGCAAAAGTCCGCGGACTTTTGCGAATCAGGCGGAACCGCTGTAAAATACTTGCAGTTATTTCCAGACTATGCTATCCTGCATACAGAGAAATAAATTACAGGAGGTTCAGGCAATGTTTACGCACATCACGAAATTCAATGCCAGAGGTACGGAGCTTTTCATCTGCTATCCCGAAGGCAGCCGCCGGGAGACTTCCGGGGTGCTGCTGAACTTCACCGCGCCGAATTTCATCGTCTATGGCGATCAGACTTCCTACACCGAGGAAGAAGCCGCCGCGTTTCTGGAAGAGCTGGGCTTCGACGCCGCCGCTGCCGAGGGCGGCGGGCTGGTGCTGCTGGTGCTCGGCAAGGGCAAGCGCTGGGCCAAAGCCGATATGGCCGCCTATGACAACGTCCTCGGCTGCATGAACCCGGATACCTCCGCGAAATACGACTACGGCGTGGGCGTTGGCCGTAACTTCTTCACCCATGAAGAGGAGCTGCGCATCGTGGGCTTCCCCGGCGCGGCGCATCTGGTGGGCGTCGGCAAGGGCGCGGACTTCGTCGGGCAGAATATGATCCGGGCGCTGCCGGTGGAGCGGGAGCGCAAGCCCGGCGCCATGGTCAGCCCCGACCACAGCCCCGCGTCCGTCCTGCTCATCAACGGCGCGAAGGCCCCCGTCGTCGACCCCAGCGTCATCCCCGGCGACCCGGGCTATCAGGTGCCCCTGCGGGTCAGCGCGCTGAACTGCAAAGACAAGGTCGCTGCAGCGCTGGTACCGCTGAACTCCGATCTCACGCTGGCCTCTGCCATGCGGTATGCTGACCCGAAGGAAGGGCTCAAACTCCTGTTGAAGGACTATAACCTGAAATACCTCCGTCAGGCGGAGCAGCTCATCCCCGCGCCGGATTGGACGGACAGCGGCATGGTCTGCTGGGAAGAATGCCGCACGGTGCCCACCGCGCCGGGTAATCCGGGCGTGATGACCCTCACCCACGGCCTGCACTTCAACCTCTACTTCCCCGTCTCGCTGGATCGGAACAAGGATAAGGTCCCCCTGCTTCTCACCTTCCACGGCGGCGGCAATACGGCGCTGTTCATGTCCGCCGCCTCCCAGTGGCCGCAGATCGCCGCGGAGGACAAGTTCATGGTCGTGGCGCTGGACCAACACACCAGCGTCCCCGCTGAGGAGATCATGGCGCTGATCGTGGCGCTGAAGCAGGAGTTCCCCTGCATCGACGAAGGCAAGCTCTACGCGAACGGTTACTCCATGGGCAGCGTGAAATGCTGGGAGCTGATCGAAAAATACCCCCATACCTTCGCCGGCATCGCCCCCATGCACGGCTCCTTCAACGCCAGCCAGACGATCCCCAAATTCCGCACGCCCGTGTTCTACGTGGGCGGCGAGCTGAGCCCCCTGCCGGAGTTCCCCTATCAGAACGACAACATGAAGCAGCGAGTGGAATACGTGCTCAAGGTGAACGAGGTGCCCGTGGACTATCAGCCGGATTACGAAGTGAACCGCTGGTGGGGCATCAACGGCGACCGCACGGATGAGATCCTCGACAAGAATACCTATAAGGACAGCGTCCTCACCGTGGAATACTTCGACAGCGCTGACGGCGTGTGCATGACCGCCCTCTCCGGCGGTTCCAACGAGGGCCACGAGGTCTATGAACGCAACTGCCGCGCCGCGTGGGACTTTCTGAAGAAGTTCCGCAGAATGCCGGACGGCAGCATCGTTGTCGAATAAACCTGATACCGCAAACCGGGCATTCCGTTTGGAATGCCCGGCATCTTTTTCTCCGCGTCCATTGACTTTCCGGATAGATTTGTTAGAATACTTCCTGCTGCCCGAGAGGCAGACGCTTGTTCCGGTTTTCCCCGGAAGACAGAAGGCCGATATGAGAAAAATTGCCGCCTATTTCAAGAAAGACCTCATGCTGGGCGTTTCCATCCTCGCCGCCCTCGTTTCCCTCTTCATCACCCCGCCCAGCAGGGCGCTGCTGAACGACATCGACTGGAAAACGCTGGCGG
>JAZQQF010000183.1:0-34488 GCA_045628925.1 Oscillospiraceae bacterium | reverse complement strand
GCTCCGCATAGGTCTCCGGCTCGATGCCCACGCCGGTGCGGGAGGGCACGTTATACAGGATGAGGGGCCTGGTGGAAGCGTCCGCGATGGCGCGGTACATCTGGATGAGGCCCTTCTGGGTCGCTTTATTATAGTAAGGGGTCACCACCAGCATGGCGTCCGCCCCCACGTCGCAGGCGTACTTCGTCAGGGAAATGGCGTAGGCGGTATCGTTGGAGCCGGTGCCGGCGATCATGGGCACGCGGCCCGCGATGCGCTCGGCGGCGAATTTCAGAACGGCGCGATGCTCCTCGTCGGAAAGGGTGCTGCCCTCGCCGGTGGTCCCGGCGATGACCAGCGCGTCGATCCCCTCAGCGATCTGCCAGTCGATGAGACGGCCGAAGTTCGCGTAATCCACGCCCTCAGCGTTCAGCGGGGTGACCAGCGCGGTCGCCGCGCCCTTGAAAATGGGATGTTCCGTCATGGTTTTGTCCTCCTCTTTTTTCGCCATATTGCGATCTCGGAAATGAAAAGCAGCCGATGGCTCTGCATCGGCTGCGCAAAATCGAAATGACAGGCGCCGAAACGGGCAGCCCGATACCCCGAATTCTGCAATCAATACATAGCTCTCCGCAAAAGCGACAGTCATACGGATCTTCTCCGGATGCCCAGATGAGTATTCGCCTGCTCACCTTCGGCAGCGGCCCCTTTCACACCGGCAACGGTCTGCGAAACCTCATACACCGGCGCTACTTTTGACAGCTGCGCCTCTATCCTTTCATTGCAATATGGAATTTTTCTGAGAATAGCACACTTTTTTCCGTTTGTCCATACTAATCCGGAAAAAAGCGGACAAAATGCGCCAAATATCGAAAGCAGCAAAAACGGTGTATCTTTTCTCTCCAGGATTTGATGATATTTGTTCATGCTTCCCTCTTTTCATCGGCGGATTTGTGTGCTATGATAAAAGAGGAATAATAGGGAAAAAGAAAAAAGGAATATCGGTGGAGTGTATGACGATATTTGATGTGTTCACGCTGCTGGGCGGTCTTGCGTTCTTCCTGTTCGGTATGTCCGTCATGGGGAGCGGCCTCAAGAGCCTTGCAGGCAACAAAATGGAAAGCATTCTGTGGAAGCTGTCTTCCACGCCGCTGAAGGGTCTCTTCCTCGGCGTTTTCGTGACGGCGGTGATCCAGTCCTCCTCGGCCACGACCGTCATGGTCGTGAGCTTTGTCAACGCGGGCATGATGAAGGTCGCCCAGTGCGTGACCCTCGTCCTCGGCGCCGAGATCGGTACCACCATGACCGGGTGGATCCTGACCCTTGCCAGCACGGAGGGAGCCAGCGGCCTTGCCCGGGCGCTCAGCGCCTCCACCTTCGTGCCGGTGTTCGCCTTTATCGGCATCGGCCTGCATATGTTCGCCAAAAAGCACGTGTGGAAGAGCACGGGTTCCATCCTGCTGGGCTTCTGCCTGCTGATGAACGGCATGACCACCATGTCCGGCGCGATGGGCCCGCTGAAAAGCGACCCGGCCTTCGTCGGCCTCCTCACGCTGTTCGATAACCCGATCCTTGCCATGCTGGCCGGTCTGGTGCTGGCCGCCATCATCCAGAGCTGCAGCGCCGGCGTCGGCATCCTGCAGGCCCTGAGCGTGACCGGCGTTCTGAGCCTTGACGCCTGCCTCCCCCTCATCATGGGCATCAACATCGGCTGCTGCACGCCGGTGCTGCTCAGCATGATGGGCTCCTCCAAAAACGGGAAGCGCGCCGCCATGGCCTACATCTCCAGCAGCATCATCGGCAGCATCTTCATCACCGTCGTTTATGAAATTCTGCGCCTCTGCGGCGCACTGAGCTTCATGGACGCGGCTGCCAACGCGGTGACCATCGCCATTCTGAACACCTCGACCCGCGCCATCTCCGTGTTCTGCATGCTGCCCTTCCACAAGCTCATCGCCAAGCTCTCGTACAAGATCATCCGCTACAATCCCAACGAGGACGCGGACAGCGAATATCTGGAAGCGCTGACGGATACGACCCTGCGCTACCCCAGCACCGCACTGAATCTGTCCATGGCCGCCGCCCGGAAGATGGCAGAGATCGCGCAGGGTTCCATTGCCGACGCGATCAGCCTGTTCGACAATTTTGACAAGACGGTGCTGGAGCGGGTCACCGCGCGGGAGACCCTGCTGGATAAATATGAGGACAAGCTGGGCGACTATCTCATGCGTCTGCTGGCCGCCGAGGCCCTGCCCGATCAGGAAGCCGTGGTGGAAAAGATCCTCAGCAGCATCAGCGACATGGAGCGTATGGGCGACCATGCCCAGAACATCGCCGAGCTGGCGGTGGAGATGCAGGAAAAGAAGCAGGTCTTCTCCCCCGAGGCCGCCGTGGAGCTGAACACCGTCGCCGCCGCCCTGTCGGAGATCACACAGCTGGCCGTGAAGTCCTACTGCGAGGATGATGACAAGCAGGCGCTGCTGGTGGAGCCGCTGGAGGAGGTCATCGACATCATCTGCGATGAATTGAAGCTCCGGCACGTGAACCGTCTGCAGGCCGGGAAGTGCACCATCAGCGTGGGCTTCGTGTTCAACGATCTGGTGACGAATTTCGAGCGCATCTCCGATCACTGCTCCAATCTGGCCATCTGCACCCTCAAGGCCGGGAACCCCTCCTATATGCCCCATGAGTATTCCTCCAATGCGGAGGAGACCACGGTCTTTACCGAAGCGTTCCTGCGCTTCACCGAGAAATACGTGAGCGATCTGTGAGTCTGAAACGATTTTCCGCCCTGCTCTGCTGCCTCTGCCTGCTGTGCCTCTGCGCCTGCGGGGCTCGGATGCAGAGCTACAGCATCACCTATACGGATGTTTTTGACACGGTGACCACCGTCACCGCCTATGCCGCCAGCCAGAGCGAGTTTCGAGAGCTGGCGGATTTTCTGCATTCGGAGCTGCTGGAATGCCACCGGCTGTTCGATATCTACGCGGAGTATGACGGCATGAACAACCTCTGCACGGTGAACCGCCGCGCGGGCGGCGATGCCGTCAGCGTGGACGGGCGCATTCTCGACCTGCTCTCGCTCTCGCAGGAGCTGGGCGAGGCCGGGGGACGGAAGCTGAACGTCTGCGCGGGCAGCGTCCTGTCCCTCTGGCACGATGCCCGGACTGCCGCGCTGGCCTCCCCTGACGCCGCGGCGCTGCCCGATCCGGAAGCGCTGGAGCTGGCGAAGGCGCATATCTCGCCGGAAGCGTTGGAGCTGGATGCCATGGCAGGAACGGTGCGCCTTTCTGACCCGGAAGCGCGGCTGGACGTGGGGGCCATCGCCAAGGGCTGGGCGGTGCAGTATGCCTGTCAGCAGGCGAAAGCCGCCGGATACACCGGTTTCCTCGTCTCTGCGGGCGGTAATGTCTGCACCGTGGGGACGAAGCCGGGCGGCGAATGCTGGCGCGTGGCGCTGGAGAATCCTCTGGAAAAGGGCGAGCTGCGCTGCCTGGATCTCCGGGATATGAGCGCCGTCACCAGCGGCAGCTATCAGCGGGTATTCACCGTGGACGGGCAGGAGTATCACCATATCATCGACCCGGACACGCTGTATCCCGCAGAGGGCTATGTGATGGTAACCGTGGTCTGCCCGGATTCCGGCCTCGCGGACGCGCTCTCCACCTCCCTGTTCCTGCTCTCCGAGGAGGCGGGGCTTCGATTGCTGGAGCGGTACGGCGCCGAGGCGCTGTGGCTCTATGCGGATGGGACGGTGCATACCTCCCCGGGCTTCGATTCGTTCACGGAATAGGAAAATTTCCAAAACCCCTTGATTTTCTGCGCTGTTTCGTGTAAGATACAATTCGCCGTCAGGCAGGAAGTGAATATGGTGGGTGTAGCTCAGTTGGTTAGAGCGCCAGATTGTGGCTCTGGAGGCCGTCGGTTCGACTCCGATCACCCACCCCATGCGCTGCAGGCGGATTCCACCGGCAGCGTTTTTCTTTGGGATGTCGCCAAGCGGTAAGGCACAGGACTTTGACTCCTGTACGCGTGGGTTCGAATCCCGCCATCCCAGCCACGTCGGAGCAAGCTTTATATCGCTTGCTCCGACTTTTTTCAAAAGTCGGAGTCCGCTCATGCCGTCGCTCCTCCTTTCCAAATCGAACCCGCTTCGCCGGGCTTCGATTTGGGGAACGAAACGCAGGGCGCGGACCTTCTTTTGAACACTCGTACCAAGTCGCCGCGGACTTATCGTCCGCGGCGACGTTTCTTTTTGATACGTCATCTCACCTGCTTCATGTGCTTCGGTGCTGAGAACGAGCTGCAGGACGCTGACCGCCTGTTCCGCGGACAGATTTCGGGAATCACCGTAAATTTTCAATGATTCCGTGTATCTTTTTTCGCGTTCCAGTGGTATTATGCAGTAGAAAGGCAAAAACGCAGGAAACAAAACAAATCAAATCAGGGAGGATCAGTTATGCCGCCGGTAAACCCCCGTCCCAAACTCAAAGGCGTTCACTACACGCCGCGTCCCAAGCCGCAAACAAAGGTATTGAACCACGGAATGATCGGCGATATCGCCGGCGTTCCCTATGAGTTCGCGTATGCCAACATATTCACCAAGGTATTCCAGCTGTTTGACGATCCCAATCGGCCCAACAGTGATCAGGAATCCAGCTACAGCGATGATTCCCTCACGCAGGACTATATCGCCCGGGCTTTGATGGAAACCTGGGGCAAGAGCGACGAGGAGATCGTCGCCGCCTGCACGAAGGCTCTGAAGGAGTGCGTGCAGATCTATGACGGTCACGTCCCGGGCGGCTTCGGAGTCGCTTTCAGAAATTGGGGCAACAAGCCGGGTCTGGAACCCATGCCGCCCACCAGCTGCGGCAACGGTTCCGCCATGCGGGTCGGCGCGGTCGCGTGGATGTGCAATTCTCTGGCGGAGGCTCGCCGTCTCGCCAGATTGACCGCCATGCCCAGCCACAGCCACCCCGAGGGCATCAAGGGCGCAGAGGCGATCGCTTCCGCCGCTTTTCTGGCCCGCGCCGGTGTGGACAAGGAGGGCATCAAGGCTTATCTGGAAACGGAGTTCGGCTATAATCTGGACATCACGCTGGAGGAGTACCGCCAGCGCATGATCGCGAGAAAAGCGCAGGGTCTGGATCAGGATGAGATCGCGCCGGTCTCTGTGCCGATGGCCTTCCGCGCCTTTTATGAGGGCAAGGATTTCGAGGATTGCCTCCGGAACGCGATCTCCATCGGCGGCGACAGCGACACCCTCGGCATCATTACGTGCGACGTTGCGGGCGCCTTTTACCCCATGTCCAAGGAACTGGAGCAGGAGTGCGAGAAGCGGCAGAATGCCCGCCTGAAGGATGGTGCGAATCGATTCGAGAGCTTTATCGCCACGCTGGACACCGAGCCCCGCATGGATGAGGTGGAGCTTGCGATCGCAAACGCCAAGCTGAAGAAGCACATCCTCCAGAAGGCAAAAGCGGGCGATCAGACCGCGCCGGAAAATGACCCCGATTTTGTGGAGCTGCTGGCCAAGAAGGAAGCGCTCCGGCTGTTCTATGAGGAAGAAAGCCGACTCCTCGAGGGTCATGAAAAACGCTCCCCTGAGATGCGCGCCCGGTATGAGAAAATGTTTGCCGAGAATAAAGACACCTATCTGCAGGAGCTGGAAGCGTTCGTCAAAAATTCGCAGGAGTTCAGGCAGCAGTGCGCCGAAATGAAGACCTGGCCGGTGGAAACCGTGAAGGATAAGGACTGGTACTCCAACCGGAAGGAAAACGGCAGCTGGATCCAGGACGACATCGAGCGGGTACAGGTAGACGTCAAGCGGATCCCGGAAAAGATCCTGAGCAGCGACAACTTCCCCGGAATGGAGCTGCCGGACGCGCCGGATATGCCGACGGACGCCAACGTCATCACCGGCACGCCTGCCGAGATCTATCCGGTCCTGCTGGAAGCGCTGGGGAACGTACCCGGCGTTTCTCCCACGGTAATGAACTACGTGAGAAACTTCTATACGGATTCGGAGTCCTATCCGGCTGCGGTAAAGGGTCGTATCAATGCGGACGAGCCGATCTCCATCGATCTGAGCGACCCCAACGTCACCCTCGAAACGATCACAGGGCGTCTTGGACTGGATCGCAAGACGTTGGATGGTCCGCCCTCCTTTGAGCCCATATTTGGCAGTGCGCTGGAAAGAGACAGACAGGAAGCAGGGGTGCTTCCGGAGCCGGGTGAAGGCATTAACCATGCCTTCTATCGCACCTATAGCGAGGCAATAGACCGCTCGATCCGGGAGGCCCTTCAGAACCGCTTCAAAGTCAATCCCACCCTGTCGGTCAAGGAAGCGCAGGAAGCCCTGAATAAGGGAAATTTCGTGGATCTGTCGAAGATCGCCGAGATGGGCATGGACGCCGGTCAGGCAGCCGCCGCTGGCATGGCGCAGGCAGCGCTGAAAAAGGAAGATGCGGTCGCGCCGGAGGACAGTTTGAATGATGTGCTGAATGCGCTCAAGGAAACGGAAGGCTCGATCTTCCGCAACAGCACGAAGGCCTATGACCGCGTCCGGGATACGCTGGCAACTGTCGTCAAGCTCCACAAAAAGATGCAGAGCTATGTGGACGCGCCGCAGGGCAGCGTGGAGCAGAAAAAGTTCAACAAGACGGCCGACGACCTGCGTGAAGCCTATGAGAAGCTGGACCTTTACGCCGACAAGTATCTGAAAACCAAGTCCGACCGCCTGATCAAGCGCTCGGACAGCAACAGCCCCGACCCCCGCGGAAACAAGCGCTATAACATCATCGCCAGCCTGCGTACCGCGAGCGGCCCGGAGATGCGGAAGAAAATGGTCGAGCGGCTGCAGACGCTGGGACGGAAGATCGCCAGGCCCGCCAACGCGGAAAAGGCGAACGAGAACCCGAACAAAAACGTGAGCAAAGACAAGGGCGCGAACCTCAGCTGACGGAAGCCGAATACGGGCGCACCGCGGAATACGGATTTTGCATTCTGCCGATACACAAAAGCACCCTCTGCCGCAAGGCAGAGGGTGCCGCTTGTTTATGTTCTCTTACTTCTTCTCCCCCATGTCCAGAAACGCGGGTTTCTTCCTTCCGCACTTGCCGCACCAGTCGCAGTTCTTGTTCCCGTCCAGCACGCACTTGGGATTCTTCAGGGGCGAGAAGCCGGGCATACCGGGTTCCAGAATGCCCTCCGGCTTCTTCTTGCCGCATTCGCCGCACCAGTCGCACTTCTTGCTGGCGTTCTTCACGCAGGGGATGCGCCCGTTGAAGGTGGTGAAGCCGGTGTAGGTCAGCTTCTTCACGCCGTCCACTTCCTGATACTGGTAGGTTCCGAACTCGCCGCGGATATGCACCACCTCAAAGTAGACGGGCTTGCCCACGCGCCGGTATTCCAGCGGACAGTGCCACCAGTAGGCCGGGATGCGCACGATGGTCGGCTCCGTGATGATGTGCTCCTCCATGTGGTCCAGATCCGGCCCGATCCAGAAGCTGATCTCCGCGTCGAAGCTGCCGAAGGGGTCGTTCACATCGTAGCCCATCCAGCAGAGGTACTCCTCCTCGGAGTGGAAGTTGGAGACCCGGTCCACAAAGGCTTCCTTCATGTAGCAGCGGTAGGAGGCATAGAGGCTGGAGCCGGCCATGCAGCCGAGGCCCCGGAAATACGCCTGATACTCGGGCATGAAGTCGCCCCACATGGTATTGTATTCCTTCTCGAAAACGTGGATCAGATGGTCATAGCGTCCCATGCTCACTCGTCTCCTTTCCGGCATTTCCCGCAGAAGCTGCAGAGCTTCGTATCATCCAGACGGCAGGGGCTGACGCCATGCACCAGCGCTTCCTTATAGGGTCTTCCCTGCCCGTCCACCCGGCGATAGATGGCATAATAGCGGCTGTTCAGCAGAACGGGCTGGAAGAACAGCGGCTTGCCCAGCCGGGTGATCTCCAGCGGGCCATGCCAGTACAGCGGCGGCACGCGGATCATCGTGGGCGCGGTGATGACGATCTTCTCCATGTCGTTCAGGTCCTCGCCCATCCAGAAGGTAATTTCCGCGTCGAAGGAATCGAAGGCATTGCGCAGGTCATGCCCCACGAAGGCCAGATATTCCTCCTCCCGGTGATAGTGGGCTTCCTTCTCGATGACGCCGGTGGTCCGATAAGCCCGGTAAGGCAGGCAGACCTGCGAACCGGGAACGGACAGCTCGCCATGGAAATAGGCCTGCGCCGGCGGCAGCATCTCGCCCAGCTGCGTCTCCTCTTTGGGGAACTTGTAGAACAGCCAGTCATATTGTCCCATAGGATCTTTCCTCTCTTTCACAGCGGGTCGCCCGATTCTTTGCCGCCGTTTCGGCAAAGGAATTGACAGAACAGCCCCGCAGAATCTATAATGGTTTTCAGAAAACCGCTGGATTTATCCTTTTGGTCATTATATCGCAGGATAACGGGATTGTACAGGGCTATTTCACGCCCGAAGCACCGTTTCCGGAGCTGGGAGGTTACTATGGCTTATATCGTTGCGCCGGCCCTGCTGGCCGAGATCGACGCGCTGGAGCTGAGCGAAAATAATCTGCGCTGGAAGGCTGCTCTGAAGCAGGCCGACTGGCAGATCTACGCCGACCGGGAACGGTGGACGGTGGAGAGCTGGAAGGCCACCGTGGGCGAGGATCTGCAGATCCGCCGGGCAAAGCTGCTGGCAAACGTGCTGGACAACATCCAGATCAAAATTCACGACTTTGATGAGATCGTGGGCCGCCCCACCCCCGGCGTCATCGGCTGCGCCACCGCCATCGACGTGAGCGGCGACTATATCCCCGACGTGTGGAACGACGAGGGCAGCATCGAGGCCACGCTGGACGCGACCGCCCAGATCGACCGGGAAAGTCTGGAGATCCTGCGGGAGAGCGTCCGCACCTTCCGGGGCAGCACCTTCCCCGAGGCGGTTCGGAAGGCATGGGAGGAAGTGTTCGGCAGCTGGATCTCCGACGTGACGGAGGCCAAGCTGAAAGACCCCAGCATCGACGCGGGCATCACCGCCCAGTCCACCAGCGTTCTCAGCTGGAACAAAATCCTCCGCGTGGGCCTGCGGGGCTATATCGAGGAAGCGCAGCAGCATATTGATGCTTTCGTCGCTACCGGTTCTACCGACGTTGATAAGCTCTATTTCTGGCGCAGCGCCATCATCGTGCTGGAAGCAGCCATCCGCCATGCCCGCCGCTATGCCGACCTTGCGGAAGCGATGGCCGCCGAGGCGGCGGGGGCGCAGAAGGCGAAGCTCACGAAGATCGCCGCCGTCTGCCGCCGGGTGCCGGAATACCCCGCGGAGACCTTCCATGAAGCGCTGCAGAGCATGCAGTTCTGCAATCTCGCCAAGATGCTGGAAAACCCGGAGCAGAACAATGCCCACTGGGGCCGCGCCGACCAGTATCTGTATCCCTTCTTCCGCAGGGACTACGAAGCGGGCGTCCCCCTCGCGGAGATGGCCTCTCAGCTGGCCGACCTGATTGGGCGCTGGGGCACGCAGACCATGGTCTCCAACGGAACGCAGAAGCAGTCCCATCAGATCAATTTCGGCATCAACAACGTGATGCTCTGCGGCATCAACAAATACGGAGAGGATTGCTCCAATGAGCTGAGCTATCTCTTCCTGCATCTGGTGGGCAAGCTGAAGCTCTCCAGCCCCACGGTGGGCATCCGTTGGAACCGGAAACTCCCCGACTGGCTCATGAACAAGGCCATCCGCACGAATATGGAGACCCGGGGCGGCATCCCGCTCTTTGAGAACGATGAAACGGTCATCGGCAGCTATGTGCGGGACGGCATCCCCTTCGACGAAGCGGTGGAATGGTGCGGCCTCGGCTGCGTCTACCCCTGCCTGCCCACCCGTGCGGAGCATTACGGGGCCGAGGGCGTGGCGACCGTCAACCTCGCGGGCATCTTCCAGCTGGCTCTGCGGAACGGCCGGGATATCTGCGGGCGAAAGACCGGGCTGGAGACCGGCGACCCCCGGGCGTTCCGCAGCTTTGAGGAGCTGTATCAGGCGTTTCTTACCCAGCACAGGCACCTGACCTACGGGGTCATGCGCTCCGGCTCCATCGCCCTGCAGGTGCAGAACCGCTATTACCGCACGCCGCTGCAGAGCGTCCTCGGGCTGGAGGCCAGCATGGCGCTGGGGCAGGACGTGATGGTGGCGCACCCGGACTATTCCCTGTTCGGGATGTCTGACCGGGCCATCATCGACGTGGCGGATTCCATGACCGCCATCAAAAAGCTGGTCTTTGAGGACAAAAAGCTCACCATGGCAGAGCTGCTGGACGCGCTGGAATCGAACTTTGAGGGCGAAAAGGGCGAGGTCATCCGCCAGATGTGCCTAAGGCAGCCGAAATACGGCAACGACGACCCCGAGGCGGACGCGCTGGTGGCCCGCATCAGCCGCGATAGCGGGAATATCATCCGCTCCTATGATAACGCGCCCTACCGGAATTACATGGTCGCCCGCGAGGGCCTTGCGTGGCACTATTTCGGCGGTCTCGGCGTAGGCGCGCTGCCCAACGGGCGCAAGGCGCTGGAACCGCTGAACGACGGGGCCATGAGCCCCCAGCGCGGCGCTGATACGAACGGGCCGACGGCGGTGCTGAACTCCGCCTGCAGCGCCTGCTATAACGACGTGTGCTATGCCGCCGTGCTGAATCAGAAGTTCTCCGCCTCCATCCTCAATAATCCGGAGAACATCGAAAAGCTGGGCGCGTATACGAACGCCTACATGGAATCCGGCGGCTCCCACATCCAGTTCAACATCGCCGACACGGAGGAGCTGAAGGCCGCCAAGGTCGAGCCGGAGAAGCACGAGGACCTGATCGTCCGCATCGGCGGGTTCAGCGCCTATTTCGTACAGCTCAGCCCGGAAATTCAGGATGACGTGGTGTTCCGCAGCGAGCATCAGCTGTAAACGCTCCCCGAATCATTCGCGCCGCAGAGGAAATACTGCCCTCTGCGGCGTTTTTTTGCGTCCGGTAACCCCCACGGGGGCTTCCCGGGAAGCGCCGGATATGCTACACTCAGCTTACCTGCAGGAAAGGAGGAGGTCCGTCATGCCCGCTGCGCTCACGTATGAAAGCGGCGTCATCGCCGCACAGCAGCAGAACAGCCGCAGAACGCTGGTGGAAGGCGTGTCCTTCTCCATCGAACACGGAGAAAGTCTCGCGCTGATCGGCGAGACCGGCTCCGGCAAGACCATGATCGCCCTGTCCGTGCTCGGTCTCCTGCCCCGGAACGTATGCCGGGACGGGGGCGGGATCCTGCTGGACGGGGAACCTCAGCCGCCGGAAAAGGCCATGCGCGGGCTGCTGGGAAATCAGCTCGTCTATATCCCCCAGAGCGGGCTGGAAAGCCTCAACCCGGCGCGGACGGTACGGCGTCAGTTTTATGACCAGCTGCGCAAGCTGCGTCTCCCCCGCCCGGAATGGGAAGACCGCGCTGCGGCCTGTCTCACGCTGGCCGGATTGCCGGATGCTTCGGACGTGCTGAAAAAATACCCCTTCCAGCTCTCCGGCGGCATGGCCCAGCGGGTCACCATCGCGCTGGCCGCCTGTGCCGAACCGGCTTTGGTCATCGCGGACGAACCCACCAACGGGCTGGATGAAAAAGCCCGGCAGGTATTTCTGCAGCTGCTGGAGACCGTGTTTCCCCATGCGGGCAGGCTCATCATCACCCACGATATCAGCGTCGCCGCCCTCTGCGACCGGGTGCTGGTACTGTGCGCCGGAAAGGCCATGGAGCTGGGCAGCGCTGCCGACGTGCTGCAAAGCCCTCGACACCCCTATACCCGTGCGCTCATGCGCGCGCTGGTGGAAAACGGCATGGCGGAAACGCCCGTGCTGCGCACCGGGGATTCAACCTGTCCCTTCTACCGGCGCTGCGCGGAGGCTTCGGAGCGGTGCCGCACGGAGGTACCGCAAAGGTCGGAAGGCGGCCGGGAATGGCGGTGCTGCCGATGAGTATCGTCTGTGATGATCTGCACCTGCGGTTCGGCGAAAAGACCATTCTGCAAAGCGCTTCCATGGAACTGCCGGACGGGCGCATCACCGGGCTGTTCGGCCCCAGCGGCGCGGGAAAATCCACCCTCGCCAGGCTGCTCTGCGGCGTGCTTCTGCCGCAGGCTGGCACGATCACCCTCGACGGAACGCTGCTCAGTTCCCCCAAGGGCTATGACCGGAAGCTGGGTCTCCCCATTCAGATGGTCTATCAGCAGCCCTTCGCCACCCTCGACCCCAGCCAGAAGCTGGGTGCGGGCTTCCGGGAGCTGGTACGGTATCACCGCCTCGCACCTGACCGGAAGGCTGCCGACCGGCTCATTTCGGAGCTGCTCGGCTCGGTCGGACTGGAAACGGGCATCCTCGGCCATCTGCCCACGCAGATCTCCGGCGGTGAAGCCCAGCGCGTGGCCATCGCCCGCTGTCTGCTGTTTCAGCCCCGCCTGCTCATTCTGGATGAAGCCACCAGTATGCTGGATGTGTCCACGCAGGCGAACGTGCTCGGCCTCGTCCGCCGGGCCATGGCGGAACGCGGCGGCAGCATCCTGCTCATTTCGCACGATCGGGAACTGGTCCGGCATTTCTGTGACCGGGTCTGTATTTTGGATGAATGTCAGATCAAGGAGGTTCAGCCATGAAAAAAACGCTTGCTCTGCTGCTCTGCGCAGCATTTCTCGTCCTGCTCATCTCCGGCTGCGGCGGCAACGCCGTCCCCGCGCCGTCAGCATCCCCCGCCGCACCCGATGCATCCGGTGCGGCGGAGCCGGATGCGCCGGAAGAAAGCTACCCCATCCCCCAGCTCACCATCGGCACCACGAATCTGGTGGAATACGCCGTGCGCGGGGAATATAACTACGACATGATCTCCACCGCCGCCACGGAGCTGCCCCTCGTCTGGCAGGACACCGTGGGCGAATTCCACCCCCTGCTGGCGGATTACGCCACGGAGGACGCCATCACGTGGACCTACACCATCCGTGAAGGCATGACGTGGGACGACGGCGTACCCGTCACCGCCGAGGATATCCTGTTCACGCTGCAGTATGAGGACAGCGAGGGCAGTGCCAATCTGATCCCGCAGACGGACGCGGAGGGCAACGAGACCCCCGCGAAGTACGTTTCCTATTCCATCTCCGAGGACGGGCGCAGCATTTCCCTCACTCTCGCCGCGCCCAACGTGCGGGAGCTGAGCAGCATGACCTATTTCCGCACCATGCCGAAGCACGTTTATGAGGGGAAGCCCGGCATCACCGAGGCGGAAGCCCGCATCGGCTGCGGACCCTACCGTTTCCGCTCCTTCGACCGCAATTCCGGCACGCTCACCTTCGAGGCGAATCCCGATTACCCGGAAAAGCCCAACGTGGGCAGACTCGTCTACCGTTTCTTCAATAATGAGGATACGCTCTACCTCGCCCTGCAGAACGGCGATCTGGACATGGTGTGGGCCTATTCCGCCGGCGTCGCCGCGGCTTATCAGGACGTGCTGGCCGCGTCCGATTCCGTGCAGCTAGTGAGCGTCCCCGCCGTGAACGTGCCGTCCGTGCTGGGCTTCAACAATGCCCGTGGCTTCTTCGCGGATGAAAACCTGCGGCAGGCGGTGGCCTCGGCGCTGGATTACAGCCAGTTCCAGACCTATTTCGGCTCCGTCTATGCGGGACTGCCCAACCGGGGCTTCGTCCCCGCCGCCGCGGTGGGCTATGCCGACACGGATGCGCTGCATACCGACGTGGGCAAGGCCGCCGGGTTCATGGCCGCTGCGGGCTATGCTTCCCGCAATGAGAACGGCTATTTCGTGAACGCGGACGGCAGCGAGGCGGGCTTCACCCTCACCTACAACGCGGACAAGGAAGTCCACGCGGGCTGCGCGGAGCTTCTGAAGACCCAGCTGGAAGCCTTCGGCATCCACGTCACGCTGGACGGGACGGACAAGGATTCCTACAACGCAAAAACCAGCAACAAGTTCTCCGAGAACAACGTCACCATGGAGGCCGCGCTTTACGGCTTTACCGCCGCGGGCATGGGCATGGGCAGCGGCCTCGGCAGCATCTACGTGGACGGGAACCACGCGGTGCAGGGCGGCTGTCAGGTCTATGACCCGGAATTTCAGGAGATCCTCGCCGACCTCGCCGATTCCCGCACTCCGGAGGAATACGGCGAAGCCGCCGCGCTGCTGCAGGATTATTACGCGCAGCACGTGCCGCTCCTCGCCCTTTACTGGGACGATCTGCTCTTAGCCTGCTCCGCCCGCTATGAAAACCTGACGGCGGACTGCCTCTTCGGTCTCAACAACGTGAATAACTGGTTCTCCATCACGGCGAAATAATCATTACGGAAATATCGGCGGAACGCGGAAAAATCCCGCGTTCCGCTCCTGTGCGCTCAGAAGGGAGGTCTCGGAATTGGGCAAATACGGAAAAAGCATCCTCACGGCGCTCGTCTGCTTCTGCATCGTGCTGGTGCTGAACTTTCTGCTGCCCCGCCTCCTGCCCGGCGACCCCATCGCCTATCTGACCGGCTTCAGCGAGGAAGAGATGACCCCGGCGCAATACGAAGCCTATGCCGAGGCGCTGCATCTGAACGAATCCGGCCTGCGCCAGTTCGGCTATTATCTCCGCAGCCTCACGGACGGGACGCTGGGCTATTCCTTCAAAAAGGACGCGGTAGTCTCCGCGCTGATCGCCGACCGGCTGGGCGTCACCCTGCAGATCTCCCTCCCCGCCGTGCTGCTCAGCACCGTGCTGGGCCTCATGTGGGGCCTTCGCTGCGGCGTGAAGAAGGACAGTGTGTTCGACCGGCTCTCCTCCGGCGCGATGATCGTGGTGAACGCCGTTCCCTCCTTTGTGCTGGGGCTGGTGTTCATCATCCTGTTCTGCTTCAAACAGCGCTGGTTCCCCTATACGGGGCTGAACGGGCCGGACGCGGCGCCCGGCACCTTCGGCTATGTTCTCGACCGGGTGTGGCATCTTGCGCTGCCCATCCTGACGCTGACGCTGGGCACGCTGCCCTCCCGCTTCCTGCTCATGCGCGCCACCGCCCGGAAGGCGGCGGATGAAAAATACGTGCTCTATGCCCGTGAGCGGGGCCTTAGCCCCCGCCGTATCCGCTGCTGCTACGTGCTGCCCAACATCGTGCAGCCCTTCCTCACCATGGTGGGCATGAGCGTGAGCATCTGCGTGGGCGGCTCTCTGATCGTGGAGAACCTGTTCTCCGTTTCCGGCATGGGCAAGCTGCTGACGGATGCGGTCTATTCGCTGGATTACCCGCTCATGCAGGGCATCCTGTTCATCTCCACGCTCATCATGGCCGCCGCCGTCATCCTGACGGACGTGTGCTGCATCCTGATCGACCCGAAGCTGCGGCTGGGAGGTGCGAAATGAGAAAGCGTCTGTTTCCCCTCTTAGTGGGACTTCTGCTGCTGGCCTTCTTCCTGCTGACCGCCTGCGTCCCCGCCCTGTTCACGGATTACGGGCAGAAGGAGATGTTCGCCAAATGGCTCCCGCTCAGCCGGGAGCATCTGCTGGGCACCAACGCGCTGGGCTACGACGTGTTCACCGAACTTATTTACGGTGCGCGGCAGACCCTGTTCATCGGCCTTACCAGCAGCGTCATCACGCTCCTGCTGGGCGCGGGCGTCGGCACGCTGGCCGCCGGACGCGGCATCGCTGCCCGGCTGGCGGATGGGCTCATCAATATCTTCGTGCTGCTGCCCCGGCTCATCACGCTTATCGTGCTGGCCTCTTTCCTCGGCTCGTCCGACCGGAACCGCATCCTGCTCATCTCCGCATTCAGC
This sequence comes from Oscillospiraceae bacterium, assembly GCA_045628925.1. Taxonomy (GTDB): domain Bacteria; phylum Bacillota; class Clostridia; order Oscillospirales; family Oscillospiraceae; genus UBA1774. The sequence continues at coordinate 18,673 of JAZQQF010000183.1, read as the reverse complement.
TGGGTAGGCGTGGCGCGGAACGTGAAGGCCAAGGTGCAGCATATCCACGCCCAGCCCTATCTGGAAAACCTGCGCATTCAGGGCTATGACCGCCTGCACATCACGGTTTATCACGTGCTGCCCAACCTCTCCGACGTGCTGCTGAGCCGCTTCCTGCTGGGGGTGAACAGCTGCATCCTGCTGGAATCCACCCTGAGCTTTCTCGGCTTCGGCGACCTCTACCGTCCCACCTGGGGCACGATGATCAACTTTGCCTATCAGCGGGGCGCGTTTCTCCGGGGCGCCTACGCATATCTGCTCACGCCGGGCCTCTGCATCCTGCTGCTGAGCCTGTCCTTCTATCTCATCAGCCTCTGGTTCGAGGGGCGCAGCGATACCATCAGTGAGGAATGAATATGGGAACGAATCACGATCACAGAAACGTATTTGAGCCGGTCCACTCCATGCCGGTGAACGAGCTTGCGGGCTTCCCGCATACGCTGGAGGACTCCCCCGCCGTGAGTGCGCTGCGGGGAAAGCTGGACTATGCCAGCCTCATGGATCTTGCCGCGGCGCTCTGCCGCCAGCTCCGCTATCGGGACGCGCTGGAGGTCTATGACATGGTGCTGGTGCTGTATCCCGATGCGCGGGAGGCGCGGCTGAAGCGCGCCGTGCGCCTGCTCACCTCGCTGCAGGTGGAAAAGGCCATTCCCGAGCTGAAGCGCTGCCGGGATGAGGGTGAGACCGCGGACGAGATCGGCTACCGGCTGGGCCTGAGCTATTACTATGCCCAGCGCTACCCGGAGGCCATGGAGGCGCTGGCGGAGGCCTACCCCTTCTATGACGGGGAGATGGGCGTCGCCACCATGTACTGGCACACCATGGCCGCCCTCCGCCGCGGCGCGGACCCGGTACTGCTGCAGGATTTTCGGGAGGATATGGATGTGGGGCACCACGTTGCCTACAAGTTCGTCATGTCCCTGCTCTCCGGCTCCCTCAGCTGGGATGAAGCCTGCGCGAAGCTCCCCGACCCGGAAATCGAGGACCTTGACTATGCCATGATGGCCTACGGGATGGCGGTGCTGGCAGAGAGCAAGGGCGACCGGGATAGTGCCGTGCAGTTCATCGACACCATCATCCCGCGGGACGGGTTCTGGATCGGCTTCGGCTACCTCGCCGCATGGAACGACCGGAACCGTCTCAAGCGCCTGTAAAAGACAGCCCCGTCGCAGCAGCGGCGGGTTTTTTCGTTTTCCGGTGCATTGTAAGCTGCGGACGAACGTGGTATACTATTCCTGTTTTTACCTGTTCGGAAAGGAACTGCGCCTATGTCCCAATTTCTGCTGTTTGCCGCCTCCCTGCTCTTTGCGGTGACCGGGGCGTATTATCTTTGGATCCTCATCTGCGTCATCGTGGGACTGAAGACCGAAAAGATACCGGAACCCGAGGCGCCGCCGAAGCGCTTCGCCGTGCTGATCTGTGCGCGAAACGAGGAAGCCGTCATCGCCCCGCTGCTGGACAGTATCCGGCGGCAGGATTACCCGGCGGAATTCGTCCGCACCTTCGTCGTGGCACACAACTGCACGGACCGCACCGCGGCGCTCGCCGCCTCCCTCGGCGCGGAGGTCATCGTGCGGAATGACCCGGCGGATACCTGCAAGGGCGACGCCATGCGTGCCGGTATGCAGTATCTTATGGACAGGCACCCCGGCGAGATCGACTGCGTCGCCGTGTTCGACGCGGACAATCTGGCCTCCCGTGGCTTCCTGCGGGAGATGAACGCCGCGCTGGAGACCGCCGATGCGGTGCAGGGCTTCCGCGCCCCGAAAAACTACCATGCCAGCTGGGTCAGCCAGCTGTTCGGCGCATTCTGGCTGGCTATGTCGGACTTTCAGAATCTTCCCCACAGCCGCATGGACCTGCCCACCTGCGTGAGCGGCACGGGCTTCGCCTTCCGAATGGATGCGCTGCCCCCCGCCGGATGGGACACCATCACCTTTCTGGAGGACGTGGAGTTCAGCGTGCAGCAGGCCCTTTGGGGAAAGCGGGTCCGGAGCGACGCCTGCGCCGTCTTTTACGACGAGCAGCCCACAGATCTGCGGGACGGGCTGCGGCAGCGCTTCCGCTGGGCCGTGGGGATGCAGGAGGTCATGCGGCACTATGCGCCCTCGCTCCTGCGCGCAGCCCCGCAGCTGGGGCGGGATGCGTGGAAGCTCCTTGGGGATATCTGCATCAATCCCATTTTCACCTGCACGGTATTCGGGCTTCTGCTGCTGTTCGGCGGGCTGCTCGCCGGGGGTGCGTCCCTGTGGCAGCTGCTGGGCGGACTTGTGATCGTGCTGCTCCTCCTGTGGGTGCTGAGTCTGCCGGTGGCGCTGGCGCTGCTGCGGAAAGAGCGGCAGCCGCTGCGGGAAAACCTCGCCACCGTGTTTCTTTTCGCGCCGTTTCTGTTCCTCTCCTTCGTGTTCGGCGCGGCCGCCATCTTCGTCCGCAACCCCGATTGGGCCCCTGTACGGCATACGGCAGCGTTGACGATCACGGACATCGAGCCGGAATAAACGCAAAAAGCCGCCCCCGGAAGAAGGTCGTTCCTTCCTCCGGGGGCGTTTCGTATTCCGAGATCAGTTAAATTCCTTCTCCGCGTCGAAGCCGTTCAGCGTGCGGAACGGGATGACGCCGCTCTCGCAGCCCTGCTGCAGGAAGCGGAAGAACTCGCTGTGTTCCACCGGCTGCAGCTCCGGCGCATCGCCGAAGAACATGACCTTTTTGTTTTCGCCGGTGTAAGGCTCCCAGGTCTCCATGGGCGTCCCGTCCGCGTCGTCGCCGTTGGGGTCGCCGGAGCGGGCGAAATTCGTCCAGTAATTGCACATCTGCCGGGCAAGGTCGAAATGCTTGCCGGTGAAGGGCCGCCAGCACTTTGCCAGCGATTCAAAGGCGAACCACAGGTCAGAGGAATGGAAAGCGCCGGGATCGTCCCAGCCGGGGATCTCCGGGTCGAAGCGATAGAAGTACATCCTGTGCTTCGGGTTCCGGGCGTTGTGGTCCAGCCAGAGCATATTGCCCATCTCGAAGTTATTGTAGGTTGCGTTTTTCTTCATATCCTCAAGGGTGGCGGCGTCCTTCCTTGCGATGGTCAGATATTCTTCCGCGCAGGCGGGGAACTTCCGGCGGGCGTAGGCCTCCAGCGCCTCCACGCTGTCCACGCCCGGGCTGAACAGAAATTCGTCACCGGTGTTGCCGATGATGAGATCCGCGTCGTTCTCCTCGCCCCGCAGGATCAGATTCGCCGGGGTGTCGGGCAGGAAGCTGTCGCCGATGACGCTGCCCCAGTTGAAGCCGCCCTGACCCACGGCCACGTCCCACACGGTCTGCGCGTCGACCTTCCGGGCCTCCGCCAGCGTTTTCACGCCCAGCGCTTCAAAGAGCTTCTGCCCCTGCGCCTCCGCTTCGGGCAGGTGCAGGCTCAGGCTGCTGGGCGGCAGCAGACCGCCGCCGGAATGGAGGATGGCCCGCTGGAACAGGCCCTTGTTCTGGGGGCTGCAGAGTTGAATTTCGCAGCTGCCGCCGCCCGCGGACTGGCCGAAAATGGTGATGTTTTCCGGGTCGCCGCCGAAGGCCGCGATATTCCGCTTCACCCATTGGATGCCCGCCTGCTGGTCCAGATGGCCGAAGTTCGCGGGCCTGTCCGGCGCTTCCGCCGTGATCTCCGGGTGGGCAAGGAAGCCGAACACGTTCACCCGGTAGTTGATGCTCACGAGGATGACGCCGCGCCGGGCGATGCGCTCGCCGTCCATTTCCATCTCGGAGGGGTAGCCCACCATCAGGCCGCCGCCGTAGATCCAGATGAGGACGGGCAGCTTCTCATCGGCGCTTTTCGCGTTCGTCCAGATATTCAGCTGCAGGCAGTCCTCGCTCATGGGAACGCTGCCGTCCACGTGCCACTCACGGGTATAGATATCGTCCGGGTTGCCGCCGGGGATCTCCTGCATGGCGATGGGGCCGAACTCGAAGCACTTTCTCACGCCCTCCCAGGGCTGGGCGGGCTGAGGCGCGCGCCAGCGGTTCTCGCCCACGGGCGGGGCGGCAAAGGGGATGCCTTTAAAGGCGGTCACTCTCGGGTCGGCAGCCGGGATGCCCTGCACCCAGCCGGATTCGGTCAGAACTTTGCGAAGCATGGCAGTTTCTCCTTTCCTTATCGAAACAGCATCTGGAAGAAATCGTGTGCGGCAGCGCGCCAGACACGCCATTCGTGCACGCCGGGATAAATTTTCTGAATGTAGTTCACGCCCTGCTCGGCGCAGAATTTCCGCTCGTTTTCAAACAGCGGCAGGCTGACCTCCCGGTCGCCGATGGCGCCGAAAAACAGCGGCACCTCCCGGTTGAAGGTCTCCGCGTCCTTCAGAGCATCCACCCAGGGCTGCTCCTTGGTGGGGTAGCCGGGCATGACAGGCCACGTATAGCCCGTGAACAGGCCGCAGGCGCCGAACAGCTCCGGATGCTCCATGGTGATCTGCCCGGAATACAGGGAGCCGAGGCTCAGACCGGCGATGGCCCGGTTCTCCTTGCCCGGCTTCACCCGGTAGGCCTTTTCGATGAAGGGGATACAGTCGCCGATGAGCATATCGCCGAACTGGTTCACGTCCTCCTCCCACTTGCCGTCCTTCCGCACCTGCATCATCAGGTTGTTCATGACGATGATGAAGGGGACGCACTTCCCGTCGGCCAGCAGGTTATCCATGATCATGTTGACCTTCCCCAGATGCACCCAGCAGCCCTCGTTCTCGCCGCCGCCGTGCTGGAGATACAGCACCGGATAGGTTGTATCCAGATCGTCGCGGTAGTGGGGCGGCGTATACACATAGCAGCACTCCGTCTCCCCCGTGACCTTACTCGGGAAATACTCCATGCTCACCGTTCCGTGGGGCACGTCGCGCATGAGCAGGAAGGGCTGGTCTTCATCCGGCACCTCGATGTAGTTGATGGCGCTGCCGCTGCCCCAGCCGATGGGCGCCAGCGGATTCAGGACCTTCACGCCGTCCACCAGAAAGGCCAGCTGCTTGAAGCCCGGCTCGTCATAGGGCAAAAGACCGGTCCACATCCCGATCTCGTCCTTCTCAAGGTCGATCCATACGTCCTCATGGCCGGCCTGCACGGTCTGCGCCTTGGGGCCGTAGAAGCGAACCAGCACGTTCCCGTCCGGCATCACCTCCGCGCCCAGCGGCTTGTCCACATGGGCGAATGGGTCAGCCGTATAGTTGGGGGTCAGCTGGCGGTTGAAGGCCAGCGCCCGGGTGTCAAAGGTCTGATTTTTCAGAAAGCGTTCCGGAATATGCACGGGGGTTCCTCCCTTCGGATCCTTCATTGTTTTTGTCTCCGCCCATCGCGCGGGGCGCAGTCTCTTACCTGTTACCATATCACAGAATCAAACGGCTGGCAATCGCTTTCCGTTCGCTTTGATTTCCGTGAAATGGAATTTTTAGTGGACTTATGATTCCCTTTCGGTTATAATCAAAGCATCATAACAAGACCGCTATGGCGGGAAACGGAGGAATTGCGATGAGCAGAAAGTATGAATCGCTTGCAAAGGAAGTCCCCATTCAGGGCCGGAACGGCATCGTGAAGCTGGGCGCCGTGCTGGACAGCACCTTTTTCGACTGGGACAGTATGTCCATGCGTTATTCGCTGGTGGATGGCTGCGGCATGGTGCCGGAGGAGACGGAGAAGCTGCACACCCATGATTATGACCAGATCCTCTGGTTCCTCAGCGCTGACCCCAACGATATGCTGACGCTGGGGGCCGAGCTGGAGGTCGATCTGGGCGCGGAGGGCATCCGCCACCGCATCGCCACGCCCCACGTGGTGGTCATCCCCAAGGGAACGCCCCACTTTTCCCCCATCGTGACGAAGGTGGACCGGCCCTTCTTTTTCCTCGCCATCAGCTGCACCGGCGCGCTGAAGGCTGAGATCGCGGACGAAGCCGCCCAGCCCGGCACGGGAGCGTGGAGCCGCTTCTTCGGTCAGTTCAGCATGAACATCAAGCCGCTGGCCTTCTCCCCCAACGACCCCTATCACTACGGTTCCGAGCGGAGCCAGCCCTCCGGCGGCGTCTCCGTCCACGTGAACAGCGCCTCTACCAACGTACCGCTGACCATGACGTGGTCCACCGTCCACCAGCCCCACAACCTCGGCCCGTGGGGGCCTGACGGGAAGCACCACCCCCACGTCCATCAGGATTACGACGAGGCGCTCATCTTCCTGAGCCTCGATCAGGACAATCTCACCGACCTGCACGCGAAAGCCGATTTCTGCGTGGGCGAGGACGGGGACGATCAGGAGCATTATCTGCTGACGAAGGCCACCGTCATGGCCATGAAGAAGGGCGCGTGGCACCTGCCGCTGACCTTCGCGGAGGTAGATAAGCCCTGCGTGTTCATCACCCTCGGCAATCACTGAGTTACATACGAAACCGCTGGCGGATTTCTTTCCGCCAGCGGTTTTTTATATCATTCCAAGTGCCTGTTTCTGCGCTTTCAGATAGGCTTCATGCTGCTCCCGGCTTTCGGTGATGAACTCGAAGGTCAGGTATTCCGGGGCGATGCGTTCGATCAGCTCTTTGATGCCCGCGCCGGTGAAGGGCAGGTGCCTGTCCACCGCGAAGGCATGGTAGAACATCTGCTCCGAGCGCTTCGGGTAGGTCTCTCCCATTTCCGGCGGGTGCGCCATGATCTCCCGGCAGTAATCCCCGGTGAGGGACTGGTTCAGGTGAACGCCCCGGATCGCCCGGCACAGGTCGCCGTGAGCGTCCAGCAGGCGGTGGATATAGGCGACGCCCTCCTCCTGCGTGCGGATATCCAGGTCGTTATGCAGCACGTGGCCCGTATCCAGCATGAGGCCCTTGTTGGGGTACTTCACCCCGTCCAGCAGGCGCTTCGTGATCTCCGGGCGGGTGAAGCGCAGACCCGGCAGCCAGAGGTTTTCCAGCAGGAGTGCTACGCTGTCGTCCGCGCCGTCCAGCGCCTCGTTGATGATCTCGCAGGCCGCGTCGATCACTTCCTCGTCCGAATAACGGAAACGGCGGGTAAAGGTCTCCTCGATGCTGCAATCCGACACGTGGTAGACCATGTATTCCGCGCCGAATCTCTTTGCCAGCGCATGATCCCGGCGGAACTCCTCCACCAGCCGGTATTTATCCAGCGTGCCGCCGTAGCACATCCGGCAGGTCTCCAGATCGTCGTATTCCTTCACCAGCTCCGCTTCGTTCTGCCGCCAGAAATCCAGCCAGTTCGCGTGATAGCTCATGTGCAGACCCACGACCCGCCCGGGCGGGATCACATCCTTTTTCGCGCCCTCGAAATACATCAGCTCCACCCCGTCGAAGCCCGTGAGGAACGCTTCGCAGTCGGCTGCGTCTTTGAAGCGGCGCACGTCGTCCTCGCTGGTGGTCATATTGATGCTGACCTTCACGCTTCTTCCTCCTTCCGCAGCGCCGAAAGGCTTTTGAAGGCACGCACGTCCGTCAGCACCCGTTTCTCCGGGTTCCAGACCGCCGTATAGCCCCCGCCGTTGGGCGCATACCAGTCGTAATAATCCTTTTCCGGCCGTCCGTAACGGCTCAGCAGCGCCATGATGGTGCCGCCGTGGGCCGCGATGAGGAGGCGCTGTTCCCCGTTTTGGAGCGCTGCCGCCGCGGCTCCGTCAAAGGCGGCGCAGACCCGGTCAACGAATTCCGCCATGCTCTCGCCGCCGGGGCATTTCCCCCGGCACATCCCGTCCACCCACGCCCGGTAATCCGGGTCGTCGGCCATTTCCTCGTAGTTTTTCCCCTCGAAGCTGCCGAAGTCCATCTCCCGGAAGTCCGGCACGGGGATCTGCCGCGCACGGGGGAAGCAAAGCTCCGCCGTCCGCACGGCGCGGCGCATGGGGCTGACAAAGACCGTTTCCGCCTCCGGGCAGACGCCCATCGCCAGCAGCTCCGCCTCCCCCTCCGGGCAGAGGGGCGCGTCCGTCCGCCCCTGATAGCGCCCGTGCAGGTTCAGCGCGGTCTTGCCATGCCGCAGGATCAGGATCTCCACCCGCTCACCCCTTGATGACCGTGGGGATGCCGCAGACGAGGCGCACCACCTGTTCCGCTTCCTGCGCCAGACGGCAGCAGAGCCGCCCGGTGGCCTCCCGTCCGAGGCGGCGATCCTTCCCCATGGGGATGACCCCGGAGCCTACCTCATCGCAGACCACGACTTCCTTCTTCGTCAGCTCCGGCAGCAGCGCCGGGGCGTTTTCAATATCCGCAAAGACCATGTCCTGCAGGTTCAGCAGCACCGGCTTTTCATCCAGCACCCCGTCCGCCAGCTGCGCGGGGTCATAGCCCAAAGACAGCACGTAGTCCCGCTTGCCGGAACCCTTTCCGCCGACTACCAGTATCATAACGAAACCACCTTTCCGATCAGCACAAAGCACAGCAGCATCGTAAGCTCCGCCATCTGCAGGAACCAGCCGGAGAGGTCGCCGCTCATGCCGCCGAACTGCTTCGCGCTCATTCGTTTCAAATACAGCGCCGTCACCGCGCCGCCCATGATCATCGCCGCGCCGGGGAGGCCGCCCAGCAGCACCATTCCGGCGGCGCAGAGGGGCAGCAGGATGAGCAGCACCGTCAGCGCGGTTTTCTTATCCGCCGAAACGGTGAAGGTCTTCAGCAGGCCCTCCCCCGCGTTTTTCGGGAAAACGATGCTGGTGAGGCCGCTGAGGATGCGGCTGAACACGTGCAGCAGCGTGAGCATGGCCGCGCTCAGCCCGCATACGGGCAGCTCCGTCGCCGCCGCGAAATACAGGAGCAGCCAGCAGCCCAGCTGGATGATGGCGAAGGCCCCGGTGTGGGAATCCTTCAGAATCTCCCGCTTCCGCTCCATGGGGGCATGGGAGGCCAGCGCGTCGCTCACGTCGCAGAACCCGTCCATGTGGATGCCGCCGGTAACGGCCACGGGCAGCAGCGTCACCCCCGCGGCCCACAGGAATTGTCCGATGCCCAGCCACGCGCACACCAGCTGCCACAGCCAGATGCTGAGGCCCACCGCCGCGCCCACCATCGGGAAGGCGCAGAGCAGGTAGCGCATATTCTCGTCCTTCCATTCGATGCGCGGCATGGGGACGCGGGAAAACATACAGAAGGCCATGACGACCGAGCGGAACGCATTCATGGCAGCTCTCCTTTCAGCACGATGGGAATCCCGCACACCAGCTCACAGACCACGTCGGCCTCCCGGGCGAAGGCGGCGTTCAGGCGGCCGATAAGGTTTACATAACGCATCGTGCTTTCGCTGTAATCCTCAAAATCGGAGCCAACGTCGTTGGTGATGAGCACAAGGTTTTCCGCCTGCGCATTCAGCCGGTGAACGCCTTCCACGATCTTCTCGAAGGGGTCCCGTTCGTTCCCATCGTCATCGAACATCTCGTTGGCGCTCAGGTTGCAGAGGCATTCCAGCAGCACCGTCCCCCGTTCCGGGAGGATGATATCGCCCACGTCCGTCTGCTTTTCGATGGTCTCGAACCGCTTTTCCTTCCGCAGCTCCCGATGGCGGGCGATCTTCCGCTGGCTCTCCTCCCCATAGGGGCGCATGGTGGCCACATAGTAGCGCGGCAGGGGGAATTTCAGCACGAGGCTTTCCCCGAAGGTGCTTTTGCCGCAGCCGCTGCCGCCGGTAAGTAAGATCATCATCTGCGTTCCCTCACGTTCCGAAGGGCTTGTAGGCTTCCAAGCCGATGCCGTCGAAGGTCACCATCTCGTCGTAGACCGAGAGCGCCAAGTCCAGCAGCGGCAGCGCCGCCACCGCGCCGGTACCCTCGCCCAGCCGCAGACCCGCCGTGATGAGCGGCTTCGCGTCCAGCGTTTCCAGCGGCATCCGCGCCGCCGGTTCGGCGGAAACGTGGGCCGCCAGCATGGCCTGACGGGATTCGGGGCAGATTCTCACCGCCGCCAGCGCCGCCACGGCGCTGATAAACCCGTCGATCAGGATGGGTACCCGGTGGATGGCTCCGCCCAGAAACGTGCCGCACATCCCGGCGATATCGAAGCCGCCAAGTTTACATAATACATCAAGTCCGTTCGCCGGGTCGGGCTTGTTCACGGCGATGGCCCGCTGGATGGCGGACACCTTCCGTTTCAGCCCTTCATCCGAAAGGCCCGCGCCCCGCCCCGTCACGGCAGCCGGCTCCGCGCCCAGAAACGCCGCCAGCATGGCGGAGGCCGTGGTGGTATTGCCGATGCCCATCTCCCCGGTGGCGATGATGGAATAGCCCTGTGCTTTCAGCTCCCCCACCATGTCGATGCCGACCTGAACGGCCCGCGCCGCTTCTTCCCGGCGCATGGCAGGGCCGACGGCGATATTCCCCGTCCCTCGGGCGATATGCCTGTCCCGCACGCCGGGAACCGCCTGCGCCATGCCGATATCCACGGGAAAGACCTCCGCATGGACAGCCGCCGCCATGCGGCAGACGGAGCTTTTCCCCTCGGCCATATTCCCCGCCACCAGCGCCGTCACGTCCTGCCCGGACTGGCTCACGCCTTCGGCCACCACGCCGTTATCCGCACACATGACCAGCACGGCGCGCTTCGGAAGGCGCACCTCCGCGCTGCCGGTGAGGCCCGCGATCTGCACCACCGCATCCTCTAACAGCCCGAGGCTGCCGATGGGCTTGGCGATCGCATCCCACTTTGCTTTCGCTGCCGCCATGGCCGCCCGGTCCGGCGGCAGGGTGGCGCTGCGCCATGTATTTTCCATAGTTTCCGCCTCTTTCCGCTTCCGGGCAGCAAAAAACCGCCCCCGAATCCGGAGGCGGCGCAGCAAAGCGACATCGGGCGCAGACATCCTGCGCCGAAGCTGTTCCTCTGCCGCCCATCCCCAGAAGCTCAAAGTGTTCTCCGCGCGGCAGGTCTCCCGACTTGGCTTCCTCCTACCGGAGCGCCTTCCCGTTCCGGCAGCCCGGCCTTGCGGCAGGACCCACCGGCACAGTGGTATTCGCTCTTTCGTCAGCTTCACGGTTACTGGGATAGTGCGGAGCTTTCATCCGCTTCCCACGGCGATGTTCGCCGGCACGATACGTGCATCCGCGCAGAGGTTATTCAGATAGATACAGCATAGTCTTTCCGTCGGGAATTGTCAAGCGTTCCCGGCGGCACGCAAAAATTCTCCCGAACACTCTTTCTTTTCGCTGCGCAATATGGTAAAATGATATATCTTTGCCGAGGCCTTCCATACAGGCCCAGCGGAGGAAAAAAAGTAAAAGGAGAAGCATCGTGAAAAAACGAATACTGACACTTTGCATGGCACTCGTCCTGTGCCTGTCGCTGCTGACCTTCGGCGCTTCGGCGGGCGGTCTGCCCAGCTACAGCGGCGGCAGAGGCGAGGAGAATGATCCCTATAAGCTCAGCACGGTCTATGACCTTGAAAGTCTGGCGACAGCCGTCAACAATGGAACCTCCTACGAAGGCGTATACTTCGTCCTGACGGCGGATATCGGCGACAGCACGACCCCTGTCACGACGGTCATCGGCAATAGTTCACATATGTTCCAAGGTCACTTTGACGGCGCGGGCCATACCGTGACGCTGGCGATCAACCAGACTTCTACCGATTACGTCGGTCTGTTCGGCGTTATCGCCGGTGTTTCCTCCGGCGACAAAGCTGAAATCAAAAACGTCATTACGGCGGGCAGCGTCAATGGAAAATCAAACGTCGCCGGCGTGTGCGGCAACATTTCGATGAACGGCACCATCACGGGCTGCTCCAACAAAGCCACCGTGACCGGCAGCCAATTCGTCGGCGGCGTGTGCGGTTACAGCAACGGTGGTGTCATCACAAGCTGCGCTAACAAAGCCACCGTGACCGGCAGTCAACATGTCGGCGGCGTGTGCGGTAACAACAACGGTGGCACCATCGGAAACTGCTGCAGCTTTGCTACTGTAAATGGAGCGGAATATGTCGGCGGCGTGTGCGGCGGGAATAGTGGCACCACCAAAAATTGCTGCAACTTTGGCACCGTTGATGGAAGTAATTACTTCGGTAGCGTGTGCGGAAAGAATGACTGGAACGTCAAAGACAGCTACTATGACAGTACGACTTGCAGCGCAGGCTCTGACGGCGGAACCAGCCTTTCCACTGACCTTTGCAAGGCAGACAAGAGCAACACCGATTCTCTTGTATACAAGCTGAACAAGTATATCACCGACAACAGCTCCAGCACCGCAGGCTGGAAAAGATGGAAGACTCCCGCCAGCGGCAGCTACCCGGAGCTTCACGACTGCGTCTACGACCAGTGTGTGGAAAACGATGACTACCTGAAGACCCCGGCAAACTGTGTGGCTCCGGGGATTTATTACAAGTCCTGCACCTGCGGAGCCCGTAGTACAAATGATGTGTTTATCAGCAGCACGGCTCCCACCGGCCACGGTGCATGGAAGTACAACGCTGACGGCAACATCCTCACCGTCAAATGCGGTAACGATGGCTGCACGGAGTCGATTTCCGCCTTTCTCGTTCTGAACGCAGCGGATAAGGTCTATGACGGGAACCCTGCCGCCGCGACCATCGGCAATACGGATGCGTGGAAAGCATATTTCGGGGATGACAGCGTCCCTGCCATCGAATACTACGATTCCACGGGCAAGAAGCTCGACGATGCCCCCAAGGATGCGGGCACCTATACCGCGAAGATCACCGCAGGTGAGGTGCAGTATGCGGCCACGGCGAGCGTGACCTTCTACATCACGAAGGCCCCGCTGATCGTTCAGGCGATGAACCTGAGCGCCGCGGTGGGTGACGCTGCCCCTGATCTCTCTAACCCTGTAAAGGGCACCCACTATACCATCCTCCAGGGTGGATCGGCCGTTAATAACGATATGGTTAACGAACGCCTCTCGATCACCCTCACCGCCAGTCCGGACATGGACGTGGCAGGCAGCTACGATATCGAACCGAATGTCACCGGCGACGCGGAAGGTAACTATTCGATCACCCTTGTAAACGGCGCTCTGACCGTGAACACCTCCAAAACCGTTCCGATCCCGACGGGAGCTACCTATATCTACTGCGGCAAAGAGCAGACCTTTATGAAGCTCCCCGAAGGCACCGCATGGGATGATACCACCACCGCCGACTACGATTCAAGCACCGGTGACTTCACAGGCACCGATGTGGGCGAATATCATGTAGTCCTGAGCCTGTCGGATTCCAACTCCACGTGGAGCAACGGGACGAAGGACGCAAAGACCATTACCTTCTACATCGACCCGGCTCCCCTCATCATCGACGTGAAGGACAAGACCGCCGCGGTAGGCGGCACCGCGCCCGACCTTTCCGCTCCTGTGTCGGGAACCGACTATACCTTCCTCAAGGGACCTTGCTCCCGTGACCTCGGAAAGATCACCGTTGCCCTCGACTGTCGGAACCTGGATATGGATCAGGCTGGTGTCTACGAAATTCAGGCAACCGTCGGCGGCGATTCCCGCAGCAACTACGAAGTCATCGTTGCGACCGGCTCCCTCGTCGTGACCGATTCCGCCGCGCCCTATGTCATCGGCGACCTGAACGGCGATGGTCTGGTCAATTCCAAGGACGTCATCATCCTCGCGCGCCACGTTGCCGAGTGGAACGGCTACAAGACGCTCCCCGTTTTGGATAAGTAAGCACGTTTTCTTCGCGGCTGCCTGATTTCGGACAGCCGCGATATCTGAAAATAAGCAGAAAGGCGGAATACACATGAAGATCACCGAACTGATGCCGATGCTCCGGCTGCACGGCAGAACCATCACCGACGCCGCGAAAGAGACCCTGTTCATGAACTGGACCTGCGCGGGCTTCACCGTGGCCTTCACCGGATCCTATCTGAAAGCGAAGGTCGCCGTCCTCAGCGATATGGGCCCCACCTTCCCCGGCTTCCCCGCGCCGGACCCGGATTGGCCCTGTCTCGGCGCTGCGGCGGATGAGAGCGAGGAGCTTTGCTATCGGGAAGAACTGAAAGCCGACGGCTGGGTCACCCTGTTCACCGCAGAGGCGAAAGGCCCCCATACCGTGCGCGTCGTGAAGCTCAGTGAGAACGCCCGCGGCAAGCTGGGCATCTCCGAGCTGGAGACCGACGGCGAGTTTGCCCCCGTCACGCTGGCGGCGAAGCCCGTCATCGAATTTGTGGGCGATTCCATCACCTGCGGCTTCGGCAACGAGACCACCGACGGCGGCATGATGTTCAAGACCAGCGAGGAAAACGGCTGGAAGAGCTATGCCGCGCTGGCAGCCCGGGAGCTGGGCTATGAATACTCCCTCATTTCCGAGAGCGGCATCAGCGCCTCCAAGCCCATGAAGTCCTTCATGCCCATGCACGCCATGGACGAGATCTATGCGTTCACCGACGAGATGTACGACCGCAAGCGGGAAGCCGAGCCGGAGAAGTGGGACTTCGCCGCGAACCCCAGCAAGGTCGTCGTCATCAATCTGGGCACCAACGACGCCACCCCCATCAAGTTCTATCAGGACGCCACGGAGCTGAAGCCCATGGAGGACTGGTTCCGGGACCATTACCGCGGCCTCATTGAGCAGATCCGCAGCCTGAACGGGCCGGACGCTTTCATCGTCTGCACCCTCGGCACCATGGATTACTACCTGTTCAATCAGATCGACAATGCCGTGCGCGAATACAAGGAAGCCACCGGCGATGAGAAGGTCTGCGCCTTCAAGATGGTCGGCATCAATCAGATGAGCGAAGGCATGGGCGGCGGCGGCCACCCCTCCCTCAAGACCCATATCCGCATGGGCCACGAGCTGGCAACGCTGATGAAGCAGTACGTTCCCGGCCTGTAAGCTGAATTTTCTTAACTTAACGCCCGCTTTCCGGTTCGTCCCGGGAAGCGGGTGTTTTGCTGCAGGCAGACTTTTTCCCAAAAAATCAGAAAAACGATACTGCCGCAGTTGAAAGTCGCCTGATCTTATGGTAAAATAAGTCAGAAGCTTGTATCTTTCCAGCGAAGGGCAGGAGACCGCAGCACCGGGATCCCCGTCCTTTTCGAGCCAGCTTCAAAGGAGGTCAGGAAATGAAACGAATGCTGAGTATTCTGCTCTGCGCGGTACTGCTCTGCGGCTTTATCCCGCACGCAGCCTTTGCCGCTGACGAGGTGCTTTCTCTTTCGTCATATGAGCGCGGCGAGGTCGAGGTCAGGCTTTCAGCGCCTGCAGCTCTGCTGCTTGCCGCAGCGTATCAGGGCGACAGGATGGTCGCCTGTGAAATGAAAAACGACTGCGCTGCCGGTACGTACCGTTTTTCTCTGCCTGTGAGCTACCGGTACAGAGTGTTTGCGCTGGACGGCGCTTATGCGCCGCTGTGCGAAGCGCTGGAGATCACGGACGAAGATGCGGTCGTGCTGCTGGAAGAAACGGGCGTCCCGCTCCCCACGCTGGACGACAGCGTGGCCTCCGCCCTCGGCGCCGCCATCAGCGAATATGCGAAGGTGTCGCTTGCGCTGCTGCAGATCCAGGAGCTGTTTGCCGACGAGGACGCCTTTGCGGCGATCGAGGACGATCCTGACCTGTATCAGCAAACCAGCGAGCTGCTTTCCGAAACGATGGACGCGCTGCAGAACGCCACGCCTTCCTTCGCCGCGCTGGACGCTGTGACGGAAAAGCAGATCATCGAGATCAGCGATGACCTTGCGCTGATGTCGAACGTGTCTTTGCAGTCCGCCGACGAGGTGATCACATGGGCGGAGGAGCTGACGAAGCAGTTTGACGCTTTGGAGGGCAACAACCGGGTGCAGCAGCTTGCAAAGAATATGGGCTGCGACGTGAAGACGGCATACAATGCGCTGACGGCAGCGCAGGATGCGCTTTACAAGCGCTACAACGCGGATGCGGATTGCTATGGGAACTGGGAGAAGGCAATGATCGCGGTCAAGGCGACCAGCAAGGTGGCCTTCTTCGTCTGCGCCACGGCCGCAACAGCAGGCGCAGCATCCATCGCCGGCGTTCCTGCCGCGCTGACGACCGGGACCGTTACCACCGCAGAGGCTGCGGGCATCATGGTCGGAACGGCGGACGTTGCGCTCGAGCTGAGCGTTGACGCTGCGAAGATCATCATCGGCGGCACCGCAAAAGGCGACCAGATCATCCAGCGCACGGAGGATCGGCTCAAGCCCGTTACGGATGCTTTGCTGCTTTATTCTCTCTGCACGGTAAACACTGCCAACAATGCCGAACGGCTCGCATTCCTCGGCGACCTCGGCCAGCGGGGCAAGGAAGTATACGACAACATCACGGTCAAGGTCGATGACAGCGGGAATCTCAATGCAGATATGCTCCGCCTTGCGGTCGACGATCCCACCGTGGCTGCCGAGATCGCAAAGAAGAAGGGGCTTTCCACCGAGGAGATCGCATTTGAAAACAGCATGGAGACCGCGGTCGAAGGCGTAGAGACCGAATACGGGAAAGACCGGGACGCGCTCAAGGAACTGCTGGAGGAAGAAGGCCTCGTCGAGAGCGATGCGGACTTCAACAAGCTGGTCAAGGATTACAACGACAAGATCATTGAAGAGCTCAACAATACCGACCCTGATCCTGACCCGAGCCCCAGTCCCAGGCCGGATACCGACCCGGATCCCGAGCCTCCCCGCAGGGAGCGGATCGTGGAATCCTATGACTCCGATACCGGAATGCTCACCGGTATCACGTGCTATGATTCCAAGGGGCGTGAAGTCTGGAAGCGTGTATTCGATCAGGGAAAGGTGTCCAATTTCTATGTCTACGAATGGGATGAAAACGGCGATCGCATCACGACGCAGACGAGATATTACGAGGATCCCGTGACGGGGTTCTATACGACGCAGATCGAATGGATCCGAAAAGAGCGGTATATCGGCGGTTCCTATACGAATGAGAAACTGATCGACGAGCTCACGTACAACCCCAACGGCACCATCGCCGAACACGTGTACTACGACGCGGCGGGCAGCTATCACCGCAAACAGTATGACGGGAACGGGCAGATCAGTCTGGATCTGACACGTTACGCCGATGGTACATATCATGAACTCAGCTACTATACGACGAACGACCCGAACGTGCCCGGCGTCGAGCGCATCGGTCACCTGCAGTATGATTATGAGTATTATGAGGAGCAGGTCACGGAGTATTTTTCCAATACCGTATATACCAGCAAAAAGACATGGACTGCGGTAAAGCTAAGTAATTACACCGAGAAATGCTATGAATACGGTTGGAATTACACCCACATCAGCGACGTTTCCGGCTACGTAGACAGCTGGTTCGAGCTGGTCTATTCCGCACCGATGCCGGAAGAATAAGCAAAAAACGCAGCAGGTTTTCTGAGAAAGCCTGCTGCGTTTTGATATTTGAAGTTCCTGCGGATCTGCTTGTGAAAGCTTTACCCGCCGACCGCGTATCCGCCGCCCACGTCGAAACCCAGATCGCAGGTATAGTTCCACTCGATCACGTCCCCGTCCTGCAGGGCGTAGCGGGAGCAGCCGTAGTTCGGGTACCAGCCGTTGACGGAATACATCCAGCCGCTGAGCTCGCCCACATCGAACTCATAGAGGTTGTGGATGCCCTCGATATAGGCGCTGTTATACAGCGGCGTATTCTCAAATTCCAGATGGATCTGATACTGCTTGCAGGTGCGTTTCAGCACGTGGAATACGCTCTCGCCCTCATAGAAGGTCACTTCCACGGGCTCCAGAATCCAGCCGTCCTCCGGCACCAGTTCGACCTTCTCCGGGTCGCAAAGCTCCGGATTGTCCAAAATCGCCGCACAGGAGATGGAGATCGTGCAGGTGTGCGCCTCTTCGGTGATCTCCGCGTCCTGCGGCTCCACGGGTAGGGGCATTCCCTCCGGTACCGGGTCGGTCTGATACTTGTCCTTCCCCGTTTCCGGGCTTTGCTCCGCCGCCTCCGATGCTGGCGGGATGACGGTTTCCGCCGGAATGTCTGCGGTGCTCCCGCAGCCTGTCAGCACGAATGTCAGCACCGCAAGCAGCGTCAGGAGGATGACCTTCCGTTGATTCTGTTTCCACCACATGATTCTCACCTCACAGGAGCTGCGCCAGCGCCAGCATCCGATACAGCATTTCCGCCACCTCTCCCCGCAGGATGTTCCGCGCAGGCTCCACGTTCCAATCGGAAGGATCCAGCAGGCCGCCAGCGTAGCAATAGGCCAGCTGCGCCTTCGCCCAATCCGCGACGGTTCGGTAATCCCCGAACTCGCAGAGGGTGTCCAGCGTTTCCGCGTCCGTCATTGCCGTATCCAGCCCGCAGAGCTTCGCCGCACGAACGGTCATCACCGCGGCCTCCTGCTTCGTGATGGTTCCCTCCGGGTCGAAAACGCCGCCGCCGCGCCCGTTGATGACGCCGTATTCGCAGGCCGTCCCCACGTAGGGCGCAAACCAGCTTCCGTTCGGCACGTCAGAAAACACCGCCGCGCCTTTGCTGTCCGGCGTCAGGCCCAGCGCCTTCACCACGATGGCGGCATACTGGGCGCGGGTCATGGTCGCGTCCGGCGCAAACAGGTCGCCGCCCATCCCGTTGATGATCTCTCTCGAAGCGAGTTCCTCGATGGCGGCCCGGTTCGGGCTGTTCTTCACGTCCGAAAACGTAATGCCCGGCTTCGTCACGGCCTTGCCCGTAACGGCGGGGTCTTTCCCCGCGAG
>JAZQQF010000182.1:0-7374 GCA_045628925.1 Oscillospiraceae bacterium | reverse complement strand
CATGGTGCAGACCCGCGAGGAGACCTTCGACTTCCTGATGAACCAGCGCTTCTGCCACATCAAGGTCGGCTTCAACAGCGACGGGCTCATCACCGCCGTGGAGGATAACTCCATCGCCGACGCGGGCGTTCGCGGCAGCTCCTCCTTCGGCACCTCCGGCGACCTGCGGCAGGGCCCCTACAACAGCATCAAGTGTTCCGACATCGCCCAGCGGATGGAGATCGTGGATTCCAACCGCGGCATGATGTTCGTTTCCGGCCAGCACTGCCCCTTCAACTGGGACGCTATCTCCATCGCCGAGTACCTGATCGCGGAAAAGCTGGGCAAGGATCCCATCGAGATCGCCCGGCTGAACCTGCACGGCCCGCCCAGTAAGGACGACGGCGACCCCGTTCCCTCCTTCGAGGCCTGCGTGGAGCAGGGCCTGAAGGTCATGGATTGGGACTGGCATAAGGACGGCGCGAAGCGCCTGCCCGACGGGCGGCTCCACGGCGCGTCCTTCCGCTATCAGATGTGCCCCCGCCATTCCGGCGCGAACTACTCCGTCGTGCTGGAGCTTCGCAACGGCGTGGTGCATTTCCCCACGCAGGGCCCGCACGTGGGCTTCTATGCCGTGGAGTGCAACGTGATGACCGCCGCCGAGGAGCTGGGCGTTCCCTATGAGGATATCGCGGTGGACTTCGATTATCTCTCCCCCTTCACCCCCATGGGCGGCGGCTCCGACGGCAGCACCGCGTCCTCGTGGGTCACCAAGGAATGCGCCAACGACCTGAAGAAGCAGATCCTGCAGGCCGCCGCGCGGAATGCCGACAAGCCCGCGGCCCCCTCCATGTTCGGGCCCATGGGCGGCGGCAAGCCCAATCCGTTGAAGGGTCACAGCTGGGAAGAGCTGGATATGCAGGACGGGAAGATCTTCGTCAAGGGCGCGCCGGAAGACAGCATCGCGCTGAGAGCCGCCGTGCCGGATAACCTCTTTGCCTCCTACACCGGCCGTCCCCCGCTGTCCGTCTGGTCCACCGACCATGCGGGCAGAAAGCTGGACACCATGAACACCGCCTACTGCGAGGTCGCCGTGGACGAGGAGACCGGCGAGGTGGAGATCCTCCGCTTCGGCGTGGTGGCCGACCCCGGCAAGGTCCTGCGTCCCACCTCCCTGGAGAGTCAGGTGGATCAGGTCATGTACTTCTCGCAGGGCTGCCAGCTGCTGGAGGACTTCATTTTCGACGAGCATACCGGCGTAAGGCTGAATGCCAACATGATCGACTACATGAAGCCCACCATGCTGGACGTGCCGCAGGTGGACAAGGACTTTCTGGAGACCCGCGCCGGCAACGCCGCCTATGGCGCCAACGGCATCTCCCACAGCCTTGCCAACACCCATCTGGTCATCATGGCCATCCACAACGCCATCGGCGTGTGGGTCGATCCCCCCGCAACGCCCGATAAGGTGCTGAAAGCGCTGGGCAAAGCGTAAGTTAAAACATCGCAGCCGCGCCGGAATTTCCGGCGCGGCTGTTTATGTTTTCGGTGCATCCGGGCGAAATCGCAAAACCCGCCACACGGGCGATTCGTGAATCGCCCCTACAGAGCGCGCATCCAACCCACCGTAGGGGCGCATCACGATGCGCCCGGCGGTATTGCGCCGGGAATCCGGGTGCATTCCGGCGAAATCGCAAAACCCCGCCACACGGGCGATTCGTGAATCGCCCCTACAGAGCGCGCATCCGGAAAATCCCCGCAAACGCGCAAAGACCGGGATGCGCGAAATGCGCATCCCGGTCTCATCCTGCTCAAGCTTACGCTTTCGGCTCTTCCCGGACGGTCTCCGCCTCGGGGGCGTTCTTCTTCACGCTCTCGATGCCGTTCAGGCAGCTCTTCTTCTCCTTGTAGCCCTCGGACGCGAGGATGATCTCGCCGTTGCGGGCCTTGAGGCGGAAGCGGTATTCACCGGCCTTGTCCTGATACACCTCGAACTTGGGGTGCTTGACGGCCTCGCCGCCCTCGACGGTCAGATCCTGCACGCCGCCGGCGGAGCACTTCTTCACGCTCTCGATGCCGTTCAGGCAGCTGGCGTCAGACTTATAGATCTCGCTGACGCCGATGACCTGCCCGTTGGTGGCCAGAAGATTGAAGCGCACGCCGGTCTTGCCCTGCTTGATGATAAACTTGCCCATGATGATTTCCTCCTTGCGGGGCTTCATGCCCGCGTATTTTTATCTCTTTGCCGCCCGTGCGGCTTCATCGCTCCGTTCACCGGTCTCCCCCGCTCAGAGACCTTGGATTTTCTGTTAAATTATAGCATATCCTGCAGAACGTGTCAAATGCTTCCCGCTTCTTTTTCGACGGAAAATCTCTCCATTCGACGCCGGAAGGCATTGCAGAATGTCGAATGCTATGTTATAATAATCTGTATTTTTACGTTCAGGCGAATCTGGGCAGAAAGAATGTGATCGACCATGAAGCACTGGCGGGAAGCCTTCCTGATGCAAAGCCCCATCGTGCGCTTTTTCCGGGAGCAGCGGGCCGGGAGCACCGGCTCCGGGGCGGACTATACGCTCTGCGTTTTCCGGGCCGAAGCGCCTTATGACCGGCGCTCCGTGGAGGGGACGCTGGCGGAGCGGCTGGGCCTTGCCCTGCCCGAAACGCTGACCGGGCTTGCTTGCAGTGCGGAAAGCTGGGGCATCCTGCCGGAGCAGCGGGAAAAGACGCTCAGCGCCCTGCGCAGCCTCGCGGAGGGCGATGCCGAGCTTCGCTATGAGCTGGACGTGTTCCTCATGCGCGGCGGCAGGGAATGCTGGCTCAGCGTCAATGCCGTCCGCCGCGGCGGGGAGCTGGAGCTGCTCATCGCGGATATGGAGGCCCGGAAGCGCCAGATGGAGCAGCTGGTGCGGGAGACCATGACCGACCCGCTCACCGGCGCGCTGAACCGCGCCGCCGCCGAAACGGTGGTGGATCTCTTCGCGGCGGACGAAAAGCCCCACCTGTTCATCATGGTGGATCTGGACGGGTTCAAGGCCGTGAACGACACCTGCGGCCACAACGAGGGCGACCGGGTGCTGAGCGAGACCTTCCGCTCTCTGAAGGAGGAGCTGTGGGAGGATCACGTGCTCTGCCGCGTGGGCGGGGATGAGTTTTTCATCGTCATCGCGGACGAGGGCGACCAGCCGGAAAATCTGGCGCGGCGCATCTGCGCCCGCCTGCGCAGAACGCTGCCCGGCAGGCTGAGCATCTCGGCCAGTCTGGGCGTCGCCGTCAGCCCGCGGGACGGGCGGGATTTCCGCACCCTCTACCCGAAGGCCGACCTTGCCATGTATACCGCCAAGCGTCAGGGCGGCGACCGGTGGGTGCAGTATGACCCCTCCCTGAGCATGGAATCGGACGAGCGGCCCAATGCCCGTCTCTTCCCGGTGGAGAACGCCACCAGCATTCTGTATTACGACGTTGCCGCGGGCGCTTTCCGCTATTCCGAAGCCTCCGCCCCCTTCGCGGGCGAAGGCGAGACCCGCCCCTTCTGGCGGCTCCTGCTGCAGGACCGCATCGTGGACGAGGAGGACGGGGAGGATATCTGCCTGCGGGTGCTGCGCATGGCGGATTCCGGCGAATGCGCCGTTGAAAATCAGGAATATCTCTTCCGCATGGGCGGCGAGCGGCGGCACTACCTCATCACCTTCCTCTGCGACGTGCCCGGCACGGTGCAGCTGGTGCTGACGGATATGAGCAGCAAGGTGCAGCAGGTGGAGCGCCTGCGGAGCATGGCGGAGTATGACCGCCTCACCGGTCTGCTGAACGTCGCGTCCTTCTCCGCCCGGCTGGACAGCTTCTTTGGCTCCGCGCCGAAGGCCGCCGCCAGCGGGGAATACGCCGTCGTCTATCTGGACGTGGTGCGCTTCAAGGCCGTCAACGACCTTTACGGTGAGGAGGAGGGCAACCGCCTGCTCCTCTATATTGCCGACCGGCTGAGTCATGCCGCCGGGCCGGGCGGCTATGCCTGCCGCATCGGATCCGACCGCTTCGCCCTCCTGCTCCACGCTTCCGGCAGGGAGCTGGACCGGCAGCTGAACGCCCTGCTGGACGAGATCACCGCCTTCCGCCTGCCCATGCAGATCACCTGCAGCGCGGGCGTCTACTCCGTGCGCGACCCGGAGCTGGTCGCCCCCGCCATGCTGGACCGGGCGCGGATGGCGCAGGACTCCGTCAAGGGCCGCTACGATCAGCGCTTTGGGCGCTATACCGAGGCCATGCGCTGGCAGCTGCTCCATGAGCAGGAGCTGGTGGGCGGCATGGACCGGGCGCTGAAGGAGCAGGAGTTCACCGTCTATTTCCAGCCGCAGTACAACCACGTCACCGGCCTTCCCGTGGGCGCGGAGGCGCTGGTGCGTTGGATGCATCCTACCGGCGGGCTCATCTCCCCGGGCGAGTTCATCCCCATCTTTGAAAAGAACGGCTTCATCACCCGGCTGGATCTGTTCGTGTTCGAGCAGGTCTGCGCCTTCCAGCGCAGGAGCATGGACGCGGGGCTGCCCCGCCTGCCCGTGAGCGTGAACATCACCCGCGTGGATATCTTCCAGCCCGATTTCATCGACCGGCTGGAGGCCCTGCGGGAAAAATACGGCGTGCCCGCCGCCCTCATCCGGGTGGAGATCACGGAATCCGCCGTCATGGGCAGCAGCGAATACGTGAGCAGCGTCGTTCACAGACTGCATGACTGCGGCTATGTGGTGGAGATGGACGACTTCGGCAGCGGCTACAGCTCGCTGAACGTGCTGAAGGACATCGATTTCGACGTGATCAAGCTGGATATGCGCTTTCTCTCCGAGACCACCGGCGCAGGCCGGGGCGGAACCATCCTCAGCAGCGTGGTGCGCATGGCCAAATGGCTGGATCTGCCGGTCATCGCCGAGGGCGTGGAAACGGCGGAGCAGGCGGATTTCCTGCGCAGCATCGGCTGCGATTACGTGCAGGGTTATCTCTATGCCCATCCCATGCCCGCCGAGGAATATTCCTACCTGCTGGGACACAGCGACACCGCCGTGCTGCAGCAGGGCGGCGTCAGCCGGGAGCTGCACGCCGACCGGTTCTGGGATCCCGCCTCGCTGGAAACGCTGCTGTTCTCCAATCTGGTGGGCGGCGCGGCGGTCATCGACTACCACGCCGGGCAGGTGTCCGTGCTGCGGGTGAACCGGAAGTATCTCAATGAGCTGGGCACAGGCCTCAGCGAGGACGATCTGCTCCGGGGCGACCCCATGCGCTTCTTCGATGAGACGGGCCGGGCCGACTACTGCCGCACGCTGGACCTTGCCGCCGAAACCGGGACGGAGCAGGAATGCGAAACGTGGCGGCACTATGTTTCCGACTGCTGCGGCGAGGAGGATATCTGCCTGCGCAGCACGGTGCAGCTCATCGGGCGCAGCGAGATCGGTATGCTGTTCTATGTGATGATCCGGAACGTGACGGCGGAAAAGCGGCGCTTCGGGGAAATTCTCGACAGCGAACGGCGCTTCAAGGCCGCCAGCGAGCAGGCGAACATCTATTACTGGGAATACGACGTGGCCACGAAGGAGATGCGCCCCTGCTTCCGCTGTATGCGCGATCTGGGGCTGCCGCCTCTGGTGAAGAATTACCCCGAACCGGCCATCGCCATGGGCATCTTCCCGCCGGAGGTGGCGGATCAGTATCGGGACTGGCACCGGCAGATCGAGGCGGGCGTGCCCGCGCTGGAAGCGGTCATGCCGCTGACGGTGGGCCGCGTCCCCTTCCACGTGCGCTATACCACGGTGTTCGACGAGCAGGGCCGCCCCGTGAAGGCCTACGGCTCCGCCACGCTGGCGGTGGAAACGGCGTGACCCGGCACGCGGGGAAAATTTCCGGGCAAAATCGCAAAAAAGCGGTTGACAAGTCTGCGATAAAGCATTAAAGTATGCGTATCTTTTATAAGAAGCAAAGGCTGTGACGAAGACGGCCGGACGAACTTCTTTCAGAGAGCCGGCGGGCGGTGCGAGTCGGCAGAGGGGCGTCCATCAGCCCATCCCTTCCGAGCCGGAGAGCCGAACACCCAAAGAAGCAAGTAGGTTTTCCCGTATGGCTGCGTTAAAGCACAGGACTTGTCTGAGTCCGCAGAGCGGCGCGAAAGCGCAATTTGAGTGGTACCGCGGGTAGATTTCACCCCGTCTCAAAGTGATTTGAGACGGGGTTTTTCATTTTTCCGGGAGGCAGATACGATGGAACTGAAAGAGATGAATCCGAAGCTGATGGAGGTCGGCGCCCGTATCCGCGAGATGCGGGAGATCAGCGGCTATTCCGTCAGCGACATGGCGGCGCTCACGGAGGTCAGCGCGGCCGAATACCGGGCCTATGAAGCGGGGCAGGTGGATTTCCCCTTCACCTTTATCCACAAGTGCGCGCTGGCCTTCAACATTGAGATCACGGACATTCTGGAGGGCCACAGCGCCAAGCTCTCGGCCTATACCGTCACGCGCCGGGGTCAGGGCGTGACCACGGCGGATGAGGAGGGCATCGAGATCAAGAGCCTCGCCCCCCTGTTCAAGAAAAAGCTGGCCGAGCCTTACTGGGTGCATTATACCTATTCCGAGGCGCTGCAGAACGCCCCCATCCACCTGACCAAGCACAGCGGTCAGGAATTTGACCTGATCCTTTCCGGCAGCCTGAAGGTGCAGGTGGGCGAGCATACGGAGATCCTGCAGGAGGGCGACAGCATCTATTACAATTCCTCCGCGCCCCACGGAATGATCGCCGTGGGCGGGAAGGACTGCCTGTTCGTGGCCGTCGTTGTAAACGGCGACGAGGAGGCCCCCACCGAGGCCGAGACCGCGCTCCCCGCCGCCAAGAGCGAGGAGAATCTGGTCTGCCGTCCCTTCATCGACACGGTGGAGGACGCGTCCGGCGCGCTGAAGGAGATCCGCTTCTTCAATGAGGACAGCTTCAACTTCGCCTACGACGTGGTGGACGTGCTGGGCCGGGAGAAGCCCGACAAGCTGGCCATGCTCTGGCTGGATAAGAACAAGAACGAGCGGCGCTTCACCTTCAAGGAGATGATGAAGGAATCCTCCCGCACGGCGAACTACTTCAAGTCCATCGGCATCAAGCGGGGCGACCGGGTGCTGGTGCTGCTGAAGCGGCATTACCAGTTCTGGTATACCATCCTCGCCCTGCACAAGCTGGGCGCGGTCATCATCCCCGCCACGAACCAGCTGCAGAAGCACGATTTCGACTACCGCTTCGAGGCGGCGGGCATCACCGCCGTCATCTGCACCGGCGACGGGAGCACCGCCCATGAGGTGGAGCTTTCGCTGGAGACCCATCCTCAGGTGACCACCCGCATCCTCGTGGGCGACCCGCGCCCCGGCTGGCGGGATT
>JAZQQF010000181.1:0-2925 GCA_045628925.1 Oscillospiraceae bacterium | reverse complement strand
TCCGCAGTAGCGGTTGTTGATGTACCACGAAGAGAGCGTTACCGCTTCCAGCGCGGCATAGGCCATGTATTTCGGCTTCATGCGGGAGATGCTGAACAGAGGGGCCATGTCCCAGCCGTCCCACTTGGGGGGCGCTTTCGGAACGCCCAGCTGATCCAGCGCAAGGTAGAACTCCTCCTCGTCGATGCGGAAGAGATAGATGTATTTCCCGGACTTGTCCTCTAAGTCCCCGTAGGTGGGGAAGCGGAGGGTGCCCTTTTCCGTTTTGCAGAAGAGCATTTTCCGGCTGTCGAAGAAAATGATGAAGGAGGAGCCGGTGGGCTGCTTCTCCGTCTCATAATGGTTTACGAACACATTCGGCTCGATATTGTGCGTCATTTCCCCAGCGCCTCCGCCGTCAGTCTTGCGGCGGCCTTCATATAGCCGCAGCAGCGAATTTTCTTCTTTTCCGGGTCAGCGTCTTTCAGCTCGGCGCAGCGAATGCCGCCGGTCTCCGCCCTGAACGCCTCGCCCAGCGCCTTTACCTTGTCGTAAAACGCTTCCTTCGCCTCGTTGTCACCGGGTCTCAGCGCCTCGGACAGCATACCGAACGCCGCGACTGCGCCGCTCAGCGCCCCGCAGACCTCGCCCAGACCGCCCATGCCGCCGCCGAAGCCCTGCATGAGATGCGCGGCCTGCCCTTCCGGAATGCCCATGTCCGCCGCGAAGGAGAGGAACACGGACTGGGCGCAGTTATAGCCCGCGTCATGGAGCGCGACCGCTTTTGCGGTGTAAGCTTCCGCGCTCACAGGATCGCCTTCCCCTCCGCGACCAGCCGGTCGAAGTTCCGGCGGGAAGCCTCATAGACCTTGGCGCGGAGCGTGGGATCCCGCAGCTCCACAAGGATGCGGTTGTCCGCGCCGGACTTGGTGAAGAAATCGGCAATGGCGGCATCCTTCTGCTCGTCCGTCATATCGGGGGCCAGCTTCGGCCCGTCGGTGAAGATGAACTGATCGCCGTACATCTGCTTCAGCTTCCACTTGTCGTTCAGCGGCTGGCCGCCCCAGCTGTCCTCGCCGGCCTCGATGAAGAGCGGTACGAAGTTTTCCACGAAGCCGCAGCAGTGCAGATCCCAGTACATCCCGAGGCTGTGCACGTGCTCGGTCAGCTCCTTCACGTAGGGGACCAGCATCTCGCGGGCGGTGGCGGTGCTGAAAAATTCGGCGCGCTGGGAACCCCAGTCGTCGTTGAAGTTCACGATGTCGGCATTGAACCACTTTTTGCAGAGGGTGTAATATTTCTTATGCACGTCCGTCACAGCGCGGAAGAAGCGATGCACGGCAGGTTTCAGATCGTCGTCAATGAGGGCGACGGCGGCCTCGGAAAAGTCCATGATGGCGATGAGCCGCTCAAAGAGGCAGCCGGGCAGATTGATATAGGTGCAGTGGTCGGGATTCAGCTTCGCCTTGTTGCGCTCATAGCAGCCCTCCCAGTCCCACGTATCCGGGTCGGGAATGGTCACGTAGTCCTCCCAATGCTCGATATCCGTGCAGATGGGGTTGCCGGGCTTCACCATCGCGCCGCCCACCACGTCCACGAACACCCACTGGACGCCGTAGCCATCCTCAATAGGAGTGTCGCTGGGGACGCCCGCGGGACGGGGGCTGCGGGCCTTGTTCTCGGGGTCGCAGTCCAGCATGATGGAAACGCTGTCGCCCATGGAGAAGGGCGCCCACATGGGGGTCTTTCCCTGATAGAGGCGGAGCGTGTTCTCTTTCGGGGTGATGGGTGTGCTGAAAACGTCGGTCGGGGGGCCGAAAGCGCCCGCGATCTGACCCTTTACGACCAGTTCGTCCTTGGAAAATTTCGCGTCGAGACCCATAAGTATCCTCCTGTCAGGCGGCAGAAACGGGCCGCCTAAAAATTTTATACCTTACATTATAGAATACAGTACTCGCAAAGTCAATTCCTTCCGCCCGATGCCCGCCGCAATTTCGGTTGCAAAGCGGGAAAATCGTGCTATACTGGCAGGCAGAATCCAAACGCACGGAGGCAGCGGAAAATGCATGACGAACTGACGAAGGTTGACATTCAGAAGATGCAGGAGGAAATCGACTACCGGGAAAACGTCCTCCGGCCCAAGCTCATCGAGGACGTGCAGGTGGCGCGTTCCTTCGGCGACCTGAGTGAGAACTTTGAATACAAGGCGGCCAAGCAGGCCAAAAACCGGAACGACAGCCGCGTCCGCTATCTGCGGAACATGATCGCCACGGCGGTGGTCATCGAGGACGCGCACGCCGACGAAGCGAACGTGGCGGGACTCTTCGATTTCGTGACCCTGTGGTTTGAGGAGGACGAGGAGGAGCAGCGCATCCGGCTGGTGACGACGCTCCGGCAGAACGCGCTGGAATGGCTCATCAGCAAGGAAAGCCCGCTGGGCAAGGCCGTCATGGGCTCGAAGGTGGGCGACCGGGTGCTGGTGAAGGTCAGCGACGATTACAGCTATCATGTGGTGGTCCGCGCCATCGAAAAGGGAGAGGACGACGAAAATCTGGAGATCAGCCGCTTCTGAGGGGAGAAACATGGCAGAAACGTGACAGAAATAACAGGCGCACCGCGGAACGATGTCCGCGGTGCACCGATTTATAAAGCTTACTTCGATTTTCCCAGATACGCTTCCTTGACGCGCTCGTCCTTCAGCAGCTCCTCGCCGGTGCCGGTCATGGTGATGGTGCCGGTCTCCAGCACGAAGCCCTGATGGGCGATCTTCAGCGCCATGTTGGCGTTCTGCTCTACCAGTAGCACGGTGATGCCGCTCTCATTGATGGTGCGGATGATGGAGAAGATATCCCGCACCACCAGCGGCGCAAGGCCGAGACTGGGTTCGTCCATCATGATGACCTTGGGCTTCGCCATCAGCGCCCGGCCCACGGCCAGCATCTGCTG
>JAZQQF010000180.1:0-12793 GCA_045628925.1 Oscillospiraceae bacterium | reverse complement strand
AAACCAAAATACAAAACCCCTCCCCCGCCCCTTGCCCCCGTGAGTCCGCTTTTATCTTCGCCTCTGCCGGGAGCGGGGGCTGCCGAGAATCTCCGACCAGAGGAACACGGTGCGGAGCGGGGGCATCTCCTGCCGGAGCCGGGACGCCATGCTGCCCCGCGCCGGGGCTTCCGGCTTCGCTTCTTTGGCTGCCTGCCCGGGCTTCACGTCCTCATTCACTTCTTTTCCTCCTGCGCGATGCTCTCACGCATCCGGGTGTCGGAAATGAGGTTCTGCATATTGTAATAGTCCATCACGCCCAGCTTGCCTTCCCGCAGAGCCTGCGCCATGGCCATGGGCACTTCCGCCTCGGATTCCACCACCTTGGCGCGCATCTCCTGCGTTTTCGCCTTCATCTCCTGCTCATTGGCGACGGCCATGGCCCGGCGTTCCTCCGCCTTGGCCTGCGCGATCTTCTTATCGGCCTCGGCCTGATCGGCCTGCAGCTGGGCGCCGATATTGCGCCCCACGTCGATATCCGCGATGTCGATGGAGAGGATCTCAAAGGCGGTGCCCGCTTCCAGACCCTTGCTCAGAACGGTCTTGGAGATCATATCCGGGTTTTCCAGCACTTCCTTATGGGTCGCGGCGCTGCCGATGGTGGTGACCACGCCCTCGCCCACGCGGGCGATGACGGTCTGCTCCCCCGCACCGCCGACCAGCCGGTCGATATTGGCGCGGACGGTGACCTTCGCCTTGGCCTTCAGCTCGATGCCGTCCTTGGCGATGGCGGCCACCACGGGGGTCTCGATGACCTTGGGGTTGACGCTCATCTGCACGGCCTCCAGCACGTCGCGTCCGGCAAGGTCGATGGCGCAGGAGCGCTCGAACTCCAGCGGGATGTTGGCGCGCTGGGCGGCGATCAGGGAATTGACCACCCGGTCCACGTTGCCGCCCGCCAGATAGTGGGCCTCCAGCTTGTTGATGGGAATTTTGATACCGGCCTTCACGGCCTTGATCAGGGGGTTCACGATGAGCGCCGGCGTCACGCGGCGAAGGCGCATACCGATGAGGGTGAAGATGCCCACGTGTACGTTGGCCGCCAGCGCGCTGACCCACAGCGCTACGGGCACGAAGCGGAAGAACAGGATCAGAACAATGATGATCGCGGCCACCAGAATGATGGGGCCTGCCAGTGATACGGGCATACGATTACTTCCTTTCCGGATCCGGGCCGACGACGATGCGCCCGCCCGATACTTCCAGAACGCGCAGAAGCGCGTCCTTTTCCAGATATTCGCCCCTCGTCACCGCGTCCACGCGCTTTCCGTCGATGCAGGCGATGCCCGCGGGACGAAGCACCGTCACCGCCGTGCCGGACTTACCCAGCAGGTTTTCCGCCGCTTCCGCAGCGTTAAAGCCTTCCGCTGCGCCGTTTTCCTCCCGCAGCACCAGCTTTTTCGGCATTTTTCCCTTCGTGATGAGCCGTGCGCCGAGGACGAGGAACGCGAGGACGATGACCGCCGCGAGGGCGGTGAACAGCAGACCCTGCCGCAGGGTCTGCGAAGAAATGAGGATATCCAGCGCGAAGGCTATGAGGCCCATCACGCCGAAGGCGCCGAAGCCGGGGTGGAACAGCTCCGCCGTGAAAAAGGCCAGTCCCAGCACCAATAAAATGAGAGACCAGAAGGATACGCCGGCAAAGAATGCGGGCATGGATACCACCTCCCGATACCATTCAATAGCCCGCCGCCGGAGCCTTTCGCCCCGGCATCATACCAATACATGACCGATTTTGGGTAAGCTCACGCAGGGACAGGGGGATTCTGCCCGTTTTCCCGACCGATCGCAGCCGTTTCAGTCGACCTTCTCGACCTTGATGTCCTTATCGGTCACCTTCGCGCCGCAGCTGCGGCAGGTCTTGGGCTGCTTATAGTGGGTCAGCCCCAGCAGGCCGCCGCACTTGGCGCAGCGGTAGCTTCTGAGGAAGCAGACGATGCTGACGATCAGCATCACGCAGCCCGCGATGGTGATCACCTGCGGGAAACCGAGCTTCACGCCGAAGATCGTTTTCCACTCCTTATCTGCCATTTGTGGAGAGAGCTTCGGCATGAACAGGCCCACTCCGGCGAAGATGACGCCCGCGATCTGCATTTTCGTCAGCAGTCTTCTGAGGCCGCTGATGGTCTGCAGATCGTCCACCTTTTTCAATTCCCGTTCTCGTCTCTGCTGAAACTTATCGCTCATGTTCGCTGCCTTTCTCTCTCCGGGCGTCCCCCATCGGAGACGCCCGGAGAATGTGTTGTCTTAGTTTTCCGCGCTGACGGTCTCCCCTTCGGGAGCCCGCTCACTGCCCAGATAGGCGGGCAGCTCCATCCCCGCCATCTTGAACATCTCGTTCAGCGGGGGAATGCTCTTCATCAGGCCGGAGATGTATCCGGCGGTGGCGCTTTTTCCGTCCTTCCCTTCGCCGGAATCCCACACCGTCACCTTGTCGATCTTCACGTTCTTGATGGCCTCCACCTGAATGCGGATCAGGTCCTCCATCTTGTCGGTGAGCATCAGGCGGGCAGCGGCTTCCGCGTCGCCCCCGGCGGCTTCCACGATGGCCCGCAGACCTTCGGCCTGCTTGGTCAGGATGGCCTTCTGGCCTTCTGCTTCGGCTTCCATCCTCGCCCGGATGGCGTCCGCCTCACCGGCGGCACGGCGGCGCATCTGCTCTGCTTCGGCTTCGGCTTCCAGTTCGGCCTTGCGCTTCATGATCTCCGTGGAGACGATGACGTCGGCCTCCTGTGTGGCCTTCTCGCGGGCGGCACGGGCCGATTCGGCCAGTTGCTCCGCGGCGTAGGCCTCTTCCATGGCCTTTGCGGCCTGGATCTTTTCGGCGGCGGTGGCGAGACGCAGGGCCTCGGCCTCCTTCTCGCGGCGCAGAGCCTCACTCATGGCCACCTGCACCTTGGCCGCGTTTTCACCCTCGATGGCCTTGGCGTTGGCTTCCGACACGCTCACGCGCTGGTCTCTGTCCGCCGCGGCGACGCCGATGGAACCGTCGCGGTTCTTCTCGGCCACGGTCTTCTTCGCGTCGTTGATGGCCTTGGCCGCGGCTTCCTTACCGAGAGCCTCGATGTAGCCGCTCTCGTCGCTGATATCGGTGACGTTCACGTTGATGAGCCGAAGGCCGATCTTTTTCAGCTCGGTCTCCACGTTGCGGCTCACAGCGTCGAGGAACTTATCACGGTCGGCATTGATCTCCTCAATGTCCATCGTGGCGATGACCAGACGCAGCTGGCCGAAGATGATGTCCTTGGCAAGCTCCTGGATCTGCGGGAGCTTGAGGCCCAGCAGACGCTCTGCGGCGTTCTGCATGACGCCGTTCTCCGTGGAGATGCCCACGGTGAAGGTGCTGGGTACGTTGATGCGGATATTCTGCCGGCTCAGGGCATTCTGCAGATCGACCGAAATACTGATCGGCGTCAGGTCGAGGTATTCCGATGCCTGAACGATGGGCCACACGAAGGCCGCGCCGCCGTGGATACATTTGCTGGAGCGGTTCGTCCCGTCCTTATTGCTGCCCACGTTGCCGTAGACCACCATGACCTTGTCGGACGGGCAGCGCTTATACCGCTTCAGCACCGCGATCAGCAGGCTGAACACCACTACCACGATCACGCAGATCAGAATGAGCGTTTCCATTCCCATTTTACATCCTCCTTATGTTTCAATCAATACGTGGTTTCGTTTTTTTCGGCAGGCTTTTTCAGCCGGCCTGCCGCATGACGATCAGCTCCCGCGCCTTCGTCACGCCCACCACGGTCACCTTCGCGCCCGTGGGGATGGGCTCCGCCTCGTCCGTCACGGCCTCGCACTCGGTCATGGTCTCCTGAATGACCACGTTCACCTTGCCCGCGCCGCTGCGGCTTGCCGGCACCGTCAGATACGCTTCGCCGCTGAGCCCCACGGCGTTCTGCACGTCCACCGTGCCGTCCGCCTGCAGGTTGAAGAAGAGCTTCATCACCAGCGCCACGCATACCAGCGCCGCCGCGCCCAGCACAAGGCCGACCGCCAGCGCCATCAGCCACGGATGCCCCGCCCGGGAGACCGCCAGTGCCGCCCAGCCATAGACCGCCAGACCCGCTACGATGCCCCGCAGGGAAAAGAGATGCAGGTTCGCCTCATGCTCATGCTCCAGCTCATCGGGCGCGCCGTCCCCATCCATGTCCAGTTCGTCGGGCACACCGTCCCCGTCCAGATCGACCCCGTCGGGCAGATCGTCCGCGTCCGGGCCGTCCATCTCCGTGTCATGGTCGCCCAGTCCGATGAGGCTCATCACCAGCTGGATGACCAGCACGACGGTCGCCGGAATGGCCACGATGGCGAAGAAGCGCTCTATCATGCTCAGAGATTCCCACCAGACAGCCATTTTCCTTCCTCCTTATTACTGTTCGTCCAGCTCGGCGATCATGCCCTCGGCCTTATGCTTCCGCTCGGCAGCCTCCTCCGCGGTGATGAGGATGCGCAGCACCTGTTCCAGCCGCCGCCGCGAGCCGGGGAACGGCTCCTCATATTCCGTGAGGCAGGTCTGCAATACCCGCTCGCGCTCGTCCTCCCGCACGCAGATGCAGCGGATGAACCACATATAGAGCATGGCGTCGTCCACTGTATCGTCGCTCTCATCATCCAGATGGCCGTTCACATAGCTGATGAGGCGGCAGATCTGCTCCAGCTGCAGCACACTCCGCAGCAGGTTGATGATGAGGATGCGGCTCAGCTGCCGCCGGGTATATCGCTTCGCCGTGGGCGCCCGGAGATATCCCCGCGTCACCCAGTTCTGGATCATATACGTTTCAAGCCCGCAGATATGGGCCACCTGACTGAGCATCAGGTCTCCCCCTGCAAAAAGGGCGCCCATCAGCACCTCCGCGCCCTGCGGATAACTGTCGTCAAACTGCAGCACGGTGCCGGGCAGCTGCTTCTGCATGGTACACCACTCCCTTCTTTTCTCAGAGCATACCACGCAATCACGTGATTGTCAACGGTTTTTTATTGAAATTTGTTTGATTTCCATCGAACCTGTTTTTGGCATCGTGTAAAATCAACGGAAAGCAAAAAGCACCGCATCTGCAGGCACAGATGCGGTGCGGTTTCTGATTTATTCGGCCTTTCCCACGGCCCAGAGGTTGCTGATCTGCCCCTCGATACGGTCGTAGCTCCAAAGCTGACCGCTGCGGGCGCGGCTGAAGGGATCCAGCACCCGGTAGCCGCCTTCCTCTCTGCCGCAGAGGATGATGAAATGCCCGAAGAGGGTGAAGTCCCCCTTGTCCATGCAGAGGACGACCCACTTCCCTTCGTCCAGCGCGCCGTCGATGCTGCCGCCCCACAGGGGCAGCTCCTTCCCCGTCAGCCCCCAATGGGTGACGCCCTCGGAGAACAGCACCCATTTCGTGCCGCTGCCGGAAACGTAGTAATCGTTTTCCAGCGCCCACGCGGCCACCGCGTCGGGCGTGGCGGCCTCATTCCCGGTGAAGTGCAGCGCCGCCATGCTCAGGCAGGTGGGGCCGCAGCCCGTGAAGGCAATGGGGCCGCTGCCGTAGGTCTGATAGCCCCAGCGGGGGTCGTACTGCATCAGGAGCGGCGTGCCGCCGTTCAGCTCGGAGGCCGTGAAGCCCCCGTCCGGCGGGGTCTCCTGCGGCCAGTTCTCGGCAAATTCCAGCAGCTCCGGGTTATACGCCAGCTCGAAGAGCATCTCCGGCGGGAACGCCCCCGGGTCTTCCTCCAGCCGGGCCAGCACGTCCAGATAGCGGCTGTCATACTGCCCCAGCTCCTCCAGCCGGGCTTTGGACTCCGCCTCGTCCCGCTCCTTCGGCGTTTCCAGGCAGGCCGCCGCCAGCGCTTCCAATGCCGCCGGGTCCGGCGTCGGCTCCGGCGTAGGGGCAGGCTCGGGCGTGGGTTCCGGGGTCGGTTCCGGCGTGGGTTCGGAGGTCGGCTCCGCTGTTGCGGTGGGCGTAGGCGTCAGACCGCCGGGGCCCTGCTGTTTGATTCTTCGCAGCAGCAGTACGGCTGCCAGCGCCACGATGAGCAGCAGCACGATGGTCAGGCAAAACCGGATGAGCGCATTTTTTCTTCCCCGCATGGCGGTCCCCCCCCTGTGTCCATGGAATGTACGCATACTATAGCGAAATCTGTCGAAAAAAGCAAGAGGGCGGAACCATGGTATTATTTACCGCGATTCTTTTCCGCCGCCGCGCCGGGCATTGCCTTTTTCGCCGGAATTTGCTAAACTGAAACCGCCGCGAGCCGGGCAGGATAGGGAAAACGGATTTTCGGAGGTGCCTATGCTGCGGCGAATCTTTTTTGCGCTGAACGCGCTTCTGTGTCTTCTCGGCTCCGTCCCCGCCGCGCCGGGGAACGGGGAGATCCCCCTGCCCATCCTCATGTATCACGACGTGAAGGAAACGAAGCCCGGAAAGGACAGCGTCACCCCGTCCGAGCTGAGAAGCGACCTGTGCTGGCTGCGCACGAACGGGTATACGCCCGTCACCCTCGCGCAGGCGGCGGCCTACGTCTATGAGGGCGCGGCGCTGCCGGAGAGGCCCATCGTCCTCAGCTTTGACGACGGGCTGCTGAGCGTATACACCACCGCCGCGCCGATCCTTTCCGAGTTCGGCGCACCCTTCGTGCTGGCCGCCATCGGCCGCAGCGCGGACGAATTTTCCGCCCTGCCGGACGGAACCCCCCGCTATGCCCACGCCACGTGGACCCAGCTGCGGGAGCTGCAGGAAAGCGGCCTCGCGGAGGTGCAGAACCACAGCTACGACCTGCACCGGGATTCCGGCGGCGTGCTGGGCTGCGCCCGGAAAAGCGGCGAGAGCGGCAGCGCCTACGCTCTGCGCCTGAGTTCCGACCTGACGAAGATGCAGGAGCGGGTCTATGCCGAGCTGGGTACTACGCCGCTGGCCTTCGTCTACCCCTACGGGAAGTATAACGACCTGAGCGAGGGCGTATTGCGGGAGCTGGGCTTCCGCGCCTCCCTCACCTGCGATTTCGGCATGAACCTGCTGACCCGCGACCCGGACTGCCTGATGGCCATGAAGCGCATCTGCCGCAGCCACGGCGCGGACCTGCCCGCCCTGCTGGCGCAGGCAAACGAAAGTCTGAAATGGAGATAGAAAACCATGTCCTTTGAACGGATGCTCGATTACTGCGCCGGTCTGCGCGACCACAACGACCGGGAGTGGTTCCACGCCAACCACGGGGAATATCTGCGCGCCCGGGGTGATTTTCTCAGCCTGCTGGAGCAGCTGCGCTTCGTCATCGCCGAGGCCAGCCCGGCGCTGGGCGACGATATCTTATATATGAACGCGAAGGACTGGGTCTACCGCATCGCGCGGGATATGCGCTTTTATAAAAACCGCCCGCCCTACGACCCGTCCTTCCGGGCCTACATATCCGCCGACCGGAAGAGCTGGCTCCCCATCGGTTATTTTCTCTGCGTGGAGCCGGGAAATACGGTGTTCGGCACTGGGATGTTTCTGGAGGAGACTGCGGCGGTGAACCGGGTGCGGGATTTCATCGCGGCGAATCAGGCGGAATGGGAGGCCGTGCTGGCGGAGAACGGCCTGACCCTCGGCGGCGCGAAGCTCAAGACCGTTCCCCGGGGCTACAGCGCCGACCATCCGGCGGCGGAGTGGCTGCGGTATAAGAACTGGCTGGCAGAGTTCTCCTTCCCGGATGAGACGCTTGGCTCGTTCGATGATTTTGCCTCTGAGATCGGCGCGCTGGTACGGCGCATGGAGCCGTTCCGCAGGCTCCTGCTGGAG
Organism: Oscillospiraceae bacterium; assembly: GCA_045628925.1. Classification (GTDB taxonomy): domain Bacteria; phylum Bacillota; class Clostridia; order Oscillospirales; family Oscillospiraceae; genus UBA1774. The sequence goes on along the minus strand of JAZQQF010000180.1, from coordinate 4,997 downwards.
GCCGGGCGCACGGCCTATGCCCCGAAAACGGAGCTGAAGCCGCGGGAAATGGATTTCGGGTGGTAACTAATACAAAATCCCCGCTTACGGTTTCGTAAGGGGGGGTCTTGGCACGCCTGACGCGACTCGAACGCACGACCTTCTGCTCCGGAGGCAGACGCTCTATCCAACTGAGCTACAGGCGCATATCCGGATTTGGATTGCCCGGTCATTATAGCACCATGATTTTCATTTGTAAAGCCCTTTTCTCGCCATCGGCAAAACTTGACTTGTATCGAACAAATTTGACCCTGTTTTGCCGGATTATGACGAAAAAAGGCCGGGTTTTCCGAACAAAATCATGGAATTGCACCTTGCATAATCCGGCCCGCGGGGCTACAATGATTCCGGCAGAATTAGCCCCGGAGGTAGAAAGAAATGCTCAACGTGGTACTGGTCGAACCGGAGATCCCGGGCAACACGGGAAATATCGGGCGCATCTGCGCCAACATCGGGGCGCGGCTCCATCTGGTCTATCCGCTGGGCTTCGATATCTCCGATAAGGCCGTCAAGCGCGCCGGGCTGGATTACTGGCACCTGCTGGACCTGCGCATCTACCCGGATATCCATGATTTCCTCGACCGCTGCGGGAACGAACCCCTGTGGCTGGCCACCACCAAGGGCAGCGTCCGGTATACGGACGTGAAATACGAGGACGAATGCTGGCTCCTCTTCGGGCGGGAGAGCGCCGGGCTTCCCCAGTGGCTGCGGGAACAATATGCCGACCGGTGCATCCGCATCCCCATGCGGCCCGACAACCGCAGCATCAACCTGGGCAACGCCGCCAGCATCCTCTGCTATGAGGTCCTGCGGCAGCAGGGATTTCCGGGATTAATCTGATAAACAATTTCCATTTCATATACTGTTCAGGAGGGTCTCCCCATGAAGTATCAGAAGAAAAGCGTATCCTGCGCGCAGCTGGGCGGCAAAAAGGTCCTGCTCCGCTGCGATTTCAACGTGCCGCTGAAGGGCGGCGTCATCTCCGATGATACCCGCATCCGTGCCGCGCTGGACACCGTCCGTTATATCCTCAAGGAGGGCGGCGCGGTCATCGCCTGCAGCCATCTGGGCCGTCCCAAGGGACAGGTCAACCCCGAAATGAGCCTCGCGCCCGTGGCCGTCCGTCTGGGCGAGCTGCTGGGGCAGGAAGTGAAAATGGCGCCCGACTGCATCGGCGCGGAGACGAAGGCCATGGCCGAGGCTCTGCAGCCCGGTCAGGTGCTGCTGCTGGAGAACCTGCGCTTCCACAAGGAAGAGGAAAAGAACGACCCCGCCTTCGCAAAAGAGCTGGCCGAACTGGCGGACGTGTACGTGTCCGACGCCTTCGGCACCGTGCATCGCGCCCACGCCTCCACCGCCGGCGTGGCGGACTATCTCCCCGCCTACTGCGGCTTCCTCATCGAAGCCGAGCTGAAGGCCATCGGCGGCGCCATCGAAGCGCCCCAGCGACCTCTCGTGGCCGTCCTCGGCGGCGCGAAGGTGGCGGACAAGCTGGCCGTTATCGACAACCTGCTGGACAAGGCCGATGTGCTGCTCATCGGCGGCGGCATGAGCTACACCTTCCAGAAGGCCCTCGGCGGCAGCATCGGCAACAGCCTGCTGGACGCGGAGAAGATCGATTACGTGAAGCAGATGATGGAAAAGGCGAAAGCGAAGGGCGTGAAGCTCCTCCTGCCGGTGGACACCGTCACCGCGAAGGCGTTCGACGATCCCAGCGATGTGCGCACCGTGCCCGCGCTGGAGATCCCCGAAGGCCGGGAGGGCGTGGATATCGGCGAGGAAACGCGCAAGCTCTTTGCCGCCGAGATCGAGCAGGCCGGGACTGTGATCTGGAACGGGCCCATGGGCGTTTTTGAAGAGCCCGCCTTCGCCCTCGGCACCAATGCCGTGGCCGAGGCCATGGCCAGATGCAGGGGCATCACCGTCATCGGCGGCGGCGACAGCGTTTCCGCCGTGCAGAAGGCCGGTGTGGCGGACAGGATGACCCATATCTCCACCGGCGGCGGCGCTTCGCTGGAATTTATGGAAGGCCGGGAGCTGCCCGGCATCGCCTGCCTGCCGGACGCCTGAGCCGGAAAGGGTATTTATGAATCGAAAATATCGGAAGACCGTCATCGCGGGCAACTGGAAGATGAACCTGCTGCCCTCGGAGGTCAGGGGCTATGCCGCCGCGCTCCGCGCCCAGCTCACCCGGGACCGCTGGTGTGAGATCGTGCTGTGCGTGCCCGCCATCATGGCCCCGGCGGCGATCCGGGCGCTGCGCGGGAGCCGCGTGCTTGTGGGCGTGCAGGACGTGTCCGCCGAGGCGGCGGGCGCGTATACCGGCGAAGTGAGCGCCGCGCAGCTGAAGGACGCTGGCGTGAGCTACGTCATCATCGGCCACAGCGAGCGCCGGGCCTATCACGGCGAAACGGACGAGCTGATCGCCCGCAAGCTCCGCCGCGCGCTGGACGCGGGGCTGACCCCCATCCTCTGCGTGGGCGAGACCCTGTCCCAGCGGGAAGGGGACGTGGCCCTCGACGTGGTGCGGCTCCAGCTGCGGACCGCGCTGCACGGCCTGAACGCCAAAGAGATGCGCGCCACCGTCATCGCCTATGAGCCTGTGTGGGCCATCGGCACCGGGAAGACCGCCACTTCCGAGCAGGCGGAGGAGATGTGCCGGGAGATCCGCGCCGTGGTGCGGGAGCAGTTCGATGCGCGGACGGCGCGGGCCGTCACCATCCAGTACGGCGGCAGCATGAACCCGCAGAACGCGAAGGAGCTTCTTTCTCAGCCGGACGTGGACGGCGGCCTCATCGGCGGCGCCAGCCTCGACCCGGAAAAATTCTATCAGATCGTGGAAGCGGCGAAAGAATGAAAACACCTGTTACTTTAATTATTATGGACGGGTTCGGCCTGAGCGGCAAGACGGAGGGCAACGCCATCCGCGCCGCCGGTACCCCCAATTTTGACGAGCTTTGGGCGAAAGATCCCCACTGTCAGCTGGAGGCCTCCGGGCCGGACGTGGGCCTTCCGCCCGACACCATGGGCAATTCCGAGGTGGGCCACACGAATATCGGCGCGGGCCGCGTGGTGTATCAGAGCCTGCTGCGCATCTCCAACAGCGTGGAGGACGGCAGCTTTTTCGTGAATCCCGTGCTGGCTCCGGCGGCGGAGCGCTGCGCGAAGAAGGGCGCGGCGGCGCATATCTTCGTGCTGCTCAGCGATATCGGCGTTCACAGTGACATCCACCATGTCTGGGCGCTGCTGAAGCTTCTCAAGCAGAAGGGCGTCAAAAACGCCTACCTTCACGCCTTCATGGACGGACGCGACGCTTCGCCCTCCTCCGGCAAGGGCTACGTGGAGGAGGCCATGCGCCAGTGCGAGGCCATCGGTCTCGGAAAGGTCGCCTCTCTCTGCGGCCGCTTCTATGCCATGGACCGGGACAAGCGCTGGGAGCGCGTGCAGCGGGCCTATGAAAATCTGGTGGCCGGAACGGGGACGCATATCGCCGACCCGGCAGCTGCCATGGAAGCCAGCTACGCGGCGGGCGTCACGGACGAATTCGTGGAGCCGGTGCTGTGCTGCGAGGACGGGGTGATCAAGGAAAACGACAGCATCTTCTTCATGAACTTCCGGCCCGACCGGGCGCGGGAGCTGACGCGGGTCTTCGCCGACCCGGCGTTTGACGGATTCCCCCGCGTGAAGGGCTATTTCCCGGTGGATTATATCTGCCTTGCCCAGTATGACGCGGACATGCCCAATGTGGAGGTGGCCTATCCCCCCGAGCAGCCGCAGAACACGCTGGGCGACTATCTGAGCAGCCTCGGCATGACCCAGCTGCGCATCGCGGAAACGGAGAAATACGCCCACGTGACCTTTTTCTTCAATGGCGGCAGCGAGACCGAGCTGCCCGGCGAGGATCGGGTGCTGATCCCCTCCCCCAAGGAATACGCCACCTATGACCTGATCCCCAAAATGCGGGCCAACGAAGTCTGCGAGGAAGTGTGCAGACGCATCCGCAGCGGGAAATATGACCTTGTGGTGGTGAATTACGCCAACTGCGACATGGTGGGCCACACCTGCGTGTGGGACGCCATTCAGGAGGCCGTGCAGGTGACGGACAGGTGCGTCATGGAGACCGTCCGCGCCACCGCCGAGATGGGCGGCGTCAGCATCGTCACCGCCGACCACGGAAACGCCGAGGAGGTCTGGAACGAGGACGGAACGCCCCACACCGGCCACACCACGAATCCCGTGCCCCTTGTCATCAACGGCGCGGACGTGAAGCTGCATAACGGCCGCCTTGCGGACATCGCCCCCACCGTCCTGAGCCTGATGGGCCTCGAGCAGCCCGCCGAGATGACGGGAAAGAGCCTGATCGGCTAATATAAACCACGGGCGCAAGCCCATTCCAAAGATAAACGAAAATAAAATGAAGGAGAATTATCCATCATGAGCAAGTTTCTGGAGATCGTAGACGTCGTCGGCCGCGAGATACTGGACAGCCGCGGCAACCCCACCGTTGAAGTCGAAGTCTGGCTGGATGACGGCACCATGGGCCGCGCCGCCGTGCCCTCCGGCGCTTCCACCGGCATTTACGAAGCCTGCGAGCTGCGGGACGGCGACAAGAGCCGTTACCTGGGCAAGGGCGTGCAGACGGCGGTCGCCGCCGTGAACGGCGAGATCGCCGAGGCTCTCATCGGCCTGAACGCCATGGAGCAGCCCTATATCGACAAGCTCCTGAAGGAGCTGGACGGCACCCCCAACAAGACCCGTCTGGGCGCGAACGCGCTGCTGGGCGTGTCCCTCGCCTGCGCGAAAGCCGCCGCCGCCGCGCTGGGCCTCCCCCTCTATCAGTATATCGGCGGCGTGAACGCCAAGACCCTGCCCGTGCCCATGATGAACGTGCTGAACGGCGGCGCCCATGCCACCGGCAGTAACGTGGATATTCAGGAATTCATGATCATGCCCGTGGG
>JAZQQF010000179.1:0-7300 GCA_045628925.1 Oscillospiraceae bacterium | reverse complement strand
GCCTTCCTCGATGCCGTAGTTGCCATAGAACAGGTCAGTCACGTCGATGGGCTCCTGAGAAGCCATGTAGGGGACCAGCTTGTAGCCGTCGTAGGTCTCGTTGTAATCAAAGGTGTAGAAACCGGCGACGATGTAGTCCATGATCTCGGTGTCGATGGAGGTCTGGTTGGTGTGGGGGCTCCAGTTGGTGGGGAAGTCCGCCATGGCGTAGTTATAGGTGTAGGTGGCGGGTTCCTCGGGAGCCTCGGTGGGCGCCGGCTCGGTGGTGCCGACATCCGTTCCGGCGGAGCCGGTATTGGTGCTGCCGGTGTTGGTGCTGCCGGAATTGGTCGCGGTGCCCGTGCTGCCGGTATTGCCGGTGTTGCCGCCATTTTTCGCGCAGCCCGCGAACATGGCGAGAACGAGCAGCAGAGCCAGCACAAGCGCCAGAAGCTTGCTTGCTTTCTTCATTATGCAGTTTCCTTTCAATTTGTTTTGTGATATTTCCTGCAGCTGCCGCGATCCCTGCGCCGGGCGGTCCCGCTGACCTGTTGCGGTCCCATCGGGCGGGGGAAAAGGGCGTCTGCGAAAATATCCACGATCAGCCTTCCATGCCGCCGGATAACGGATCGGCACAGTGTGGCATAATCTATGAAATTATACACAGGCGGGCCGGAAAAGGCAATAGAAAACAGATAAAAAGACGGAAGAAACCCCTCGCCCTGCGAGCATGTTTGCATAAAAAAGACGCTCCCCATTTGGAAACGGGAAGCGTCTGAAAGCTCAGGGCTGCTGCGCACATTCGGCGGCCCACTGCGCGTCGTCGAACGCATAGCGCAGACCGCGAAGTCCGCCCCAGCCGCAGAGGGGGTCATAAACGGAGCTGCCGGGGATGAGACGGGGGGAGATGCAGACCGCGCTGCAGCTTTCCGTCACGGGGATGCAGCAGTGCAGCATCAGGAGTGATTCCTCCACTCTGGCGAAGATCGTCCTGCGCAGAGCGGGGTCAGAGGCGTATTCGCCGCCGTCCAGCAGGCTGCGGCACCATTCGCAGTAGGTCATGGTGACCGGCTCCTCATCCAGCAGCAGCGTCAGGAGCTGCGCCGTGGGGTCGAAGCCGCAGCCCTCCTGCACGGGCGTAAATTCGGGGTCGCAGTAGCAGCGGAGCAGGGTATAGGGGTCGAACAGCGCGCCGCCCCATGCGCCATAGCCCATTTCGATCTCACCGGCGGCCACGGCGTCGTAGCGGTCGGGATAGCTGCAGAAGGTGACCGTGAGCTTTCCCTCGAAGCCGGTCCCGGCGGAAGCAGACGCGAGACCCTCCTGCAGGATGGCGTTCTGACGAAGCTGCGTCTCCGTCAGCGCCCCGCTGCCCACGGCGCAGCGCAGCTCGACGGTCATGCCCTCCTGCCAGCTGCCGTCCTCCAGCATCTGATCGAAGGCCAGCGCGAACAGCCGTTTCGCCCGGTCGAGATCCTGCCCGGTGAGGCGTGCGGCAGCTTCCTGCGCGCTGGTTTCCCCGGTGATGCTCCCGCCGTAGACGCTGCAGAGGGCGCGGGCGCCCGCTTCGGAGCCGCGGTAGCGGGAAAGCGCGTCCGCCGCCAGCGAATCATAATAGCCGCTGCCGATGAGCCCCAGCGCAGGCAGGCTGCAGGCTTCCTCGGCGGCGAAGGCAGAACGGTCTATGGAAAGCGACAGGGCTTCCCGGAAAGCGGCGTTTGCGAGGCAGGTCTTGTTGATATTTTCCCCGGCCGCCTCCTGCAGATGCTGCAGCGCCTCCGCATCCGTTGCAAGGAAGAACCGGGAAACGTATCCGTCCGGCTTCAGCAGGCGCGAGCCGAACTCCGCCGTCTCCGCGTCCAGCAGCTCCAGTTCTCCGGCGAGGAAGCGCTCCTGCGCCCGGGCGCGGCTCTGGGCCTGCAGCTGGATGCGGTCCGTCTGATACTCGTTTTCGTGCCGCCCGTCCCCGTACCCGTACCACGATGGATTGCGCTCCAGCGTGAAGACCGTGCCTTCAACACCGGCGAGAACGTAGGGGCCGCAGCTCATGCCGGTTTCCGGCGAAGTGCCGTAGTCCGTATACACCAGCCCGTCATAGGTGAATTTCCCGGCCTCATACAGGGGCTGATAGACGAGAAACGGCACCGTCAGCGCATAGCAGAGGTCAAATTCCGAGGTCGGCGCGGCGCAGACATAGAGCAGCGTCAGCGCGTCCTCCTTGATGAACGAAACGGAATCCCAGCCCACCTCCGGCCAGCTCTTGGGAAATACCGTATAGCAGGCGAGGCGCTCCCGGCTTTCACGCCCCCACGCTTCGCTGCCGGTGAAGGAATACAGCAGGTCGGCGCTTTCGGCGGTCACAGGCAGATATCCGTCGCTGTCCGCCAGCTTCAGCAGAGCAGCGTAGATCTCCTCCGGCACGTATCCGGCCTGATAATAGTCCCGCAGGCTGTGCCCCTGCAGCCAGCTGAGGGGCTGGGAGAGGGCGAAATACAGCGCCGTCCCATCCGGGGCGGTGCAGCCGCCCGCACGGTCGAACACCCAGTCGGCGCAGGGATAAACGGCTTCCTCACCGCTGACGTTTTCGACCATGCTCTCTCTGCCGGAATTGTAATACCCTGCAGCGCCCGCCAGCGCGGCGGGGCCGCTGAGGAAGGCTTCGGCGCGGTAATTCTGCATCGCCGGGTCCAGCAGAGCCTGCATGGAATAGAGATAATCCTCCGCCGTGACGGGAGTGCGGGCTTCGTCGTTCCAGCAGGCGTCCGGATTCAGACGGATGCGCCAGACGCGGCCCGTCTCCTCCGGGAGGATGCCGAACTGCTCCGAGGCTGCAAATTCCCCGGTCACGTCCTCAATGCCCAGCGCCATTTCCGGCACGAACGCCGCCTGCCGCCCGTTTTCGCGATCCTCCATGCGCAGGTCAAACAGGGGGGAGACGGTGCAGCTGCGAAGGAGGCCGTCCGCCTCCGATTCCCAGCGGTGGGGGTTCCAGCAGAGCGGGACAGAATCCGCCGCGAGGTGCAGGGTGTAAAAATCCGGCTGCGGCAGCGTGGCGGGGTCAGGCGTCGGCTCCGGCGTCGGCGTCGGCGATGGGGTGACGGTGGGCGACGGGGAAGGCACGCTTACCTCCGGCGCTCCGGCACAGCCGACGCAGCCGAGAAGCAGCGCACAGACGAAGATCAGGCAGATGATACGTTTCCAAAAAGTCATGAGTTCCTCCGCAGAACAAGAATCCGAAAAAACGATACAGCGTCCAGCGGCGCTTGTCAAGAGAAGCAGACACAAAAAGCGGGCTGCAAGCGATGCTTGCAGCCCGGAAAAGTCGGGAGAATCAGCCCATGGTGGGGAGATAGTAATCAGCGGGACGGCTCTTGATCTCCATGATGCAGCACACGATGTTCGCGATCACGCAGATCAGAAGCAGAATGGCGAGAACGCCGCCCAGGATCTTGCTGACGCCCACGTTGCAGAACCTGGGGATCAGGTTGCCGAAGAACCAGCCCTTGATGCCGCAGATCGCCATCAGCAGCGGGCAGAGATTAAATGCGATGCTCTTTTTACCCATGGTGCAGAGGGTGATGATGCCGAACACCATCATCAGGACGGGCGCGCCCAGATACTTCAGGTTGATGTACTTGAAGACCTTTTCGCCGTTCACATTCAGCTCATCGGACATGACGCCTTCCAGCTGCTCGAAGTTATAATTGAACAGGATCTCGCCCCAGATGCTGTTCTGCTCGTACTTATCATTCTTCTTGCCGGGGCGGGGATCATACTTGAAGTAGGGCATCAGCCACTGCAGGAAGATCAGCGCAACGACGATGACAACAGCGAAGTGCGTGATGTTCACTTTCTTGAGAATGCCGATTCTCTTGGTATCCATTTCCATTGAAGAAACCTCCAAACTGACGAGTAATACGGGACTGCGCGGTTTATGAAAGAAGTTTAGCACAATACCGGCCAAATTACAAGACCGGATTTCGATATTTTGCATAAAAAAAGGATTTCTCCGGAGAGAAACCCTTTTCTGTTCAGATTCAATTGCTTCTTGCATCCAATACAGTCAGCGGGTCGATGGCCTCTCCGTCCACATAGATGCGGAAGTCCAGATGCACACCGGTCGCTCGGCCGGTCGCGCCCATGGTGGCGATGATCTGACCCTGCGCCACCTCATCGCCGACTTCGACGAGAAGGCTGCTGCAATGGGAATAGCGGGTGGTGTAGCCGTTGCCGTGGTCGATGAGGAGATACATCCCGTAGCCGCCGGAGCAATCCGCCTCGATGACGACGCCGGAAGCGGCGGCATAGATCTTGCTGTTCGGCTTGTCGGCCAGGTCGAGACCGGCATGGAACTCGACGGGCACACTTTCGGCGGGAGCCGCTTCACCTTCGGGGGCGTCTTCCTCGCCTTCGGCGGGGGCCGCTTCATTTTCGGCGGCGGCTTCCTCGCTGAGGAACGGGTCTTCCCGCACACCGAAATAGGAGGTGATCAGGCCGTTTTCACTGAAACGCACGGGCCACACATGGGGGACATAGAGGCTTTCATCCACCGGGACGAAATCATCCAGCGACAGCGCCACAGCGTCCATCGGGGAATCCGGTTCGACCTCCAGCAGGTCCAGATCCTGCGCGGCCATACGGCCGGAAATGGTATATAACGGGCAGGCTGCGGCGCCGAGGGCGGGGATGAGCAGCGCCAGCACCAGCAGCAGAGCCGCGGACTTTGTAATTGTACGAAGCTTGAGCATGAAACGCATGAGGGATACCGCCTTAGTTACAAGTTCTCCTGAAAACGGTAACATAATATTACAAAACGCAGAGAAAATCAAGAGATATTTTGGGGTTCACGGAAAAAAACTTCAAAATCATGTGGCAGTCTTCCCCAAAAACCACAAGAAATTGACAGATTTTGCGGTTTTCGGGGGTAACAAACACAGAAAAAACGCCGCCGGGATGCATTTCACACCCCGGCGGCGAAGAAAGATGACAGAGATCTGTTACTCCTCGAAGAACTTGCGATGCACGGCGCGCATGGCCACGTCGGCCTGCTCCACGTCGATGAGGACGGAGATCTTGATCTCGCTGGTGGAGATCATGTGAATGTTGACCTGCGCATCCGCCAGCGCCTCGAACATCATGACGGCGATGCCCGGCTGGTTGATCATGCCCGCGCCCACGATGCTCAGCTTGCACACATGGTCGTTCACGGTCAGGTGATCGTAGCCGATCACGTCCTTGGCAGCTTCCAGCGCGGTCTGCGCGTGCTCCATTTCGGGGCGGGCGACGGTGAAGCTGATATCCTTCGTATCATTGCGGCCGATGGACTGCAGAATGATATCCACGTTGATCTTTTCCTTGGCCAGCACACGGAACACCTTCACGGCCATGCCCGGCTCATCCTTCAGACCGACAAGTGCGATGCGGGCGATCTTATCGTCCCGTGCGATGCCGCTGATCTTGGTTTCTTCCATACCTTTCGTGACCTCCTTTACGATCGTGCCCGGCTTGCGGACATAGCTGCTCAGAACCTCCATCTGTACACCGTAGCGCTTGGCAAGCTCGACGCTGCGGTTATGCAGCACCTGCGCGCCCATGGAGGCGAGCTCCAGCATTTCATCATAGGTGATCTCATCCAGCTTCCGCGCCGTGGGCACCTTGCGGGGGTCGGCGGTGTAAACGCCTTCCACGTCGGTGTAGATCTGGCACAGGTCGGCGTGCATCTTCGCGGCGATGGCCACCGCCGTCGTATCGCTGCCGCCGCGTCCGAGGGTCGTCATATCGTCGTGCTTGTTGATGCCCTGGAAACCGGCCACCAGCACGACCCTGCCCTCGTCCAGCTCCCGCCGGATCCGCTCGGGGTCCAGCGTCTTGATCTGGGCGTTGCCATACTGGGAGTTGGTCTTCATACCGACCTGCCAGCCCAGCAGAGAGATCGCAGGAATGCCCATATCCTGCAGCGCCATGGCGCAGAGGGAGATGGAGATCTGCTCGCCGGTGACCATGAGCATATCCATTTCCCGCTTGGAGGGGTTCGCGGTGATCTCGTGCGCCTTGGCGATGAGATCGTCGGTCGTGTCACCCTGCGCGGACAGCACGACCACCACGTCGTTACCGGCTTTTTTGGTGTCTGCGATGATTCCCGCCACGCGGCGCAGCTTTGCCGCATCCGCAACGGAGGAACCGCCGAATTTCTGTACGATCAGCATATTTTATCCCGCCTTATCATGATTCGGAGCTTTCTCCGATATTCCGTCAGCTCAATCGAGAACGCGGTACTTCACTTCCGCATCCAGCTGGGCAGCGGTGCAGACCTCCGTGAGCGACCATTTGTCGCCGGAGCGCACGAACCAGCGGGAGGGAAGCGTGTCCGGATCGCCGAGGGCGATCGGCTCGTCAGTCCAGATTATGCCGCGGGGCGCGTGCTTGTGCCGCACGGCGTCGATGATATCGCCCGCGACGGCGCTCGCGGTGGGGACGCTGCCCGCGCCGGTGCCGTAGAACATGGCGTCGCCCAGCGCGCTGCCCGTGATGATGACCGCGTTGAAGGCTTCGTCCACATGGCAGAGCATACTGCTGCCGGGCACGAAGTGGGGCGCGACCCACACGTAGGGCGTCCCGTCCTCCGCCATCAGCAGACGGCAGATGAGCTTCAGCGCGCCGCCGGCTTCGACCGCGTTGCGCACGTCCGCCAGCGCCACGTTCCGGATGCCCTCGGTGGGGACCAGCTCGGGTCTGACCTCTTTTCCCCACGACAGGTTCGCCAGAATGCTGGCCTTCCGCGCCGCGTCCACGCCGTCCAGATCGCTGTCGGGATTGGCCTCCGCGTAGCCGAGGCGCTGGGCCTCCTGCAATGCGTCGCTCAGCTCCACGCCGGAGCGCTGCATGGCGGTGAGGATATAGTTGGTGGTGCCGTTGACGATGCCCTTGATGGCAAGGATCTTATTGGCGCTCAGGTCATTGAACAGCGGGCGCAGCAGGGGAATGCCGCCGCCCACGCTGGCTTCGAAGAAATAGTTGACGCCATGCTCCTTCGCCAGAGCCAGAAGCTCAACGCCGTGCTCGGCAACGAGCTGCTTATTGGAGGTAATAACGTGTTTTCCGGCTGTGAGGGCGCGGCGGGTGAATTGCAGCGCAACGCCGCAGCCGCCGATGGTCTCCACGACGACCTCCACATCGGGGTCCTGCTCTACCACGGCGAAATCCTTCGTCATCAGCGGGGCGAAGGGACTGTCGGGCATATCCCGCACATCTACGATATACTTCAGGCGAATCTCGTCGCCCGCACCGGCGGCGATCTCTGCTGCATTGTCGCGCAGCACCT
>JAZQQF010000178.1:0-8496 GCA_045628925.1 Oscillospiraceae bacterium | reverse complement strand
GTGCCGTCTGCCGTCGGGCAGGCGCTTGGTACCGGCGGGATGCCAGTTCCACTCGGCGAACTTCTTGCCTTCTTCGATGCAGGCCTCGAAGGAGGGGACCTTGTCGGTGTCCTTCTGGCTGGTGGGGCCGTGCAGGTTCAGCTGCGCGATATCAATGGGATCCTTGCCCAGCTTCTCGGCGATGATGGCGATGCCCATGGTCAGCGTATCCCAGTTGAACGGGCAGTGCTGGCCGGACAGATACATCTTGCCGGTGTTGGTGTCAACGATCTTGTAGCGCTGGGAGATGTTCTCGCACTTCAGCGTGTAGTAAGGACCGTAGCCCTGGTCATTGGCAACGCCGAAGCTGGAGGAGCCGGGACGGCCGTTGTCGGCGATGGACTGGTCATCCACGAAGGTGATGAGGCCTTCCTTGGTGAAGCCCAGACGAATGTGGCACAGACGCTGGTTCATCAGGAAGTCGAAGGTCTCCTCACGGGTGTTCACGCAGCGGACGGGACGGCCGGTGCGCTTGGCCAGCAGCGGGGTGATCTCCTGAGACATACGCATACCCCAGTCGCAGTACTTGCCGCCCTGGAACAGGCCTTCCTGCACGCACTTCTCGGCAGGAACGTGGTACATGCTGGCGATGTTGGTACGGCGCTGAACGGCGCCCTCGATGTGGAGGGACTTGCCGGGGCCGTGATACGGATCGTCGAACCACCAGGCGATGGAGCCGACGGCATTGGGGATATGGGAAGCGAAGATGGGCAGGTTGGTGTCGTATTCGATGACGTAGTCCGCAGCGGCTTCGCCGGCGGCCATGTCGCCCTCGATCTTGTCAGCCCAGCTCCAGTTGCCCTCTTTGGGCTTGGCAGCCTTGGGGCTGAACATATCGGGCGCGCCCTCGTCCTCCGCGGTGCGGATGACGGGGGTGTCAGGATTGGTGCCCGCCTCGCGCAGGTTCACGATGAAGGGCAGGACGTTCCATTCCACTTCCAGCGCGCGGATGCCCGCTTCGCAGGCGTCCTCAGTCTCGGCGACCACGATGGCGCCGACTTCCTGATTTTCCTGATGGGCCACATGATCCAGATAGCTCTTCTGGGGGCCGAAGGGCATTCCGCCCAGACCCATGAGGTCGGGATCGTCCCACAGGACGATGTCCACCACGCCGGGGACCTTCCACGCCTTCTCGGTGTTGATGCTCTTGATCTCGGCATGGGCATAGGGGCTGCGGAGGAATTTGGCGTGCAGCATATCGGGAGCGGTGTAGTCCGCACCGAACTTGGCGACGCCGGAGGCCAGCGCGTAGGAGAGGATACCGGGCTTGTTGGGCTTACCTACGACGCGGAAATTTTCTCTTTGTCCGTTGACGCCGACGATATCAGCCATGACTCAGTTCTCTCCTTTCGCAATGATCGCCGCGGCTTCCAGGATGGCCTGGGAGTGGCGGGGATAGGTGCCGCAGATGCAGATGTTGCCGGCGAGGGCCTTCTTGATCTCCATCTCGGTGGGGTTGGGATTGCGGTCCAGCAGGCACTTGGCGGTCACGAGGAAGCCGGGGGTGCAGTAGCCGCACTGCATGGCGTCCCACTTGCAGTAAGCGTCGATGAGGGGCTTCCACTTGGGGTCGGCAGCGATGCCTTCGATGGTCTGGATGCAGGTGCCTTCGCACTCGGCGGCCAGCATCTGGCAGCTGAGGACGGGGCGACCGTTCTGGATGACCGTGCAGGAGCCGCAGGCGCCGCGGTCGCACATATGCTTCGCGCCGGTGAGGCCCAGCTTGTACTGGAGGGCCTGCTTCAGAGTCCAGTGGGGCTCCAGCAGCATCTCCGTGCTCTTGCCGTTGATGGTCAGGGTAACGGTGATGGGGACAACGCTCTCGGGATGCTCGGCGGAATAATGATCGACCAGATCAGCATAGCTGGCGAACACCTTTCCGCACAGGGGGCAGCGGAACTGGGTCAGCGCAGTGGGGATCGCATTGATAGCGGCTGCGGCCTGACCGGCGGCAGCTTCCTGCGTGACCCGCATTCCCACGGTTGCTTTCTTTTCGTCCATGAGTAAACCTCCATATGAAGTGGGTATTATACTATAAGTGTATTGTAGCGCCTGAATGGTAGAATGTCAACAAAAGAATATTCCCGCCGGGCACGAACCTTTCAGCCCAGCCGGGCCGCCAGCGCGCTGCGCATCTCGCCCGCCATGTACCACAGGGTCTCATACCGGGCAAACTGCAGGGCGTTCGCGTCCCAGAACCACTGGACGAGGGGCGGGAACTCCTCGTCGGAGGCCCAGAATCGCAGCTGCACGGGGAAGAACTCGAACACCGGCAGAGTGAAGCACACGTCGCCCTTCCCGCCCGGAACGCCGCCCAGCGCCCGGCAGGCTTCCGTCAGTTCCCGCTCCTTCCCGTCGAAGACGCGTCCTTCGTTCCGCCCAAGGTCCTCATGGACGCTGTTACTGCCCATGATGCCGTGCAGCTCGCTGGTGGGCACAAATTCGCCCCTCAGCCGCGGCGACTCCCCGCTGCGGCCCAGCACGTCGTAGACGCTCATGGTCATGGAAAACCCGGCTTGTTCTCCGTTCCCGTCCAGCACCACGGCGTCCGCCCTTCGCAAAAAGCAGTCCTGCCCGAAGGCGCGGAAGCGCACGCCTTCCGCCTCGGGCCTCAGACCCACCCGGCGGCAGCCCGCGTCCAGATCCATGGTCAGGAAGAGCCTCCGGGCGTCCTCCTGCATCTTATCGTAGTTCCCGGCCACGGGACTTATTCTCCCTTTTTGCCCAGCAGGCCGCCCAGCGCGCCCAGCAGATCGCCGGCCTTATCCGCGCCCAGCTTCGCCTTCACGCCCGCAACCACCTTTTCCACCGTGTCCGCCGGCAACTTCACGCCCAGCAGGCCCTCCACGGCCTTCACCGGATCCTCCTTGAACTGGGCCTGCAGCTTTTCGTCGCCCTGCACCTTTTTCACCAGTTCCTCGATCTTCGCCCTGATATCCAGCTTTCCGTTCGCGTCCATGTTTTCCGCTCCTTTCTCCGTTCTGCTTCGGTCATGCCTTCATAACGAAAACATCATACCACCCCGCCCACCTTTTTGCAATCTGTCCCCATGAAATTCCGCCGCCGCCTCTTGCCTCCAATGCCCGGATGTGCTATACTCTCGCCGTGAAAAGCCGGATTTTCATTTTTGTATCCCTGACTTTTTAACATCCTTCGGAAAGGCGGGCGGTTCTTCCGTGAAAAATCTGCGATCCCTGCTGCGCAGCTTTACCCTGTATCAGAAGTGCTATCTCATCATCGTGCTGCTGCTCACGGCGGCGTTCATCCTCTTCTTCCCGGATCTGATGCTGGAGGAGACGGACAGCGTCTTCGTCCTCGCCTGCTCGGTGGTGAGCGTGCTGGCGAACCCGGTGTGCGAGTTGCTCATCTCGAAGCAGAGCCGCTGGAACTTCATCGTCAGCGTCATCTTTGTGGAGATCCCGGAGATCATCCTCAGCTTTGCGCTGGGCTGGTATACCCTCGCCGTGATCACGCTTGTGTTCTGGATGCCCATCGACATCGCCAGCTTCGTGAAATGGACCCGCCACCCGGACGAGGACGAGGAGGAACTGACGGTGGTGAAGCGCCTCACGTGGAAGCAGGATGCGCTGGCGCTCCTCGCCATCTTCGCCTTCGGCTTCGGTGTGGGCAGCGTGATGACCCTCATCCCCGGTGCGTCGGATTCCTATCTGGATGCGCTGACCGCCGCCTTCGGCATGGCAAACGGCATCCTGTTATTATTAAGGTACAGCGAGCAGTGGTACGCGTGGTTCATCACGCTCATCCTCTATGTCATCCTCTATGCCTCCTCCGGCAGCTACATCATGCTCATCACCATCGCCGCCATGCTGGTGAACACCTGCTACGGCTTCGTCAGGTGGCTGAAGTATACCCGGACGCACGGAGAGAAAGGATAAACGAAATACGCACCACGGGCGGAGCCGCACGGCTCCGCCCGTTTCTTATTACCCCGCGAAAAACTTTCCTTTCCCCCTTGCGAAACTGCATCATCTGCGATAGAATAATTCAAATTGCTCAAATAAAAGAAAGACGGTGTTTTCGATATGCGACTGATCACCCGCTCGGATTTTGACGGGCTTGCCTGCGCGGTGCTGCTGAAGGAAGCAGGCATCATTGATAACTGGAAATTCGCCCATCCCAAGGACCTGCAGGACGGGCTGGTGGAGGTCGGACCGGACGATTGTCTGGCGAACGTCCCCTATGTCCCCGGCTGCGGTCTGTGGTTCGACCATCACTCCAGCGAGACGGAGCGCGCGGCCTACGGGGAGTTCAAGGGCGCCAGCCGGATGCTCCGCAGCGCGGCCCACGTGATCTACGACTACTACGGCGGCAAGGAGAAATTCCCCCGCTTCGATGAGATGCTGGCGGCGGTGGACAAGGTGGATTCCGCCGACCTGACCGCGGAAGAAATTCTGCACCCCGAAAAGCATCCGTGGGTGCTGCTGGGCTTCATCATGGACCCCCGCACCGGGCTGGGCCGCTTCCGTGATTTCCGCATCTCCAACTATGCGCTCATGGAGTGCATGATCGGCTGGTGCGCGGAAAAGAGCATCGACGAGATCCTCGCCGAGCCGGACGTGCAGGAGCGCGTGAAGCTCTATTTCGAGCAGACCGACCTGTTCATCGACATGGTGAAGCGGCACACGGTGGTGGACGAGAAGGCCATCGTCACCGACCTGCGCGGCGTGGATCCCATCTACACCTGCAACCGCTTCATGATCTACAGCCTCTACCCCGACGCGAACATCTCCGTGTGGATCGTCAGCGGCAAGGGCGGCGCGGGCTGCTCCGCCGCCGTGGGGTACAGCGTGCTGAATAAGACGAGCCTCGTGGACGTGGGCGCGCTGATGCTGAAATACAACGGCGGCGGCCACAAGGCCGTCGGCACCTGCCAGTTCACGGATGAGAACATGGGCGTCGAGCTGCCCAAGATGCTAGACGAGCTGCGGGCGCTGAACCGTCAGTAAGCTCCATTTCCCCGCAGTTTTCCGAAGCTGCGGGGCTTTTTCTCGGGAGGAACGCCATGCGTCTGTTCATCGCCCTCGCGCCGGACGATCCGGCCCGCGCCGCCATCGGGGACTATCTCGCTTCGCTGCGGGCGCTGGGCCTGCGGGGGAGCTTCACCCGCCCGGAAAACCTGCATATCACCCTCGCCTTTCTGGGGGAACAGCCGGGGCCGGATGCGGCGGTCGAGGCCATGCGGGCGGTGTCCTTTTCCGGGCCGCTCACGTTCCAGCTGGACAGGCCGGGCCGCTTTTCCCAGCCGGACGGGCCGCTCCTGTATCTGGCTCCGGGGCAGGACGGGGCGGTCTGCCGCCTTGCGAAGCTGCTGGAAGCGGAGCTGCGGCAGCGCGGCTTCCAGTTAGAGGAACGCCCCTTCCGGGCGCACCTCACCCTCTGCCGCCGGGCAAAACACGCGGACGCCCTTCCCCGCCTGCCGGAAACGTCCGTCCCCGTCCGGGCGGAGGGCTTCACGCTGTTTGAATCGCACATCGTGGACGGGCTGCTCGCCTATTCGCCGCTGTATACGCAGCCGTTTCTGAGGGAGGACGCATGAACATCCGCTATGCCGAAGCCGCCGACCTGCCGTGGATCGCCGCGCACGACCCGCACATCGCCCCTGAGGAGCTGAAAAATCTGCTCACGCTCCGCCGGGTGCTGATCTGCGAGGAGGGCAGTGCGCCCGTGGGCTGGCTGCGCTGGAACCTGTTCTGGGATAATACGCCCTTTCTGAATCTCATCTTCCTGCTGCCGGGTTTTCGCCGCCGGGGCTGCGGTCGGGCGATGCTGGATTTCTGGACCCGGGAGATGGCCGCGCAGGGCTATTCCCGCCTGCTCACCTCCACCCAGTCCAACGAGGAGGCCCAGCATTTCTACCGGGCGCTGGGATATCGGGAGGCGGGTGTGCTCCTGCTGCCGGGCGAAGCGGCGGAGCTGATTTTCCTGCGGGAGCTGAATCCCGAATCTGCATAAAAATACCATGTCCATTCCCGTCAATTTCAGCGGAAAAGAAATTGCAAAGACAGGGTTCCTGTGCTAAAATCTCAAATATTCAAAAATCCGCGCGTGAAGCCCGCGGGCAGCGCGTCAGGTCAGATGGAGGTCATACGATGAACGGAAACAAACGCCCCGAAACCATGGAACGGATCACAACGCCCGCGCTGGCGGAAGCATTTATCGCGGAGCAGCTCGGAGAGCTGCGCGCGCAGATCGGCAACAAGAAGGTGCTGCTGGCCCTGTCCGGCGGCGTGGATTCCAGCGTGGTGGCCGCTCTGCTCATCAAGGCCATCGGCCAGCAGCTGGTGTGCGTGCACGTGAACCACGGCCTCCTGCGCAAGGGCGAGCCGGAGCAGGTCATCCAGGTGTTCCGCAAGGAGCTGGGCGCGAACCTGATCTACGTGGACGCGGTGGACCGTTTCCTGGACAAGCTCGCCGGCGTGGACGATCCGGAGAAGAAGCGTAAGATCATCGGTGCGGAGTTCATCGACGTGTTCGCTGAGGAAGCCCGCAAGCTGGACGGGGTGGAGTTCCTCGCCCAGGGCACGATCTATCCCGACATTCTGGAGTCTGACGGCGTGAAGAGCCACCACAACGTGGGCGGCCTGCCGGAGGATCTGAAGTTTGAACTGGTGGAGCCGGTGAAGCTCCTGTATAAGGACGAGGTGCGCATGGTGGGCAAGGTCCTCGGCCTGCCCGACAATATGGTCTACCGTCAGCCCTTCCCCGGCCCCGGTCTGGGCGTGCGCTGCGTGGGCGCCATCACCCGCGACCGGCTGGAGGCCGTCCGCGAGTCCGACGCCATCCTCCGTGAGGAGTTTGCGAAAGCCGGTCTGGAGGGCAAGGTCTGGCAGTATTTCACCGTCGTGCCCGATTTCCGTTCCACCGGCATCAGCGACGGCAAGCGTACCTTCGACTGGCCCGTCATCATCCGCGCCATCAACAGCATCGACGCCGTCACCGCCCAGCCCGCCGAGCTGGACTTCGGGTTCATGCAGCACATCGTGAGCCGCATCACCGCCGAAGTGAAGGGCGTCAACCGCGTCCTGTGGGATATCACCCCGAAGCCCACCGGAACCATCGAGTGGGAATGAGCTAATCTGCGATTTACAGTGCCCGGAAACCCTTGTGTAGCAAGGGTTTCCGGGTTTTCCATATTATCCCATCTTGTTCGTGCAACACTTTTGCAACACGCAGCTTCGGAAAAATCCCGTTCAAGGTCACTTGCAACGGCATTTTTGCCGGTATATGATAAGGACGGCCGGTGTACGCCGGGCTATGAGAAGCTACGGCCGTACGGGCCGGACCGTTTCCCGACCAGTAAAGGAGAAAACATCTTGGAGAGCAAAATCGAGATCAAACAGGCAGACAGAAGCAATTTCACCGAGTCCTCTATGGATTCGTTCGACCGGTTTCAGGAGATCCATCACGTTTATCGCCCGGAAAACGGCAGCCTCGTTTTGAAGGAGCACCCCTTTACCGAAGCGTGGTCTCCCGAGCGGAAACGCGAAAAGGCAGCGGAGATCCTTTCCGGCAGATATGTCACCTTCTGCGCGTTTGATGACGATGCGGTCGTCGGCGAGATCATGCTGATACCGGAGCTGAACGGGAACCGTCTGATCATCGACAGTTTTCACGTTTCCCGTCCGTTCCGGCGGCATGGGATCGGACGGCGGCTGCTGGATGCTGCCGCCGACTACGCAAGAAGCCGCGGAGCGAATGCGCTGTATGCGTCCTGCTGTTCCGCAGAAGAGACCATCCGTTTTTATCTGGCAATGGGTTTCCGACCCAGCGAGCACCCGATCCCCTCCTTCGCAGAAGCGGAACCTTATGACATCCAGATGGAGTGCAGTTTGTCTTCGAAAGTTGACCCGGATATCTGAGGTTACGTGGATGAACGCGGCAGACTGACCGCACTGCCCACGAAACGGAAAAAGAAGCTGATCGCGCTGTCGTATCTGGCGGACAGCATTCCGGCGGATACCGTTTATGCGGAAATGCAGTTCAACGAGTTGCTGAATACGCTGCATACGTTCCGCGATCCGGCCACGCTCCGCAGAGAGCTGTATGACTTTTTCCTCATCAACCGGAGCAGGGACGGTTCAGAATATTCCGCAAATCCCGACAGGCTCTCCGCAGACCTTGCAGTTCCATGAAGCTGTTTTCTCCGACGGAAACAAACCCGGAAAAACAGGGTTCACAAAAGGCCTGTCTGTGTTTTCTGCCGTAACCGGCCATGGTTTATAGGATTCATCGATAAACATATTGTTTAAAATAGCATCCATTTCTTCATTTGAATATGCTTTTTTTATCTCATGAGCAGCCAGCGCTTTTTCATTCTCGTTATTTATGGAAAGCGTCAGAATCGCAAAATCCTTTAACTGCAGACCAAACCCGTCCAGCTCCGGTCCGATGACTTTATGGAAGTTTTCATACATCGGTTTCAACAGGTTGGAAAAT
>JAZQQF010000177.1:0-67572 GCA_045628925.1 Oscillospiraceae bacterium | reverse complement strand
GCGCGTACAGAACCCGGCTTACGGTTTACTCACCGAAAAAGGCACGTCCGCTCGGGCGTGTCTTTTTTGCATTTTTGTCTTTACGAATCGGCGTTTCTGCGGTAAAGTATGGTCAGTATCTCAAAATAAAAGGAGAATCATCATGAAAAGGATCAAACGGGCGCTGCTCCTGCTGCTGGCCTTCGCATTTCTGCTGTCGCTCTGCGGCTGCTCCGGCATTTCGGATGCGGTCGGCAACACGGTAAACAATGCGATCAACGAAGCGATCAACAGCGTCGCCGAAAATGTCGACCTGAACGGTCTGCTGGAAAACGAAACGCTCCGCGAACTGCTGGGAGAAGGCTTCTCGGTGGATGACCTGCTAGGTCAGGGCTTCTCCGTGCAGGATTTCCTGGGCGAAGGCTTCTCCGTGGGCGAACTGCTGGGCGAGGGCGCTTCCCTCGGCAACCTGCTGGAAGGCGGCATCGACCTGAGCAGCCTGCTGGGCGAAGGCGCGACCGTGCAGGACTTCCTCGGTGAAGGCTTCTCCGTCGGTGACCTGCTGGGCGAGGGCGCATCCGTCGGTGAGCTGCTGGACGGCGGCGTTGACCTTGGCAGCCTGCTGGATGGCGGCGCGGACCTGAGCGCCCTGCTGGGCGAAGGCGTCACCGCGGGCGAGCTGTTCAGCGAGGGCGTTTCCATTGATACGCTGGAAGAACTGGGCGTCAGCGAGGACGAGCTGCTTGCGCTGCTGGAGGGCGAAACGGAAGAAACCTCTGCCCCCGCGGAAGAGACCGCGGCTCCGGCGGTAACTTCTGCGCCTACCCCCGAACCCACTCCCGAACCGACGCCGGAGCCTACTCCGGAACCCACTCCCACTCCTACGCCGAAACCCACGCCGGAGCCGACGCCCGAACCCACCGAACCTCCCGCGCCGAAGCTGGACGAGGATGGGTATTACACCTCGAAGGATGACGTGGCGGAATATCTGAAGACCTACCGCAAGCTGCCTCCCAACTACATGACCAAGAAGCAGGCGGAAAAGGAATATGGCTGGGAGGGCGGCGGTCTGCCCGATAACCGCTGCATCGGCGGCGACCGTTTCGGCAACTACGAAGGTCTGCTCCCCAGCGGGTACACCTATACGGAATGCGATATCGACACCATGGGAAAGAAATCCCGCGGCGCAAAGCGCATCATCTTCACCATCACGAAGGACGAGATCTATATCTATTATACCGACGACCATTACGAGAGCTTCACGGAGCTTTATAAGGAGACGAAATGAAAAAAGGGATCTTAGACGGTTATCTTTGTTCGGACCGCAGGGAGACCTGCGCCCGCATCATTGAAGCGCTGGAGCTGCGTCCGGACTGCGGGCGCAATCTGGATGCGCTGCACGACGTTCTCACCGAGCCCTCTGAGCCGATGGAGCTGACGGTCACGCACTTCGCTGCGATGAAGGCCGCGCTGGGATCCTATGCCGACCGGCTGCTGCAGATGCTGGAGGAGACTGCGCAGGAAAACGGCGCGTTCACGTTCGTCATCGCCGAGGAGGACCGTCCCCTCACCCCTTTTGAGGCCAACGCTTTCGGCGAAACGCTGGAAAAGGAACTGCTCCTCCGCTACTCCCCCATCGCGCTGAAGCTGCTCTGGTCGGAGGATGATATCCCCGAAGGCACCGTCCGTCCCTGGCAGGACGAAGGCAACCGCCTCGCCATGTGTCAGGCCTTTGCGCTGGTGCGCCGCAATCGCAAGGCGTATACCATGCTGAAAGAGGACCACTGGTGCGTGTGGCCGCTGGTGAGCTATCAGCTGGCGCCCATGGAGGATGCGGACTACGATTACATGGGCGATAAGTTCTTCATCAAGGACAAGGTCCGTTCCCGCCGCTTCCTGCGGGAGGAATACCCCATGCTGGATTGCGAGACGGCCCCCATCGGGTTCAGCATCGCGCCCCTGCGCAGCTGCACCTTTACGCCCGATCTGGTCACCATCTACTGCAATCCGGCGCAGATGCGCAGCATCCTCATGGCCGCCAAGTTCCAGACCGGTGAGATGCTGAACGTGACCATGGACCCGGTGGATTCCTGCGTCCATTCCACGATCCCGGTGCTGAACGGCAAGGACTTCAACATCACCTTCCCCGACCCGGGCGAATACGAGCGCGGCCTGACGGACGAGAACGAGGTCATGTTCACCCTGCGGGGCGACCGGCTGCAGCTCCTCACCGAGGGCGTCCAACTCATCGCCAGAATCGGCTTCGGATATCAGGGGCTGAAAATGGAGATGGATATGAACTTCCCCCGCCCGCCCTTCTATAACGCGATGTTTGAAAAATGGGGTCTTGAGACCGGCCCCGAATGGAAGAAATGAATTTCCGCAGCGCCTGACCCGTCACAAGGTCGGGCGCTGTTGCGTCCTCGTGGGTTTTGAAGTTCGTTCCGAATCTTTTTCCCGGAATCCGAAAAAAGGGCTTGACGCTGGGGAATCAATTGTGGTAATATACCCCTTGCTGAAAGCACATCGGGGTGTGGCGAAGTTTGGTATCGCGCATGGTTCGGGACCATGAGGCCGCGGGTTCAAGTCCCGCCACTCCGACCATCGTCGTCGCGAATTTCTATTCGCGACGATGTTTTTATCATCACCATAACAGGCCTGCATTAGCTTCGCAACCGAAAAGCACCCTCTGCCGCATGGCAGAGGGTGCTGCTGTATTCTGTTCGATCTTTCAGCTCAACGGGATCGTCTTGATGACGGAGGTCACGCCGTTGGCCGTGGTAGCGCCCACGTAGCCGGTGCCGACGCCGCCCAGCATCTTGAACTCGCTGGGGCCGGAGGACATATAGTCCCATTTCAGCTCGATGACCACGTCACCTTCCGCACCGTCAAGGATATCATGATTGCGGTCGCAGCCGATCTCAACGATGTAAGCCCAGTCGGAACCGGAATCCGCGGTCTTGACGATGGTCGCGATGTCGAACTTCTCACCGATGCTGCTGTCCGTGGGGAAATCGGAAAGCACGCTGGTCACGATCCAGCCCTTGGCCACGTAGAAGGACGCGCCTTCACCGTGACTCTCGCCGCGCTTCAGATGGGCGGTGATGGTGGCGTTGGCCTCGTTTTCTTCCTTCTGCACGTAGACCGTTCCGCTGACCTGCATCCCCTCGCCCGCTTCTTCCGTTCCGAACGAGAAGGGCGCGGTGCCCTGCAGGTTATGGTTCACAAAGGCCTTCTTCCGCTGCTCCCCGTCGCAGCCGCAAAGGGTCAGCAGGCAGCAAACGAGCAGAAATACGGCAGAAATACGAATGATTTTTTTCATAAGCTCCCTCCGAAAAGGAATCAGGGCGAAGGCAGCTGCCTCCGCCCTGAATGGGTAAACGATTACTTGCGGCTGTCGTCGATCCAGTCGAGGTCGTGACGAGCCTGGCCGAAGCGCTCAGCGCCTTCGGGAACGGCCCAGCCCATGACGGGAGCGGCGGGCATTTCCTTGCCTTCAGCCTTCATCTTGGCGGCCATTTCTTCCATCTGCTTCTGCATGGCGGCAGCACGCTCGGCGGCCATGGCGGCACGCTCGGCGCCGGTCTTGGTGTAGTTCTCGATGGTCTCATGCAGGCCACGGAGCTGGGCGGCGCGCTGGTCGGGCGTATGGTCGGGCAGAACGAGGATACGATCGTTCTCAATGCCTTCCTTCAGGATCTCAGCCAGCTCGACGGGGTCGATGCCGGTGGCATGGACGCTGCGCAGGTGCGCCATGGTGCCCTCGGACACGTGGTAGCCGGTGTTCTTCAGGTTGGCGGGACGGAACTTCTCGGCGTTGCCGATGTTGGAGTTGATGTTGCCCGGGCAGAGAACGGTGGCGCCGGAGCCGTAGGGCTTCAGAGCTTCCGCGTAGGAGTACATCAGGTTGTTGACAGCGGCCTTGGCAGCGCTGTAGGGGCCAGTGCCGGAGCCGGCCATGAAAGCGCCCATGGAGGAGGTGGTGGCGACCCAGAACTCGGTCTTGTGGGCATAAGCCTTGATCATGCGGGGCACGAAGATCAGCAGGCCATTGACAACGTGGTTCAGGCAGACGCCCATGACCCAGTCAAAGTCATCGAAGGTGGAAGCTTCCACGGGGCCGAAGGAGTTGACGCCCGCAGTCTGGATGAGCAGATGAGGAGGACCGCCGAAGGTCTCTTCGACCTTGTCGGCAGCGGCAGTGTACTGCTCACGGTTGGTCAGGTCGACCTTCTGCGCAAGGGTATCCTCGCGGGGGATGCCGTACTTCACCAGTTCTTCAACAGCATTGTCCAGAGCATCCTGACGGACGTCAGCGATGCAGACCTTCATGCCTTCGCGGCCGAAGACCTTCGCCTGGCCCAGACCGGCACCGGAAGCGCCGCCGGTAACGAACACGATCTTGCCCTTAAAATCTCTCATGATTGGTTCTCTCCTTAAAAATTTATAGATTTTACTACTGACATTTTACACGAATTGTGGAAAATGTCAATCACTTTCTTTTGAAAGACTTCCTTCCGAAACCGAAAAGACCTGCACCCAAGGACGGAATGCAGGTCTTTATTCCTTAATCGGATGTGTCTTCCGTTTCCGGCGCGGTCTCGGTTTCGCCCCCGGCTTCCGCTTCCTGCAGTTCTTCCTCGGTGAGCGTGACCGTTCCGGTCGGGTGTTCCGGGGTCGCCTCGTCAAAGGTCAGCGGCAGCTCCAGCACTTCCCCGTTCCGCCACACTTTCAGAATGACGGTCTCAAATGCGCGGTAAAGCGTCTTCACGTCCATCAGATCCTGCATACAGGTGATCTCATGCTCGTCCATGCCGATGATGATATCGCCCTTTTTCAGACCGGCCTTTTCGCCGCAGAGACCTTCCTCGATGATGAAGACCCGTGCGCCGCCGGGCGCATCTTCCCGATGCGTACCGGGTGCCGCATTCTGCACAGTGATGCCCATCAGCGGGCGGCCGCGTACGAATCCGTATTCCCGCAGATCCTCCGCCGTCCGCACGGCGGCTTCCATGGGAATGGCAAAGCCGATGCCCTCGGTATTCATGTCAACGTATTTTGCGGTGGTCATGCCGATGACGAAGCCCTGCGCGTTATAGACCGGGCCGCCGGAATTACCGGGGTTCACCGCGGCATCCAACTGGAACATCCGAAGGCTCGTCCCGTCCTCAAACGTGATCTCCCGGTCAAGCCCGCTGATAATACCGCTGGTGATGGTAAATTTCAGTTCCTCCGCCGGATGGCCCATCACGTACACCTGCTGACAGGGCTTCACACTCTGCACACTGCCGATCTGCGCCGCGCTGAGGCCGCTCGCCTCGATCTTCAGCAGGGCGATATCCGTCTCCACATCGGCACAGATGACCTCCGCGATGAACTCCCGCCCGTCATACAGCTCGACGGTGATCTCACGTTCATCCTCATTCGCGCCGGAAACGCAGTGCGCGTTGGTGAGGATGTATCCGTCCTGCGACAGGATGATGCCCGCGCCGGAGACCATTCCGGTCTGCTCACTCTTCGTATCAAAGGTTTCCCAGCTGAGATAAACGGTCTGACGCAGGGCACGGTTATAAAGCTCTGTCGGGTCCAGCGAATTGCCCGGCAGATACAGGGCGCTGTCCGCCATAACGGTTTCCTGCATTATGACGTTCCTCGTCGGTGCGAGTCTGACGCCGCGGAAGCAGCCGCCCACGACCGACACGCCCAGTGCCATCATCAGCACGAAGCTGCCGCACAGCAGAAGACCTTTCTTTCCGCTTTTTTCGTTTCGATGATCTCGCATGATGCATCATCCTTTCCGGCCCGGAACCGGACCGCTCAGTCTCCCGCGATCATCCACCCGTCCAGACAGACGCCGCAGGCGTCGTCCACCTTCCGGGCAAAGGCCTCGGGATAGTCCCGCTTCCATGCGGCCCATTCTGCATCGGTCACCTTCTCCACCTGCGCGAGGAAGCCGCTGACGGCCATACCCGTCGCATTCTGAGAAGTGGGTGCGGTGGGCGTGATGGTATTGATGGCGCCGCCGCGGTCCAGCCAGCCGGGAATGATGGGGTCCAGCCGGGAGCCGTGGTCCACGTAGCAGACGCCGGGCATGAGCCGCTCGGTCACGTAAGCGCCGCAGAGCACGACGCCACGTTCGTTATAGACCTTCACGATATCCCCGTGTTTGATGCCGCGCTTTTCCGCCTCGGAAACGTGCATCCACACCGGCTCATAGAGATATCCGTCCTCGCCCTTTACCTTCATGGTCTCGATTTCCCGCGTCCACAGGATATCGTCGCACTGGGCGTGCATCCGCCAGCGGCCGTGATTGGACATACACAGGAGCGGATAGGTTTCCGCACGCTTGCTGGAAATGCGCTCGTCGTGGCTGGGGCCCTTTTCGATCCAGTGAGGCACCGGGGGCCGCTCCGGATCGTCCGGCGTCAGCTCCGCGATCTGGGTGGAATAGTATTCCAGCTTGCCGGTGGGCGTGCTCAGCGGATTCCCGTCCGGATCCTGATAGAACTGCAGCAGACCGGCAGGCAGCTTATCCAGCTCCTCCTGCGTCTTGCAGGGGATGACGAAGATCTTCTCTTTCTGAAAATCTTCCCACGTCATATAGTCCTCACAGCCGGAGGCCTTATAGAGGAAGCGGATCCGCTCGGCGTGGGTGAGCTTCCCGGTATAAGCGTCGTAGTATTCCTTGCCCAGCTTTTCGGCGACCTTCGCGCAGACGTCGAAATCGCTCAGGCTCTCCCCCACCGGCTCGCAGCCCGGCTCGGCCAGATAGATGCTGGTATACGCGCCGGAGGACATATCGTTGGCCAGATCGGGCAGCTCGTTCTTGGTGGCCACCGGGAAGATCAGGTCGGCAAAATAACAGTCGTTCTCCAGCCACGGGTGCTGGGCGATGATCGTCTCGATGCTGGGATGCCGATAGGCCCGGATGCTGGCGTTCCCGTCGTTCCAGCAGGTCACCTGACAGGGCGCATCCGTCCAGATCATGTGGACCTGACTCATACCCTCGCGGGGATACTGCATCTCCTTGAACTGGTACTGCTGGGTGGGATAGCGGTGGTTATTGGGGCCGGGCTGCTGGGAAGAAGAAAAGCACTGCAGCCCGCGCCATTCGGCGTGTCCGTTGAGGATGGCCTCATGCACGAGGCAGCGGGGAATGAACTGCTTCGGGGCGGGCAGCTGCTTATACAGCTCCACCAGCTCCGGAGCGCGTTCCTTCTGCTCCTTACTCAGCACGAAGCGATCCATATTGATGATGGGATCCAGATCTCCGTCCACCGGCCGAAGCGGGTCGGCGCAGGCGGTGATCTTCGGCACGAACTGGCCCTGATACGGCACCGGATAATCCCGGTTCCACAGATTCCATTCGATCATCTTGGCCTGGTGCACGCCGGGGCGGCCAAGTCCCTGCATCCCCAGCAGCATGACCTCCAGCCGGGCGGGCTCGGAGGCATAAGGCCCGCGGATATAGGGGCCGCCGTTGCCGTGGATGATGCTGGCGGTATCCTTCGCCCAAGTCCGCGCCAGCGCCTTGATGGTCCATTCCGGCGTTCCGCACTTCTCGCTGGCCCACGCGGGCGTTTTGGGAATGCCGTCCTCCCTGCCCATCACGTAGTCCTCGAACTTGTCGAAGCCATAGGCGTGGGTGGCGATATAGTCCTTATCATAGGTCCCCTCGGTAAGCCACACGTAGGCGATGGCCAGCTGCATGGCCACGTCCGTATTCGGCAGGATGGGGATCCATTTATCCGCGTGAATGCCCGCACCGTAGTTCAGATCCGGGCAGACATAGAAGCTCTTGATGCCGATCTTTGAAAACCACGAACACATCCGGCTAGGCAGATTCATGCCGAAGCCGCGGGGCGTGGTCTCCGGGTCGCAGCCCCAGAACAGCAGCAGATCGGAATGCTTCGCGATATCGGGATAGAGATTCGTCTGCGGCGCCATTTCGCCCACCGGCTCGCAGCCCCAGACGTATTTCGCACCCCAGAACCAGCCTTCCCACGAATCCATGTTCCGCATCTGCAGCGTATAGCCGCCCATCAGGCTCAGGAGCCGGTTGGGGCAGCCGTGACTGGGCGCGGTGTTCTTCCCTTCGCCGTGCATATCCGCCTGACAGAGGACGGCTTCGCAGCCGTAGGTCTCCTTCATGCGCCGAAGCTCGTCCGCCGCGATCTGCGCCGCTTCGTCCCACGAAATGCGCACGTAGCGGCTGACGCCCCGGTTCTGAGGGTTGCGCTCGCCCTTGGGGTCCCAGTCCACGCGCTTCAGGGGATAACGCACCCGGTTGCGGGAATAGACCCTCGTCCGGTAGCCGAGACCGAAAGGTGTGATGGTCACCCGGTCGGGCGCGGAAAAGGCGGAGCCGCGCGCCTCCATCTTCCATGGATTGCAGTTGGCATCCGTATAGGCTGTATCATAGAAATAAGGGCGGATACGGGTAATTTTCCCATCGGTGCTGTCCACCAGACAGGGGCCGCCGCTCTCCGGCCCCATCAGGCTGAAGCTGACGAGACTCTGTTTATCTGCTTGGAATTTTTTATAAACACTCAAATTTATCACCTGCTTCCGATGATTATATCTTATTTTCCGCCGCAGGTCAATGCCGCTTCCGCTTTTTCTTGCTTTCCTGCAGAAACACGGGGCTTGCAATTCCCTCATCTTTTGATATAATTTCTATGATCAGGACCAAATAATCATTGAGGGGTGTTACTTCATGGAAAATATGCTCAAGGGCAAGGTCGCATGGGTCACCGGCGCATCCAGCGGCATGGGCGAAGCTACGGCGCTTACTTTCGGCAAGGAAGGCGCGATCGTCATCGTGGGCGGCGGCCGCAAAAAGGAACGGGCGCTGGCTACCTGCAAGGCGATCGAAGAAGCCGGCGGCACCGCCCGTTATTACGGACCGCTGGATGTTTCCGATCCCCAGAACATCAAGGACCACTATCAGAAGATCATCGACGAATTCGGCCGGGTGGACATTCTGGCCGCCTTCGCCGGCAAGAGCTTTGATAATGATAACCTCCCCAAGGACGAGCACTGGCAGCGCACCATGGACGTGAACCTGCGCGGTATGTATGACTGCTGCATGGCCGTGTTCCCCGGCATGAAGGAGCAGCGCAGCGGCAGCATCATCATCTGCTCCAGTAACGGCGCGTTCAACCCCACTACCCCCGCTTATGAATATCACATGGCCAAGGGCGGCTGTGAAGCTCTCGCCGCCAACATGGCGCTGGACGGCGCGCCCTACGGCGTGCGCGTCAACTGCATCAAGCCCGGCTGCATCCTCACCGGCTTCTGGGATGAGCTGATCCCCGACAAGGCGGAGCAGCTGGCCTTCACCGCGCAGATCGCCAAAAAGGAAGTGCCGCTGCAGCGCGCCGGTACCGCGCAGGATATCGCCAACGTGGCGCTGTTCTTCGCTTCTGAGCTGAGCAGCTACGTGACCGGTCTGCGGATGTTCGTGGGCGGCGGTCAGGGCTATATCTACTCCGCCAACCAGTCCTTCCTGCTCTCCGATGATGCGCAGGATACCCTGCCTGTGGGCGTTCGCTGATGAGCATCACGGAAACTGCCGCGATCCGCGGCTTCTGCCGGATGTGCTCGGATGGCTGGCTGCAGGGCTGGCATGAGCGCAACGGCGGCAATCTGACCTATCGGCTGACGGATGACGACGTCCGCGCCTGCCGGAAGGAATTTACCTTCGACCGCCCGTGGGTGAAAATGGGCGTCGCGGATGAAAGCCTCGGCGGCGAATGCTTCCTCACCACCGGCAGCGGCAAATATATGCGCAATATTGAGGAAGACCCGGCGCACAACATCGGCATCGTGGAGATCAGCCCTAAGGGCGACGCGTACCGCATCGTCTGGGGCCTGCTGGACGGGGCGAAGCCCACCAGCGAGTTTGACAGCCATTATCTCTGCCACGTGACCCGCGCCAAGGCGACGAACGGCGAATGCCGCGCCATGTACCATGCGCACCCGGCGCACATCGTGGCGCTGACCTTCGTGCTGCCGCTCACGGCACGGGATTTCACCCGCGCCCTGTGGCAGAGCGAAACGGAATGCCCCATCGTATTTCCGAACGGCGTGGGCGTGATCCCGTGGATGGTCCCCGGCGGCCCGCAGATCGCAGAAGCGACGAGAGCGGCCATGGAGCAGTATGACGCCGTCGTCTGGGCGCACCACGGTCTTTTCACCTCCGGCCCGGATTTCGACACCGCCTTCGGTCTGATGCACACCATCGAAAAGGCCGCGCAAATCCGCGTGCTGGCGCTTAGTGCCGGACAGGGGCAGATCCGGCAGGCCATCCCCGATGACGGCATCCGGGACGTGGCTGTGTTTTACGGCAAGGAACTGAACGAATCGCTGCTCTGATCAGAAAGGAATCCCCCTATGGCTACGACAGGAACCTTCCGCACCGCGCTGAACGGCTTCAACCGGCAGGACGTTGCGGCTTATCTGGAAAGCGCCGCCGCGCGCTACAATAATCTGAAAGAAGAAAAGACCCAGCTCCAGCAGAAATGCACGGAACTGGAAGCAAAGCTGCGGGACGCTGAAAGCGCGCAGGCACAGCTCGATGAACTGCGCGGGCAGCTGGATGCGAAAAGCGCGGAAGCGGAATCGCTCAGCGCAGAGGCTGCCGGGCTGCGGGAGGAGAACGCCTCCCTGCTGGCGCGTCTGGATGCGGCAGAGGAACGGCTCAATCAGAACAGGGACAAGGCCGCCGAGTATGACGAGCTGCGGGAGCGCCTCGCCACGCTGGAGGTAGAGGCCAGCCGCCGCGCCGTGGAGATCGAGCGCAGCGCGGAGACCCGGGCCATGGAGCTGCGGCAATCGGCGCGTCAGGAGGAAGCCGCCTTCAATCTCCGGCGTGAGGAGGCTTCTCGTCAGTTTCAGGCGGCGCTCAGCAAGGCCGCCGTCAGCACCGGTCTCAGCGCCAAGCTGCTGAACGGAGAACTGAATCAGCTGGCCGCTTCCCTGCAGGAGATCGCCGCCTCGCTGGAAAAGACAGCGGGCAGCTTCGACCCGGCGCAGAACGTGGCCGACCTGCTGGCGGAGGCTGCTGCGGGTGAAGCTGCGGAAACGGAAGGCAGCGCGGAATGAGCACGGATTTTACTTCTCTCATCCACAAACGCCGCAGCTTCCGCAGTTTCCGCATGGATCCGCTGCCGGAATCGGAGATCGAAGCGCTGGTGGATTTTCTCTCGGAGCAGACCGCGCCGGAGGAAAAGATCGACTGGAATTTCGATACGCTCCCCTATCTGGATATGGTGAAGCTCTGTTCCACCGAGCCGGGTGTGAAGGCACCGCACTATCTCATTCTGCGGGCCGAGCGAATCCAGTTCAGCCTGCAGAACTGCGGGTATCTGGGCGAGAAGGCCGTTCTGTACCTGACGGAGAAGGGCATCGCCACCTGCTGGCAGGGCAGCGTCCTGATCGAGCGGTCGAAGGATTTCGAGGGCAGCCTCCCCTTCGTGACCGCCATCGCTTTCGGCTATTCGGATGAACCCTTCCGCAAGGAAGGCGAGACGTTCATCCGCAAGGAGGCGGAAAAGGTCATCTTCAACCGCGTCCCCGAATATCAGCCCATTCTGGAGCTGGGGCGTATCGCGCCCAGTTCCTTCAACCGGCAGCCATGCGTGTTTGTTTCCGATGACCGGCAGCGGCTGCACGTTTACCGGAAAAAGGGCTTTTTCTCCAACCCCGTTTCCGAATTTGCCCAGTGCGTGGACGCCGGCGCGGCGCTGGCGCATCTGGAGCTGGGCGCGCTGGATGCGGGCTATTCTCCGAAGATAGAGCGGCTCTACCCCGCCCCCAGGTTCAAGCACGGGCTTGTCTATCAGGCCAGCGTGGTGCTTGGCGAATAACGCTGACAAGTAATATCCCCCGGACGCAGCAGCGTCCGGGGGTTGATTCGTTTACCGCTTATTTCTCAATGGCCATCTTCCACGCCTTGTGATCCGTGTGCAGAAGATGATGGGATCTCTCGCCCAGCGGCGCGACGAGGTACTCCTTGTAAAGTGCCGCCACGTCCGGGTTCTCATGGGAGAAGCGCACCTTCTGCTCCCGGTCCAGCGTCCACAGGACTTCGCCGCGGGTATCCGCCAGCTCGAAGCCGTCGTGGGTGGGCTGACCGCCGCCGCCGGCGCACCCGCCGGGACAGGCCATGATCTCCACGAAGTCATAGCTGACTTCTCCGGCCTTCAGCGCTTCCAGCAGCCTGCGGGTATTGCCGAGGCCGCTGGCTACGGCGACCTTCACTTCGCCCGCGCCGGGCACGGTGAAGCTGGCTTCCTTCCATCCGTCCATGCCGCGCACGGCGGTGAACGTATCCGCGTTCGGATTCTGCCCGGTCACCAGATAATAGGCGCTGCGGAGCGCCGCGTCCATCACGCCGCCGGTGGCGCCGAAGATGACCGCCGCGCCGGTACCGGTGCCCAGCGGGCTGTCGAAATTGCTTTCCGGCAGGTTCTTCGCGTCGATATGCGCGGCGCGGAACATCCGCACCATCTCGCGGGTAGTCAGCACCACGTCCACGTCCGGGTCGCCGCAGGCGTCCTTCATGGTCTCCAGCGCAGCTTCGGACTTTTTGGAGGTGCAGGGCATTACGGAAACGACGCAGATCCTATGCGGGTCGATCCCGAGCTTTTCGGCAAAATAGCTCTTGGCTACCGCGCCGAACATCTGCTGAGGCGACTTCGCCGTGGATAGGTTGCCCACGAACTCCGGATACTGGCCCTTCACGAAGCGCACCCAGCCGGGGCAGCAGGAGGTGAACATGGGCCAGCTGTATTCGTCCTTATGGGTGAAGCGCTGGATGAACTCGCTGCCTTCCTCCATGATGGTCAGGTCGGCGGTGAAGTTGGTATCGAACACATAATCGAAGCCCAGCTCCTTCAGCGCCGTGACCATCTGATTCGTGGTAACGGCATCGGCCTTCATGCCGTAATACTCCGCCCACGCGCTGCGGACGGCGGGCGCGACCTGCACGACCGTGACGGTATTCTTGTCTGCCAGCGCGTCATAGACGCGGTGGGTATCGTCCCGCTCCACCAGCGCGCCCACGGGACAATGGGTAACGCACTGGCCGCAGAAGGTGCAGGCGGTCTCCGTCAGCTTCTTTTTGCCGCCGGAAAGGCCCACCACGGCGCGGGAGCCGGTGCCCAGCAGGTCCCAGATGCCGAGGCCCTGCACCTTTTCGCAGACCTGCACGCAGCGCAGGCAGTGGACGCACTTGTCATCGTTGCGGATGAAGGGTGCGCTCAGGTCGGCCCTGTTCTCCCGGAACTTTTTGGGATACAGAGATCCCAGCAGGTTCTGGTCGTTCGCCAGCTCCTGCAGCGTGCAGTTGCCGCTGCGGGCGCAGGTGGTGCATTCCACGTTGTGCTGCGACAGGATGAGCCGCAGGTTCGTTTCGCGGGCTTCCCGCACCAGCGCGGTGTTCGTATGAACGACCATGCCCTCCTGCACCGCGTTATCACAGGCTGCGATGAGCCGGTCGATGCCCTCCACCTCCACGCAGCAGATGCGGCAGGCGCCGATCTCGTTGATCTCTTTCAGATAGCAGAGCGTGGGGATCGTGATGCCCGCCGTACGGGCGGCTTCCAGGATCGTGGTGCCTTCCGGCACGGTGACCTGCTTTTTGTCGATCGTCAGCGTTACCATTTCACGTTCCTCCCGCCTCTGAAGCTTCCGAATCCGAAGTGGTCGCAGCGCAGGCAGCGGGACGCCTCCTGACAGGCTCCCTCCTGCGTCATGCCGCACTCCACGTCCTCAAAATCACATTTCCGCACCGATGCATCCCGTTCCGCCGCGCCGACACGCCCGTATGCGGGCAGCAGCCGCAGGCTTGCCGCGGGGATCTCCACGTCCGCGGAGATCGCATGGTGATAACCCAGATACTCGTCGATATTCGCCGCGGCGGCCTTGCCTGCCGCGATGGCGCGAATGGCAGTCGCCGGTCCGGAAACGCAGTCGCCGCCGGAATAGAGCTTTTCCGCCACGAAGCCGTCCTTCCCTGCGACGATGGCGCCACGCTTGGTGCTGACGCCTTCCGCCTCGAAGGGCGCGGATTCCACCGCCTGCCCGACGGCGGCGATGATCAGGTCTGCCGGGATGGCTTCCTCCGGCAGATCCGCCTTGCAGGGCGCGGGACGGCCGGATTTGTCCGCTGCGCCCACGATCTGTGGCTGCGCCCAGAGCGCGACCGCGTTGCCGCTTCCGTCCGCTTCGATATGGGCGGGAGCGCTCAGGGTCTTGAGAATGACGCCTTCCGCCAGCGCACCCTCCACTTCCTCGGCCAGCGCCGTCATATCCTCCTGACGGCGGCGGTAGACGCAGGTGACCTTCGCCGCGCCCAGACGCAGGCTGGTACGACAAACGTCCATCGCCACGTTGCCGCCGCCGATGACCACGACGCGCTTGCCGGTGAAATCGGGGTATTCCCCGTCGCCGATGCCGCGCAGCAGCTCCACGGCGGACATCACGTTCCCGCTGTCCTCGCCGGGAATGCCGACCTTTTTCTCGCTGTGCGCGCCGATGGCCAGATACACGCAGTCGTATTCCTGCTTCAGCGCTTCCAGCGTCACGTCCGCACCGACCTTCACGCCTTTCTTCACATCAATGCCCACGGACAGGATGGAGGCGATCTCCGCATCCAGTTTCTCCCGGGGGAAACGGTAAGCGGGGATGCCATATCGCAGCATACCGCCCAGCTGTTTCTTGTTCTCGTAGATCGTCACGCTGTGGCCCATCAGCGCCAGATAGTAAGCGCAGCTCAGGCCGCGGGGGCCGCCGCCGATGACGGCGACGCGCTTCCCCGTCGCCGGAGCGCACTTCGGCTGCTCCACTTCGCCGGAATGATCCACCGCAAAGCGTTTGAGACCGCGGATGTCCACCGGCGCATCGGCCATTCTTCTGCGGCAGCCCGCTTCGCAGGGATGCTCGCAGATATAGGCGCAGGCGGTGACCATGGGGTTATCCTTGCGGATGAGCTTCACCGCGTCCGCATATCGGCCTTCCTTCACCAGCGCCACGTAGCCGGGGATATCCACGCCCGCCGGGCAGCGGGACACGCAGGGAACCGGGTTCGCCTGGTAGTCACCGCAGCAGCCGTCCTTCGCGTGGGCCTCAAAGTCGGCCCGGAAGCCCTCCAGCCCATCCAGCACCAGCCGGGCCGCTTCCCGCCCGATGGCGCAGTCCGCCGTCGCGGCGATACCGCGCGCGGTCTTTTCAAGGATCCGCAGAGAGGCCATATTCGCCTTCCCATCGAGGATCTGCTCCAATATTGCGCTCATCTGCCCCAGCCCGCTGCGGCAGGGTACGCATTTTCCGCAGGACTGGGCATGGCTCATGCGCACGAAGTTCAGCGTCAGCTCCACCGGGCAGAGACCGGCGGGGCTTGCTTCGATGCGCCGCGCCAGATCCCGATAGAGATGCTCGACCGCTTCCCGTGCCGGGATCGAAGCATTCAAGTCTAATCTGCTCAATTTCGATACTCCTTTTCTTTTCAAGGGGGAATACATGGCTTTGATTATAGCAATTTCGGCCGGATTCGGCAAGTGCTGTTTTCAGGGATTCTATGCCGGGACTTTTCTTGTGCAAATCGAATCTTTTTCATTGACTTTCCGGAAAAAAGAAAGTACACTATGACCAAAATATAAATAAAACGGAGGTATGAAAATGAATCTCGCTGAGAAATTCGGCCCCATTGCGGCCAGAAATTCCATCTCCCAGTTCACTCCCCCCCGCTGCTTCGAGCTTGCCGGCCGTACGTTCGACTTTGTGATCGACACCGGTAAGGAATCCGGCGACATCCATCTGGAGCTGATCGACCGTGAAAAGCTCACCTGGAGCATCCGCAGCGGCAAATATTCCGGCGAAGCCGAGCGCTATGAAGTCCGCAAGGCCGATGATTACACCTACCTGCTGACCTACTGCGTCAAGGATCCCCGCGCCAACCACACCTTCATCATCGACGAAGAGCAGGGCCTCGTGACCTTCCTGCGCTGCAGCGTTGGCGAGAACCCCTATTACCCCTACCTGATCGACAGCCACTGGGGCTTCGGTTACATCAAGGAAGAGGGCAAGGAGCATACCGATCTGCGCCGTCACGGCTTCACCGATGACGTGGCCGGCACCAGCGTCCGCTGGCACTATGGCCATGCCATGGCTACCACCCACGTTTACAATAACCCCAACTGGTACCGCATCCGTTATGCCAATCAGGCCGGCACCAGCTCCATCAGCAGCATGATGCACGCGCTGCCCGGTTCCGATGAGCCCTGCGACTATGTGAAGATCAAGGAAGGCATGTATGTCAACAGCTGCACCGAGCAGAACATGGAAAAGATCCTCGGCGCGAAGATGGGCTTCCGCAGCGATACGCTCCTCTTCCTCGACAACTGGAAGCGGATGTACTCCGTCGGCCGCGGCTACGGCACCATGACCCGCGAGGGCAGCCCCGACGGCGAGATCTTCTGCATGATCGGCAAATACGCCGAGCCTGTGGAAGTGGAAGAAAATCTCTTCACCGATCCCTGCCCCTACATGGTGTAATCAAAAAATCCGGGCCGTCCCGAATGTCACAGCCACATAAGGAAGTATTTTGAATAAAAGAATCCGCCAAAGAGACATTTTCTTCGGCGGATTCTTTATTATGTTCGGCAAGCGGAAATCATCGCACGTAAGTCTTTTCTTATAAAAACTCAACTATATCCGCTAAAGGCTTCGTCTCGTAATGTAAAGGACTCGGTGTTACCCCTTCTTTGGGATAGCCCATAACTAATAATGCAACGGATTCCAGATTATCCGGCAACTCAAACTCTGCTTTTACAGCTTCCGGAATATAATGCATGACCCAAGTAGAACCCACACCAAGATCGGAGGCTTCAAGCATCATATGTGTGCATACAATCGAAGCGTCTATATCCCCGGACGACTTGCCGTCATACTCTCGCTTCCAGCATTCATCCCTGTCAAAGCAGACCAGGATAGCTAAAGGCGCATAAAAGTGAGATCTTGTGCATTTTCTGAATTTTGCCAAGCCCTCTTTAGATTCAATCACAAAAATCCTCTGTGGCTGGCGGTTGCAGGCTGTAGGGGCCGTCTGACTGGCCTTCAGGATCTTTTCTATCACTTCTCTTTCGACCTTCCGGTCCGCAAATTCTCTGACAGAAAATCTGCTTTTTATCAATTCCGAAAACTCCATTATTTCATATTCTCCGCAAATTTCAGTTTGTCCACATTTCTAACGAGCATCGGATTTTGCCGTACAAAATCCACGTTCCGAAAAACTTCCTTATCGGGCTGTCACGAATGGGACGGCCCGTTTCTTTTACACGAAATATGCACTTTTCAGATTTTTGAACTGCTCCGGCATGGGGATCAGCTTTCCGTATGCGCCGAAGCAGTAGTTCTCCGGCTGCTGCTGGGCGTTCGTTCCGAAACTGCGGCCCACGTCGTACATCCGCTTGAAGTTCATCAGGAAGGCGAGGCTGTTGCCCCGGGTCTTGGGTCCGGT
Source organism: Oscillospiraceae bacterium (assembly GCA_045628925.1). Classification (GTDB taxonomy): domain Bacteria; phylum Bacillota; class Clostridia; order Oscillospirales; family Oscillospiraceae; genus UBA1774. Next base: position 50,069 of record JAZQQF010000177.1, on the reverse strand, counting down.
GAACTTCTCCAGATTCTGCTCCGCGAAGGCGAACACGTAGATGCCCTCCTTGATGCGGATATACAGGGCAGGCTCCGTGGGGTCCTTATAGCCCCTGAAGGATTCCATCAGCGCCTTGGCCGATTCCATCTCCTCCGGCGTGGGCGCGCCGCCTTTGGGCAGGGTCGTCACGTTGTAATACCGCTCGGAGGTATAGGCATGAACGATGTCAAACGTGGGAGAATAGGTCCAAAGCGCGGCCTTTCCGATCAGGTCGGTGGTATAGCCATGGCGTTTTTCGTTCAGCGGTTTCCCTTCCAGCTGCACCGCGCCGAAATGGGCGTGGATCTCCACCAGATACGGGTACTTGGGATTCATTCCCTGTCTGCCCTCGATCACGGTCACCAGCGCGTTCTCATCGTCGAGGATGAGCGTCAGCCCCAGCCGGGGCGTAATGCCCGGGATCTCCGCATTCACGAAAAAGGTCTGATCCTCCGCTTTCAGGCAGTCGTATTCGTCCGTCCGCTGCTGCTCCCCGACCTTGCCCCATGTGACGGTCTCCCGGTCAAACTTCACTGTGTAATCATAGCCGCTGTCCATGCAGATGAGCAGTTCCCGGCCCTGCAGTTCAAAGCAGTGCGGCGGGCAATACTGGCTGAGTCCCTCAAAGGTAGGCTGTCCGTTTTCCGCCATGACGGTTTTCGTTTCTTCCATCGGTTCTCCTTTCCCGGCTGTGCCGGTATCTGTATTTGGGGAGATTATAGCAAAGCGAGGGCGCGCTGTCTATGAAAAGCAGGATTTTTCTGTAAAAAGCGTTTTCTCAGTCGCTTTTGGTTCACTCCAATACCAGAATTTGAGAAATCTGTTGACATTTGCAGCCCGCAGCGGTATTCTGAAATGAAAACGATTACATAGAATCAATCATATATTGGGAGGACACTATGCGCAATTACAGATACGACGGCTCGAAGCCGTTCCGCATCAAGAGTTTCGACTGCGGCGACACCGGTGAATTCAAAGAGCGCCACGAAGCCATCGACGAATTTGTCGGCAATCTGGAGAAGATCAACGAGTATCAGCAGCGTCTGTTCGCCGAACAGAAGGAAGGCATCATCTTCGTTTTCCAGGCGATGGATGCCGCCGGTAAGGACGGAGCCGTCCGCGCCGTTCTCTCCTGCCTGAGTCCGCAGGGCGTTTCGGAGCACAGCTTCAAGGTCCCCAGCTCCGAGGAAAACCGCCATGATTTTCTCTGGCGCTTCTGGGACGCGATCCCGGAAAAAGGCTCCATCAGCATCTTCAACCGCAGCTATTATGAGGATGTGCTGGTGCAGAAGGTCCACGAGATCTACAGGAAGAACCGCTATGCCGACCGCATCGATCTGGACACGATGATTGACAAGCGGTATGAGCAGATCCGCAATTTTGAAAAGTACCTGTGGGAAAACAGCATCCGCGTGGTGAAGATCTTCCTGAACGTGAGCAAGGACGAGCAGGCCAGCCGCTTCATTTCCCGCATCGATACGCCCAAGAAAAACTGGAAGTTCTCCTCCAGCGACATTGACGAGCGCGCCTACTGGGATGATTATATGGAGGCCTACGAGACCGCCATCAACCGCACGGCCCGGAAGAATACGCCGTGGTACGTGGTTCCCGCCGACCATAAGTGGTATGCAAGACTGGTCATCTCCCGCATCGTGCTGGAGGAACTGAAAAACATGGATCCCCAGTGGCCCGTTCTCGATGACGACGAGATGGCAAAGCTCCTGGGCTACCGCGAGAAGCTGGTGGAGGAGCTGGGCATGCCGGAGAGCAAAGAGGACAGCACCGAAAGCGGCAAAAAGGTCAAGCCTGCTGATACCGCCATCAGCATTGCCATGAAGCAGGACCGGGAATCCCTGTCCAAGAAGAAATTCCGCAAGCATCTCAAGAAGAGCGTTTTTGAGAATTTCAGTGAGCGCTTCGGCGTGAGCGATGAAACGCAGGAGCAGCTGGGCAAGGTCTATCTGAACATCCAGAAAGCCGAGGCCGAGGCCGTCGCGATGGACATGGCAAGATTAAAGGGAACCTACGGCGAGAAGAAGGATCAGCTGGCCGAGAGCCTGAAAGGCTGCGGCAAGGAAGGCCGTAAGCTCTATGAGCGCTTTAAGGACGCAGCCCATGCGCAGATGGATGCCTATAAAGAAGCCGTGAGCAGCAGTTACGACAGCTTTGAAGCGGAACTTGGGCAGTATATGACGGCGTATGAGCTGGCTGTCGGCACGGAAGGTGTTTCCGTCGAAGCCGCGATGAGCGACTACACCGAGAAGGTTTCCGCTGCGCTGGAAGCGCATGACAACGCGCTCTTTGATATGTGCGATGCAGCGATCAACGAGCTCGTCAAGACAGCGGACGCTTATCTGGAGATCAGCAAGGCCTTCCGTCCCGACGGCGAAGAAGCGGCGCCTGAGGCTGAGGAAGCCGAAAACGAAGCGGTCCCCGAGGCGGAGATCGAAGTCGAGATCGAAGAAGTTCCTGCTGCCGAAGAAGAGACCGAAATTCCCGAAGCTGCTCCGGAAGCGGAAGAATAAACCGATCAGCCGGTACAGCCCCAAAATCAACAATATGAAAATGGAGGCAGTTCCCGCAACTGGGGGCTGCCTCTTTTGTGTATGACAGCGTTTTCGTTTACCGTTCTTCTTCCCGCAGCCTGTCCCGGATCTGCCGTGCTTCTTCCAGTACGCCGTCGGAAAGCGTGTCCCCTTCCGCGATGCGCTTTTCCAGCATCTGAACGATCTCCTCGCTCACGCTACGCCGCTCCCCTGCAGGAATCACGTCCGGGCAGTATTTCAGCACCCGGAGACAGGCATCCGGATAACATTCGGGGTCTCTCGTTTCTTTCGCACGCCGATAAGCAAGCTCATAATACATCCTTGCCAGCCGCTCGTTCACCGGCAGATCGCCGTTTCGATGCAGATCCCCCAGCTTATAGATGGCGCAGACGTCGCCGAGCACCGCAGCCGCTTCCCAACAATCCCGCGCACGTTCTTTATCGACCGGGATACTCCGCCCGTAATAATAGCAGTACCCGAGATCGCTCAGCGCGGTGACGTTCCCCGCATCGGCGCTGCGGCGATAATACATTACTGCGGTCTCGTAGTCACCCTTCCGGTAGGCATCAACGCCCGCTTGCAGGTCCGGCTCGTCCTGCGTGGGCATCCTTCCCGGCAGCAGATATTTCCGGAACAGGTCGGCCGTTTCCTCGCTCTGGCAGCAGAAATAGACGGCCATCGCGTGATCCGGATTCTCATCCAGCCACTGCGCAACGTTTTCCAGCGCCAGCTTCGCTGCGATCTCCGCGTCCAGCCCGCTTTTCCCGGCACAGATACAGGGGAATGCGATGCTGTGCAATCCCCGCAGCCGCGCAAGCTCCAGCACGTTCCGATAGCAATCGCGCAGCTTCCGCATGAAGCGGTTCGCAGATTCTTCGTTTTTGACGGCGGCAGCCCGGGGTGGAACGATGTGGATAACGAAGCGCGCAGGCAGTGCGTACCCCTTTGTGATCTTCGCGCCACCGGTCTCGCATCTCCCCAGCTTCGCGCAGGCCGCCTTCAGCTCAGGGCCTGCCGCCCGGTGGATGGCGCGGTCCACGCCGCCCCCGGCGCCGCTCAGGTCGTGCCGCGCGGGATCGACGACCGCGTCCGCGTTCACCTTCGCGATATCCGTCTGCAGGACCGTGATGCTGCTGCGCGGCTTTCCCTCCAGCAGTGTGGGGATCCCCTCTTTGGCGATCTGGAAATACGCGCCGAAGGGATTGATGACCACGCCCGCGCAGTTTTCCCATTTCTGCGCCTCTTCCAGCGTTTGACGCAGCAGCTGCGGCAGCATGGAGGTGGGTTCGCCTTTTTCGATCTCCTGCTGGTTCGTGAAGACCGGCAGCCAGTATTTTCCGTCTCCCGCGTCCAGATGCTGGATCTGCACTGGCATCTCCGCCTTTTCATGCAGCTGCATTTCTCCGCTGACGGCGTTTCCGCCTTCCGGTTCGGACAGCTCCTTTCCGCAGAATCCTTCCGGGAAGATGACCGGAAGAATGATCTCCATTCCCTCGTCCATCGCTTTGATCAGCGCGCTGAGGATGGGTATCACGTTCTGTTCGCCGCCCGGCAGGCCGTAATTCTCCATGGCCGCCTCCACGGCAGGATAACCGGTGGTATAGGGCGAAACGCGCAGCGCATCCTGCATCCGATCCTCCGGTTCGCCGACCCGTTCCCGGCAGAACTGACGCATCTCCACGACCTGCGCATACAGTTCTTCGCTCTGCTGCCGCAGCCGGCGCAGCCCCTCCGCCTCCATCGCTTCCGGGATGCCGTAGCAGGCCTCCGCGATGCTCCCGGCGATGCAGGCGATGGTGTCGCTGTCGCCGCCGATGGAGACCGCGAGGCGCACGGTGCTTTCATAGTCGCTGCCCTCCAGAAAGGCGCGGATCGCCTGCGGTACGCTGCCCTGACAGGATACGTCGAAGCGGTAGGTCGGGCGGATCTCATCCAGCGTGGTATCCAGATCATAGCCGTAGGCCTGTTCGATAAAGCGCTTGATGCCCTGTTTTTCCGTTCCGCAGCGGGCAAGATAGATCGCTGCGGCGACCGCCTCCGCGCCCCGGATGCCCTCCGGATGGTCGTGGGAGACCTCCGCCGTCAGCGCCGCGATGCGAACGGTTTCCTCCAGCTTGGTATAGAGCCAGCCCACGGACGAGACCCGCATGGCGCTCCCGTTCCCATAGCTGTTGTAGGGCTTCGGATCGTCGGACATGAGCCACGAATAGAAGCGCCCGCCGTAGCCCGCACGGGGGTAGCGGGCACCGAATTCCCGCATTTTCCGCACCAGCGCCGCCCGGATGCTTTCATCATCCTGTCCCATGGTCTCCCGCAGCGCGGCAGATACGGCGACCGTCATCACCGTATCGTCCGTAAAGCGGGATCTTGGGCAGAACAGCGGAAACTCCGTCGTTTTCAGATTGTTCCGGTCAAATTCATACGGGGAGCCGATCATATCTCCCAAAATCGCACCCAGCATCTAATTTCATTCCTTTCCTGTGTTCTGCCTTTATCCTACACGGAAAGGTATGTGTTTCGGTCAACCGGCAGTTGACAGTTTCAGAGGCTCAGGGAAAACTGCTCCAGTCCGTTATCCGCCAGCGCGATATTGATCCTGACCAGATTGTATTCGCCGTGGCGGATGAAATATTCCACCGCCAGGTCGAAGCCGCTGCTTTCGCTCAGGGAATAGCCCGCCTTTGCCAGCAGATCCCGCGTCTCAGCGATATCCAGCCGCAGACCCAGCGCGATCTGCAGCGCAGAGGTTTTTTTCAGATTCGCGGATTTCCCGCTGACGATCTTGTTGAAGGTCTGCCTGCTCATCTGGCAGCTGCGGTATACGTCGGAATCCTTCAGCTTCCGTTCCCGGAGAAGACGCTGCAGCGCAGCCGAAAACGTCTCTCCGCTCTGTTTCAGCGCCGCCTGAAGGTCATCCGGGGCGGCGATCTTCGCGGTTTGGAGCTCTGACCGCTGCAGTTTCCACGCCTGATCCGCAGGGCGCATCGCCGACAGCCCATGGAAAGTTTCCTCCGGCCGTATCCGCTCCTCCGGCTCCCCCGCCGGATACTCCTGCCGGGTCAGCTCCTCCACATAGTGATGGTCGATATAGCTGCGCACCTCCGGGAACAGGCCGCCCGCCAGCGAAAACGCCCGCCCGTTAAACAGGACCAGATAGATATGCATCCGATGCGACAGCAGGAAGTCCGTAAACGCGCCGATCGCGGTGGACAGGGCAAGTTCCTTTGGAAAACCGTAGCTTCCCGCGGCCATCAGCGGGAACGCGACGGAACTGCAGCCCAGTTCCGCAGCCAGCGTCAGCGCCGCGTCATAAGCCTGTCGCAGCAGCTTCGCCTCCCCCTGCTGTCCGCCGCGCCATGCAGGACTCACCGTATGCAAGACGTATTTTGCCGGGAGTCCGAAGGCAGGCGTCGCCGCGGCATGACCGGGCTTGATGTCTCCGATCTGCTTCCGCGCCTCCAGAAGTTCCTGGCCCGCCTGCTGATGGATGGCGCGATCCGTGCCGTAGCCGATGACGGGACGGGGGTTCGCGGTATTCACGATGGCGTCCGCTTTCACGCGGGTGATATCGTTGCGAAGCACTTCAAACGGCATGGCGTACCTCCTGTTTTTTTCTGCGCTCATCTTATCACACGTCTCTGTCCCATAAACCGGACAGGCTCCTGCCGCTAAAACAGGTCCAGCATACTGTCCAGATAGACCGTTTCACGCACATGGAGCTGATAGGCCGGTTTCGTCAGATAATAGAGCAGGAATTCCAGAACCACCGCGCTGCCGAGGCTGCGCCCCTCGATTTTGAAATTGGAGAAGCCCATGGGCAGGTAAGTATTCCGAATATCGTCGATGCCGATAAAGCCCGGATTTCGCATCGCTTTGGAAAATCGGTAGCCCTCGTCCCCATCCGGCGCGACGCAGCGATGATCTTCGCAGGCTTCTCCGAGGCACTTGCGGCTGACGTTTTCGTAGCAGGCCTTCCGGTCATGGCATTCAAACCAGCAGCATTCATTGCAGAGGAACTCCACCTTGTCCTTTTCCCCGTCGGTCAGGGTATTCAGCTCCGCAAAGGACTTATTCAGACGAAAATCCGGCACGACGAACCGGAAATCGTCCCGCTGTACCTCACGCCGGAGATCCTCAAACGCGGTCAACACCTTCGTGGTGGAGGAAACGAAATACAGACCCGGATACTGCCGTTTCAGATAGTCCAGCAGCAGTTCGGAATGAACGATGACGCCGCCGCCTGCTTTCTCGGCCATCGCACAGAGCCGGTTGCATTTTCCGTCCGACAGATGCTCCTCAAGCAGCAGCGAATTGGAAAACGTCAGACGCGGCGAAATGCCGTATTCCCGCATGAGGGACAGGACCTCCCCCGCATCGTCGTCTCCGAAGCCGACACGGCCGCCGCCCCAGATGCAGTCCGCCGGTGCGCCATAGATGGAGCGGATGTCGCACCAATCATGGAAATACTCCCGGTGTTCCCGCCAGAGCGGCAGAAAAATGCGATAAAGCTCCGTAAATTCAAACAGGCCCGGCAGATGGAAGTGTGCTGTTTTTCTCATTCGCTCACTCGATTCCGTGTTCATATTTCGTCTGCCGAAGCGTTTCGCGTTCGGCGAGGCATATTCGCAGCGGCGGCCCCGTGAAAGGGCCGCCGCGTTCAGCTTATTTCCCGGGTCCGTTCAGAACGGGGCCTGCCTGCCGTTCGGCTTCCCTGACGGGGTTTTCCCGCTGTTTCGGCGCATCGGTCTTGGTCAGACCGCCAACTGTGATGATCTTCTGATTCATTCTGCGCTGGTAATTATGGTCAACGAATTTCTTCAGCACATCCTTATTGAGCACTGCGGTCTCAGCCTTGAAAACACTGTTATCGCTGACCGAACGGATGAGCTCATCCGGTTGAAACACAGCCTCATCAAAATCCGGGATGTCAAAGACCTTTGCACGGAGTGCAAGATCATAGGCCACCAGCGTTGACATATGCGTTCGCGCCTGCACCTGCTCCTCCGCCGTCAGCTCCGCCCCCCGTGATTCCGCCATATCATACAGTGCTTCCTGAGCTGCCAGCGCACGGGCGCAGAGCTGCCAGCGCTGGCCGTTTTCGGGCATGGCTGTCTGAACGTCCCGTATCTGCGTCTGCGCACGCTGAAGCGCCGGACGGACCGCGTTCCGGTTGCCGCTGCGGCGTGCTTCGTGCTCTGCGTTCAGATCGTTCCGCACCTGCTGCTTGTATTCCTCTCTCCGGGCCGCACGGGTATCCAGTTCGTCCTGCATTTCCGAAGCCTCCCGGAAGGCTGTATACTGCCTTTCCGCAAAGGAGGCGATGATCGAAACGGCGCGGATCCGATTCTCCGCTACAAGGCCGCTGCGCCGCTTTTTGTTGACGAGATAGGTGCTGGCGGCGGTGCGGACGTTCTCCAGCGCGGTCTGGAATCTTGCGCAGAACTCAGCGTTGTGCAGCGCTCTCCCGTCGGGATCATTCCACGCCGACTTCACTACCCGCCGAAGCTCCATTACGGAATCCCTCACTCTGCTGAAATTGGAGCTGCCGAAGCTGGTCAGGTCATCGGCCATACTGATCAGGTCGCACGCCTTATCCAGCACCGTGTCGGGTACGCCCGTCTGCGCATTGGGCGTCTTTTCCTCCAGTTTCCGGAAATACGCCTCGATGGGCAGATCGTCATTCCTGGCGCGTTCATAATGGGAAACGCCGGTATTGCGCGATTCATCAAGCTGCGCTGCCAGCTTGACTGTCTGGAAAATGTTCGTTTTGTGCGGGGTCGAAAGTCCCGCGAGCGCGGCTCCGTCGTAGTCCTTCCAGCCGTCCTTTTCCACCACCCGCAGCACGCCGGACTTTACTTCGCCGGGGGCCATATTCCGTGAGGCTTCGGCGCTTTCCGCAATGCGGCGGTTCACAAGGTCGATGCGCTCCACGGTCAGCGCGATCTCATTCTGACTCAGGCCGCAGCCGCGCAGCGCCGTGGTGAGCATATTCACGTCCACGTGGGCGAGGGATTCAGCGAGAGAGGCGGGTATCACGCCCAGCTCGTCAATGGAGGGCGCCCAGTAGGTATTGCCATCGTCGGAGGTGTTCCGGCGGCCGAAGGACAGGTCGTTATCAAAGCCCTGGACCCCGCGCAGGACAGGCGTCGGATCGGAGCTGAGGTCATAGGCCATGTTCTGTACATGGCGGTCTACGTTGTGGCAGATAAAGTCCAGCAGCTGGAGCTTCGCCAGGGACTCCAGCGCCTCCGGCGTCATCTGAAAATCCTGTGCATAATTGACCCGGATGCGGAACTCTGTCGGCAGATCGCCCAGTTTCGCAAGATCGACGCCCTGCGCTCTGGCCATAAAGGTGCCGCTGACCTGCTTCACCTTCCCGTTTTCCATCATCCGCAGCTTCATCGGGCTGGAACGGGCGATCGCCTCCGGAATGCCCAGCAGATTGGCGACCGCCGACATGGCATTGTTCCGAGCGGAGATGGGCGCATCGTCTTCGATACCGATGCGGTCGATCAGCAGCAGCGAAGTCCTGATAAACGTGTCCAGCTCGCTCCGCAGTCCTCTGCCCGCGCCGCTCAGGAACTGCTCCAGTTCACGCGGCAGCAGTTCCATGTAATCATTCACGTTTCCGCGCTCCGCCGAAATATCCGGGTGGGACATATCCAGTGTGCCCTTCAGCAGCGGTTCGAGAATGAGATTCTCATTTTCCGGTTTCAACAGCGCACCGGCCTCATTCATCAGCTCCGGGTGCTTATCCAGAAACCCGTTGATGATCTTCCGGTAATCGTGCGTCAGGCTGAGTCGGGTCTCGGACGTGAAGAAGCCCTCCACCTCGTTTCCGTTTGCATCGGTAAACTTCACGGGAACGCGGGTGCTCATCGCGTCGCCATAGGTGACGGGATGCTCCACGTCTGTCAGATCAACAACATAGCCGCGCGCCTGTTCCACCGCATCGGGGAAAGAGGTATTCCCGTCCGGGACGAACGTGGAAAAGAATCGTATATCGTTCTCCAGCACCGCACGGATATTCCGCACGGAAGCAGGCGCATCCGGCCCGCCGCGCCCATCCGCAGGGTACTCTGCGCGAAGGAAGGCGTCGCACTGCGACGCAGCGTCCTGATAAAGCGCAACGATGCGGTCATAATCATCCTTTGAAACGGCAAAATATCCGCCGTTTCCGTTCTCCTGATACAGGTAATCCGTAAACGCCACCAGATTCTCCAGCGAATGGAGAAATGCAGAATAGCGTTCCACGTACGCCGCGGAAAGCTCCTTCCGGAAGCTGGCAAGATATCGTTCCAGATATTGGCGTACTGCGCTTTTATTACCGGGCATGGGCATACTCCTTTCAGAATGAAAAAACCGGTCATTTGCGAAACACCAGACTTCGGAGGTTCCGACGTCTGGTGTTTTCAAGGTTTCAGCTTTCGGCTGAGCATTACAGATTTTTCACGATGGTCAGGATATTCTTGCCGTTTTCGTAGGAATAGCGGACGGCATCCATGGTCTTTTTCACGATCAGGATCCCCAATCCGCCGATCCGTTCCTGCAGCGCTTCCGGCGAGGTATCGGCGTCCTCCATTGCCAGCGGGTCGAAGGGTTTCCCACTGTCCAAAAACTGGATCACGACGCGAAGCGGATCTTCGCAGACTTCCACCTGGATCTCAGCTTCACCCACCTCCGGCTGGTAAGCATAGGAGGCGATATTCACAAACACTTCCTCCACAGCGATGTTGATCTGCATCATCGTTTTCATAGCGCATTCCTGCTGCTCCAGTTCAGCTTCCACGAAGCTCTGAACTGCTTCCAGCTGTGAATTATCAGCGGGTACCAGAATTGATTTCATTCGCATTCCCTCCTGACGCGATCCGGATCGTCGTTTATTTTTTCTCCTCCGGCGCGGCGTTTTCTGCATCCGTTTCCTGACGGCGTTTCGACTTTTTCCGCTTTTCTGGTTCGGCTGCAGAACGGCGCTTTTTCCGAGTATTCCCGGATTTTTCCGCCGCGGCATCCTTTTCGCGCAATTCGGCAGGCATGTGGCGGCGCCACTGGCGGAAGGCACGATTTGCATTCAGCCATGAGGTCAGGGATCGTGCGGTATAGACGCTGACCAGCAGCTTCTCACCCTGGATCTCAGCCGTCAGCACGGCAGGGTTGAAAAAGACAGGGCTGCAGAATACCGTCAGGACATCTTCCGCAGAATCCAGCTGCACCAAGCGCCCGATACTGCGAAACGCCTGCAGGCAGTTCGCTTCGATCTCCGCCTTTTTCTTTGTAAACGCATAATAACGGCTGTGAACGGAAACGCCAAAAATCCGGGCCACGGCAGTTCCATTGAAGGTCCCGAAGGTGCGGATCCGATCGCTCCGTTCGGCAGCGATCAGTCTCCCATCCGCATCAAAGTCGATATACCCAAGCAGAATACGCCGGATCTCAGACCTGCGAAAATCCTTGCTCATTTGGATGCCTCACGCAGCGCTGCGACGGTCTCCTCCAGCGAAGCGATATCCATCGAATCGCCGCCGATCAGGAAATATCCCATTCCGCCGGCATCCCACGCGGCGATCGCCTTGCCTTCATACAGGCAGTACAGCACACCGTCCCGTTCGCCGGCGCCGGGATCGCCGGCTGCCACGCTTTCGTCATAAATGGTCTTGCAGAAATCCTCGCGGGTGAGCTGTTCGGAGCGGTAAAGCATCATGCTCTCAGCGCCCAGCCGGAAGAAGGAAAACTCCGTTTCGGCAATTTCTCCGCTCACCTGAGACATATAACTGGCATTCTGCGTCATCATCAGCTCCGCCTCTTCCGGCAGCTGCCAGGTATGCGTCGGAGCGTTTTCATCCGAATAGAAGAAACCATGGGATTCCAGCGTGATGCCCTGCTCACCGGGCGCAAATTCCAGCCGGATCGCTTCCCTGCTGCTGCGGTCGAGGACCTCGGCGGTACTCCGGACGCTGACGTCTGAAATCACAATGCGGAACACGTTTTCCGCCGCGATTTTGATGGCATCCTCCGCCGTATCTTCGGAAGCGTTCTCCGCAGTTCCCGCTGCGTCAGGCAGTAACTGCTTGCCGGTCTCATAAGGCTGCATACTTGCCGCGCCGGTCGTGGTCGAAGCCATCCACTCCGTATCTTCTTCCGAGCGGACCGCTACGAGAAATTCATTGCTGTTCTGCTGCGCGATCAGATACCGTCCGTCATCGCTGAGGACCATACCGCCGATATCGGCATGGCTGCAGCTGACAAGTGTGGCGCCGCTTTCTCTGACAGTGGCTTCTACGAAGATCTGGTATACCACGTCATAGAAGTTTTCGTCGTTTACAAGCGTAAACGTAACGGTTGCGGAACCGGGCGTCATAGCGCGAAGCAGGAAGGTTTCCCGTTTTGCGTTCTTCTTTTCGGAAGCGGGATAGACGACAAAAGCGTCCGAGGTTCCGGCATTCCAGCTGCAGCCCGTTTCCCCGCCCTCAATGACGACACGAAGTCCCTCTTTTGTCTGGAATAGCTGATAGGGATAACGGGAGTCCAGATCCGGATTCGTCAGTTTTTCATCGCTGCCGCCGACGAGGAGCAGTATCACAAGGAGTATGAGCAGCAGCGCTACGATCGAGCCGCCAACGATCAGCAGTTTTTTCTTCACGGATATTCCTCCAGATAAGGATGCATTTTACTTGCCGCACGATCCTGCCCCGTTCAGGAGGCAGGATCATGCGCTCTGTGTCAGCAGTTATCCCGGTTTACGCCGCAGGTTCGCTGCTGTCTGTTGTGTTTCCGTTGTCGGTGGTACCGGTTCCGGTGTTCCCGTTGTCCGCATTACCGGTTCCGGCGTTCCCGTTGTCGGTGGTGCCGCTTTCGGTATTCCCGTTTTCAGTGCCGCCGCTTTCGGTATTCCCGTTTTCAGTGGAACCGTTTTCGGTATTCCCGTTTTCAGTGGAGCCGTTTTCGGTATTCCCGTTTTCAGTGCCGCCGCTTTCGGTATTTCCGTTCTCAGTGGTGCCGTTTTCGGTATTCCCGTTTTCAGTAGAGCCGTTTTCGGTATTCCCGTTTTCAGTGGAGCCGTTTTCGGTATTTCCGTTTTCAGTGGAGCCGTTTTTGGAATTCCCGTTTTCGGTGGTATTTGTATCAATCACGACCGGCTCGGAATCCACCTTTACCTCCACGACAGCCTTCGTCTCGGGAGATTCCTCAGAGCTGAATATCAGCCGGTAAAGGATTGGCGCGCCGGTTGCGTTGGCGGGCGGCGTAAAGACGATCGTATTGCCGGTTTGTTCATAGAACCCGACCGTCGTGGTCGCGTCACCGTCGACAAGCTCCGCGCTCACCAGATAACCGTAATCCTCCAGAGAGCCCTGCAGGCTGACCTTTACCTTCACGCTGTCACCGGAATAGATCAGCGCGCTGGTGGTCCCGTTGGGTTCGCCGTTGATGGTGTTCTGCTGCTCCACCTTGCTGTTATAGAACGCTGTGGTGGTCGTGATCACGATGTCGCTGAGGTTGATGCTCTTTCCGGCGCCCTCGACAATGGTTGCATTCGGCTTGCGTTCAACGGAACTGATCACACTTTCTCTGTTCATGCGGACCTTGAGGGTGTCCAGCACCCACACCTCGGTGGTGTTCACGTCCTTCGAATACGGTTCCAGCGTGATGCTCCGAATGCTGCTCACGTCCTTCAGGAGGAAGTTCAGCTTTGCCGTATCACCGGCCGCAAAGCTGCCGCTGACCAGATAGTCGTTGATATCGTCGATGATGCGCTGCTTGCTGATGCTGCCGACCTCGCTCATGTAGTTGATCGTCATGCTGATCGGCCCATCCGTACCGGTGTCGATATCCTCCCGGCTTTCTCCCGTCACGATCTCAATCTCTACGGGCATGACGTTGGTATCTGTGGGAGTGATGGTGCGCGGTACGCGGCTCAGCGTTTCATAGGAAGCGAAATCATACCACTTCAGCAGTTTCTGCTCGGTCGGAACCGCTCCCTGATAATGCTCGACGATGACGCCATCCACGGAAGCGGTCACACCGCCCTGAGTCGCCAGCGTGACGCCCGTGATCTCCTTCACAAAGGGTTCATTGAAGGTGACCGTTGCGATCAGTCCGTTTGCGACCTTTTTGAAGACGATGCTTCCGTCGTCCGCTTGTGCGTCCGTCAGGAAATGATACGGGCTCGTGTAGTCTTTGTTGGAAATGTCATTTTCCGACTTATACCGCAGCGCGACAGCCACGTCGACCTTCTCCGGTGTCAGATCGCGTTCCAGCGTTCCGTCGCCGAAGAACAGGGTCACGACCTGCTTCTCTGCCAGCGAGCTCGCATCCAGCAGCGACGGTTTTGCGCTCTGCGTCAGGAACTGGAGACTCTTTTTGCCATAGTCGACAAAGTAAGACTCCACGATGACGCCGGAGCGTACGTGCTGGATCAGGGCATAGTCAACCATGACATCATAGTTATTGGCGCTGTTCATGCTGATCGCCAGAGAATCAACTCTGATCAACGCGGGCGTACGGATGCCTTCTGCGTAGAAGAGCTTATCCTTGCTGGATTCAGACAGCGGGCGAATTTTCAGATCCAACGGGTTGCTATGGATACTGTCCTTGTACGTCATCGTGGCGTTCAGATCAAATTGATCGAACTTGGGCAGATTTCCATCGTCAAACAGGTGGACATAGATATTGACGCTGTCATTATCACCGGTCGGGTTCCGTTCGATGTGTGTTTCCCAATTGTCCCCCTCGTTCTCGATCGTTATCTTGCTGCCGGTGAAGTTGAACATCTTTGGCTGCTCGGCGCCGTCGCTTGTGATGTTCAGTTTGATATTCTGCTCCGTGACATTGTCGATAAGCTGCATTTCATCCGCAGAATGCCGCTGATACTCACCTGCCTGGTTCAATCTGAGCGAGCCTTCGGAATCGACCAGCCATGCGGAGATATTGCAGATCTTCCAATAGGTCGAAACGGTACCTCTGGGATGGATCTCAATGCTCTTCAGTTCAGACACATCATGAAGCGTGACGAAGAAACGGTCATCCGTTCCGCCCCGAAGCATCAGCTCCGGATTGCTGAGCGCACAGTTGATCTCTTTGCCGTCCCCGCTGCCGGAAAAATAGTTACTGTCAGAATAGACGGGCTTTTTGCCATCGTAGCTATACATGGCGCTGATGATATCCACGTTTTCATGCTGCAGCTTCTGATGACTGTCATAGTAGTCGATCGTCGCCGTGACGCTGCCCTGCATCTGTTCATAAGCGCCCTTCTCGGGGTGTTTGGGATCGCAGTCATAGTAACCGTTGGAGATGACGAACATGATGTTCATACTGTAGCCCTGTTCCGTGATGAGGATATCGCGGGAGATCTGACTTGCGGTTCGGCCTTCCTGACCGTTCGTGGTGTTCTGTTCCCCGCTGTCGCGGAAATCGATCTCAATCCAGCCTACGTTATCCGCGACCCACGTATAAGAAGAACGCCCAGAGGATTCCTTCGTGACCTCGATCCGTTCGATATTCAGCTTATCGAAGATATCGCTCTTATTGGTTTCACTCATATCATCCGGCAGGATACGGATCGCCGTCAGGTCGCCGTAATCCTGATTCGTCATGATCTTGAAGGTCTCCGTCTGTCCGGCACGGAAACCGTCAGCAGAGAGCTGTTGGTTGGCAAGCACGTAGCTGCTGGTGCCGGAAGCGAAGATGAGCTGGAAATAGAACAGGTTGCTGGAACCGGAATCATCCACGGCATCCGGATCGTTATTTCCGGCGACCTTGACTTTTACGTCATAGGTGCAGCGGCTCTTTGTAAAGCCAAAATCCATCTTTGCTTCTTTGAAGGACATGGAATATTTCAGCTCATTCCAGTTGGGCGTGTTGTTGCCGCCGCCTCCGCCGGAACCTCCACCGCCGCCGGAGCCGCCGCCACCACCACCGCCGCCTCCGCCGCTGGTGGGATCAAAGTCGATGTGCTTTTCATCAGCGTCAGAAGATTCGCCGTTAATATAGATCGGCGGTTCTCCCGGTTTCTCTTCTTCAACGCTTCCGTATTGCCGCATCGGCCATTCCCTGTCAAAGTCACGGGAGAAGATACGGTCAGTCATGTTCCCGTTGGAAACGTGATGAAGCCATGTAACGGCTCGCTGTCCGACCCATTCCGGTTTATAAATCGTGATGCATTTGAACTGGAAGTCATCCGCGTCCGAACTATCCATGTTAAAACGAACGCCGGTAAACTCGGCTACGTCTTCGATATCTACATAAAACGCAAAGGTGTTTCCGGCTGTGGTGGCATAGGAATAGGCATATTCACCGTGCGTACCGGGCCAGTATCCGTAAAACTCCTGAACAGCATCCCGCAGGGAGATGGGCTTGCTGTACTTAGTCGCCCCGTTGTCGGACGATTTGTAATCAAATACGACCGTCATATCCGCAGCGGTCGACGCTGCTTCCATATCGTCCACGGTGATCTCCGCGATATAACGGTGCCCAAGCAAGGGAGTCGGTTCGGTTTTCTTGTTGTTTTCTCCGTATGCGTTCAGCTTGAAGTCGCTGCCGTTGATGCTTGTGGAGACCGTCGCGCCGCGCTCGTCCTCCGAGCAGAAGAAATAGATCGGATTTGCATCTATCTGATAATGCATATCGCTATTATCTCGCGCTTTTTGATCAGCCGTTTTAATAGCCGCTTTCATCTGCTGGACTCCGCTAAAGCGATAGATCTTGATACCGGTCACGCGGATCGGGTCATCCTGCAGCGACGGAAAATCCGTTTCCGGTTCATCGTATGTGATGGCATCCCACACGAAATCCTGATCTTTCAGGCGAATGACGCCCGCTTGCTCCCCGGCCTCCGTGTGATAGATCAGAGTGCATTTCTTCAGCGAAACGAATCCGGGCAGTTTTCCCGAAAATACGATACGGTCGCCCTCCTGTGCAAAGCCGGGCAGAACTGTCTTCTTATCAAGATATCCATGCTGCATTCCCCATGCGACCGCGCTGCTGATGACCGGCAGGTCCACCGTTTGCTGGGAACCGGACTTATCCAGATACGTCAGCCGCAGATCCAGAAATTCCAGAATGGAAATCACGCTGAGCGACGGCATCTCGTCATCTATTGGGGTAGCAAACTTCTCAGAGCCGTATTCGTAAACGTCGGCAATATCGATCTCAAAAACGTATTCAAAATCATCATGCGTGGTATAATAGCTGCCCCGCGCATTGGTCAGCACGTATTCACTCGCGCCCTTTTCCGTCCCGATATGGTAGACCTCATCGCTCCGTCCGATCGTAAACTCCATCGACGATTCGCCGGCATAAGACCAAAGCGCTTCTCCATCGAAGTCGATGTAGTAATTCGAGGAGTAATAACCGCTCATCTCCAGACCATAGAGATGATTCACGCGGAAAAGCTCCATTCCAGAGCAGGACCAGCCGTTCGAGGAAGTGCCGTTCACATACCGCTGATAAACGTCGATGCTGACAAGTTGCCCCAAGTCATAGTAAGTCTTGAACAGATACTCGTCATGCGATTTTGCTTCCAGCCCGTCCCGTTCAGACCAGTCGGGAACAGTATAATGCGCCGATTTTTCAACGCTCGACAGTCTGTCTTCCGGCGTCGATATCGCCGCTGCTGTGCGGAACGAATCGGTCAGAGAACCGCTGTGCGGGAAGATCAGTTCCGTGCGGGTAACGCCGTTTTCGTCCCGATAGCGTACCGCGAGATACAGCACGTTTTCGCCGGATGCGATGCCGGTATCGACGCGGAGAAGGTAGGTATTCGAAAGGTCTGCAGCGCTGTCAATCTGCTCATCGCCGTCGCCTGCCATCGCGGATGGCGCGATGCACAGCGGTGCGAGGATGCAGAGGCACAGCATCAGCGCCCAAAACCGCTGATGCAGCCGATGAATATGCACGATACGAGGCAGAACGAATTTCCGAAACATAAGCAGGTTCCTCCAGAATGCGAAAGAAACTCCGGGATATCTATCTGAAACAGGTTCCGAACCGGCAAAAGGTTACCCGGCCGGAGGGATCATTCTTCGATTTTCAGAAGCCCGGCAAAACCGGTCATTTCAAACACTTCCATGACCAGCTTGGAAACGCCGCGGAGCGTCAGGCTGCCGCCGCGCCTGTTCATGGCGATGTGCAGATTTTTGATAATGCGGAGACCGGCGGAAGAAACGTATTCCAGACCGGACATATTCAGGATCACCGTTTCAAAACGGGAAGCCATGTCAACGAAAATTTCTTCCGCTTCCGGCGCGGAGTGAGAGTCCAGCCGTCCCTCCAGAAAGAGTTCCCCTTCCGTACCGCGGTTGACCAGTTTGATCGTCATAATTTTATCCTCCTGATAAATCGAAATTTCAATGCGTCTTATTGTATAGGATCAGTTCTTCCAGCGTGACGGTGATGACCGTCTCGTCATAGGTCTCCATCATCTCAATGGGCGAGATCGAACCAAGCCGCTCCGCCTCCGTTGCCAGCAGCGCCATGATATCAAACCCGTCTTCATCATCCGTATCCGAATCGTCGGAATCGTCCCCAAAGTCCGAATACGATTCGTCCGAATATTCTTCGCTGTCGAGTCGAGCGGCTTCCGCCAGTGCGTCCTCGTTGAAAATGCTGCCCAGCGCCACCGAACCGGTATCGTCCTCGAAATCATCCTGCTCCGGAAGTTCGGCAAGCGCGCTTGCTGCCTGCGGCGCCCGTACGGACATCTCTTTTTCAAGCTCGGTACGGACAGAGCGGCGGATCTCCTCCACCATACTGTCATAGCTGAACTTGGTGAGCAGTTCGCTGAGCAGTTCTTCCGTTCGTCCGGAAGAAGGCGGCGCCTGAACGACGACCTGCGGGATCGGCTGCTGTACCGGCTGCTGGATCGGCTGCGGAACAGGAGTGGAGATCTCCGCTGCCGGCGCCTGCGATGCTGCTGCCACGTTCCGTTCGCTCTGCTGCAGCAGGAACTCCTCCGGATCCTCCGGCAGATCCGGAATATCCGGGAATTCATCGGGTTCACGCAGCTCCAGCTTTTCGATTTTCGGCAAAGGCTTCGCAGCATGAGCCTTCTGCTGTGCCAGCATTTCTTCCTCGCTGACTTCCATGAACGTGACGTGCTTTTTCGCCGTTTCCCGTTCATCGGGCGCTTCCTCCGCTTTGCTGTGCGACATACGGGAAGCATTGTGCGCGGCGCGGGAATTGCCGACAAAGTCCTCCCATGCGGCTTCCCCGTCCTCGTCCCGGAAATAGCGGGAGATATAACCGTGATCCTCGAACATGGCGACCACGTCCTCAGGGACCGTGATCTTGAACGTACTGCGGCTCTGCGGAGACATGACGGTGAACGCCTGGCCTCTGGGCGCGGATACGATCTGCTCCTGTTCGTTTTCATTGATGCCGCCGGCCTTTTCATAGAGGCGGCAAAGATCGTCCATATCATTGGGGGCCAGCGAGAAGATGAAGCTGTACTGGCAGGCATTGATGATGGCGGTGGACTTCCGGGCGATCTCCTCGGAGCCAACAAAGTCCTTGATATTCTGCGTGATGACGATCTGCATACCGTTGTATTTACGGATACGCTTTGCCAGCTGGTACATAAAATCCAGCGCAGCGGGATACTTCGTATCAATAAAGACGTGCGCCTCATCGATCGCAACGACGACTTTCCGGTTTGCGTGGTACTTCAGGTTATAGTCGCGGTTCTTGATGATCTCGTTATCGATGTATTTCAGCACGAGCAGCATCTGCGCATTGGCGATCGTACCGTTCCGGTTGGCGAGCAGGCTCTGGAAGTTGAAGACCGTGAAGTTTTCTTCCGTGGTGACGGTGGACGGCCCGTTCCAGATATTCGAGTTGCGCCCGCCCGCGGAGAACTTCGCAATGTAGTTCATGAGTGTGCGGAGCATGGTGCGGATATAGGCGTTATCCGTCGACTGGAACTCCGTCAGGATCGCGTCATACAGATCGTCAAATACCGGGTAGTCCTCCGGTCTGAGCTGGCTCAGATCCGTATCCGCCGTGATGCCCATATTGGTATACATCCGGTCGATGATGGAGTTGAGATATTCCATCGCGTCCTTGTCGCAATCCGGCAGGATCTGACGGAAAAACTCTTCCAAAAACTGCAGGTGTGTCGCGTAACTGCCGGAAACGGTGCTGCCGTCCTCGTCATCATCCAACGCGGTAATGATGTGGAAGGGATTCAGGCGGCCATACTGCGCATTGCCCACGTTGATGAATTTGCCGTGCAGATTCTGCGCCAGCTCGGTATATTCGTTTTCGGGGTCAAGAATGAAGATCTTGCTGTTGTCCGCCGCCAGATTCGTCAGCAGGCTCTTGGTGGCATAGGATTTACCGGAACCGGATTTACCGACGATGACCATGTTGGAGTTGACGCGCTCCGAATCGCGGCGGAAAAAGTCGATAAACACCGGCACCCCGTCCGCCGTGCCCAGCTTGATGCCGTTCTTGTCGGCAATATGCGCGAAGATCCACGGGTACATTGCGGCGACGGAATTGCTGGGGATGCCCCGCCCTTCTTTGTGCAGCGGGTCCCACCCGCTGATCTGCGCGCCGATAAAGCCATGGACCTGATCGAAATCCATGTTGTTCAGGCGCATACCGCTCTCCTGATACAGACGGCGCACCATGCGCTTCAGATTTGCGATATTTGCCAGCGAGGAACGGCGGAGCTCAGGATCATCATTGAGCGACAGCGTCTGATTGATATCATAGCAGGTGATATACACGCTGGTCTGCAGCAGGACCTCGTTGTCGCCCTGGAGCATGGAGAGCAGCGAACTCAGGGTATTGATATGCTCCTGCAGCTCGATCCGCTTGGAATCCACGCCCGTAGCGCGATACTGCGCACGCAGCTCCTGCAGCGAGAAGTCGATGGCCTTCACGGCTTTGACGGAATCCATCGGTGTGCATTTGACGACGACCTTGGTAGCGGGCATGGACATGACGCCCGCAAGCCACGCATCGCCCACAACGGTAGGATAATTCACGATGCGCATATGATGCGTGATGATATCGTTCACTTCGACCGTTCGGTATTTGAACTGCAGCGATTTCGGCATGGCCCAATCGGCATACTGGCTCGGGTCGATCTTTTCGATCTCGCGTTCGTCAAAGTCCAGCTGGTTGGAGTATTTCAGGAAACCCGCCAGCTCCTTCGTATTCAGACGGTGCGCTTCCATTTCCGCATTATTCAGCGTATCCACGGCATTGCGCACCGCGTTTGCCAGCTGATGCCGGTCGGAATCAAACAGGACTACGTAGTAAAACGGCATGACCACGCGGCTGTCCTCGCACATATCCTGCAGGTCATTGATGCGGTCATACAGGATCTCCACGCGGGCTTTCAGCTCGTCCTCCGTGAAAAAGCCGTTCTCATAAGCGGTTTTCAGGGTATCCAGCTTGTCGTATTCCCGGTCGAGATACGCTTCATAGTCCGCCGTGCGTTCAATTTTCACGATGTTCGCAGCATAATTAGCCGGCAGAGCCCGAAGAACTCTGCCAAGGCCATTTTCAATGGAGTTATCCCGTCGATAGGAAGAAAAGAAGCGGAACTCCACCGGCGGAATCTCGATCGCTGCGCCGAAATACTTCCCGTCGTAGTCGATCAGATTGTCATGGATCGAGGTGAAGGAGATGATATCCTTCATATCGTGTCCGCCGCTTTTCGCGCTTTTGCTTTTTACGCTGTTTTTGGCTTTCTTTTTTGCCGCGCTCTGATTGGCACGCTTGAGCCAGATGGCGTCTTTCTCCTCTTTTGTCGCCGATTTGCTTTTCAGGATCTTTTCGTCTGCCTTATACTCGGCTTTCTGTGCTTTCTTCGCCGCTTTCTGATCCGCGGAAGCCTGTTTTTTCAGCGCCTTCTGTTCGTCCTTGGATTTCGGAAGCTCAGTGTCTTCCTCCTCCGCGAGATCCAGAAGCTCCCGTTCAGAGATCCTGCGCGTATAATGCTTCTGATAGCCGAAATACCGCAGGACGTGCAGGACATACAGATAGTTCGGCTCCGTATCCAGCCGGACGATCAGCGCCACGGCGATGAGCAGCACACCCATCGCAATGTAAAATTTTCCGGGAACAGTCGAGGCCATGAGCAGCACGATGAGCGCAGCCGCGATCACGCCGAGTATGATATCGGCGATGCGAACGCCCTTGAAGAGCTCGACCTGAACTTTGGATTTTCCGGGTATCAGGCGCATTGTTTTCCCCTGCCTTCCTGCAAGTTGATCCTGTCGACATGATCAGGATCGGATCAAATCATTCTTTCTTCTTCCGCGTCTTCGGCGCCGTCTTTTTAAGAACCGAATACGTGGGCTTTCCGGTAGAAGCGTTTACCATTCCGGCTCCGAAGAGATTATCCAGTATCTGCTGTTTCTGAGCGGTATCCAGATCGTTATAGGAGAAACTCGGTGTTCCGGATTGCGCCGGATAATTCAAGGACGGTCCCTGTTCCACCGTGAACGGATTCCCCTGCTGATTGTTGCCGACGTTGCCGTTGTTGCCGCCGGAATTTCTCTCTTCCTGCGTATTGCCGACATTGTTCTGATTTTTCGGCACACTGCTTTGCTGGTTGCTGCCCCCGGTCATCCCGGTACTTCCGGTCACGTCCGTCTGGGTGCCGACATCGACGGTTCTGTGCGACGTCTGCTGGGACTGGTTCGTTTTCGGAAGCTGCGTCCCGTTCGTACCGCCGCTCTGCTGGGTCTGACTCGTTCTGGGGACCTGCGTCCCGCCCTGGCCGCCGCCCTGCTGTGTTCCGGAAGAAGTCCTCCCGGTGCCGCCCTGCGTCTGTGTTCCGCCCGACTTCGGCACATTACTGCCCTGACCGCCGTTCGTACCGAGACCGCCCTGCGGCGCTACAGTGGGATTTCCGTTCTGCTCACTCTGCAGATTCTGCTGGTTTTCAGGCAGCTGACCGTTCGAATCGCCGCCTTCACCGCCGCCTTCGCCACCTTCGCCGCCCTGCATGCTTTGAAGGTTGTCAGCCAGATCGCCGGACGTATTTCCGTTGTTGTCGCCGCCCTGCAGGCTCTGAAGGTTGTCAGCCAGATCACCGGATGTATTTCCGTTATTGTCGCCGCCTTCGCCGTCTTCACTGCTTTGCTGGCCTTGCTGGTTCTCGGGCAGCTGGTCGTCGTTTGAGGTATTCCCGCTGTTCTGCTGCGTGTTCCCCTCTGTCGCGTTGCCGTCGGTCACGTTCGTACCGATGCTGCCCTGATTGGTGGGCGTCCCTTCGTTCTCATTGGAGTTTCCGCCCTGCTGCTGTCCCTGTTCGTTATTCGGCAGATCGTCGGCGGTCATATACTCATTCTTATTGTCTCCGCCTTCAGAGGACTTGCTGCTTCCGCCGGAACCGGACTTACTGTTAGAAGTCTGCAGGCTCTGGTTGTTTTTCTTGTTTTCCGCTTCCCGCTTCTTCTTTTCGTCTTTTGCCTCTTTGCGGTCCTTTTCAGCTCTCTTGCGGTCGCCGTTCGGGTCGTCAACATCCGTCGAGAACGGCAGATATTTGCCGCCCAGACGGCTGAACTTCTTGTCGGCCTTGTCGTTGTAATCCAGCGCACGGAGTGCTTCGCCGCCGGCGTTATTGGCAAGGATACCGGTGAGAATGCCGCCGAACCGGCCGACAGCTTCCATCATACCGTACAGCAGAACGACCTTGGCAAACAGATTGATGACCGGGGACGAAACAAGGACGAGCTTGCTGTCCATCACGATGGGCAGGAACATCATCACCAGACGCATGGGAATGATGCTGCCGAAAATACCGACCATCTGGATGATGATCGCGGTCGTCCATTCCTTGAACTTCTGCCCGTCATCCAGCGGCATGACCGCAGCGATCGGCGGCGCCACGATGTAAAGGCCGACCACATTGATGATTCGTGCAACGCAGCTGAGGATGCAGCGGACGAGGTTCTTCATGACCCAGTACCAGCCGAACCAGATCATGAGATAGTTAATGCCGCCGATCCCGATGTTGAACGCGGATTCCACGTCCTTTTTCGAATAAATGCTCTTCTCTTCTCCGATATAAAACGCGCCGCGGAGGCCATCGTCCATGCCCGGATTCTGATTGTAGTAATTATTGCGTGCACTGTCCATGGTACCGGAAAGGAACAGCACCCGGTCCAGCGGCACGGAGGAAGCCGAAGCGTATTTATTCTTATATTCCGAAATCGGATAAAACTCGGCATCATAGCGGATATAGGAGATGATCTCCTCCATCGCCTGATTGACTTCGCTGTACAGAACGTCGACTTTCAGCTCATGATTCGGATCGTTCGCAAGCATCAGCTTTTCCAGCGCGCTTTGCCAGGTTGGGTTCGCTTTTCCTTCTTCATCTACTTCCGGATATTGCAGGTCGAATACGCCCTGCTGCTGCAGATACAGCAGATCCATCCGGATCTCATTGTAGCAGGTATTCATATTATAGCGCTGGGAATAGCCCGGGTTCAGTGAATAATTGCCGATGGTATTCAGTATTCGTGCCATGGTGGCATACTGTTCGTCCGTAAAAACGATCTCCTGCTGCTTTGCAAGCGTGTTCCCCTGATCGAATACGTAGCTCACCTGCTGGATCAGCACATTGCACAGCGTGATGCTGAACGTGAGGATCGCCGTCAGCGAGATCATCACGAGAAAGCTCTTGAAAGCACTGCCGAGGATCTGACCGATGGAATGCTGCTTCCGGTCGTTCAGGTCGAAGATCTTCTGCAGGATCGCAAAGATGGTAAAGCCGAACAGCAGCACGAAGCCGATCATTGCCATGCCCCAGTAAATGCTTGACACGGTGCTGTTCTCGAAAAACACGTTGAAGAGATAGGTGGCTTCCCCGTTATATTCGACCTTGGTAATGCCTGCAAAAACAGCGAAGATCGAATATACCGCATGAACGACCTCACACAGCCGCTGGGTGATCCACAGCAGGATGTTTCCAATGAGGCTGTTGAGCATGTCCATGACAGCGCCGGAAATGGCGTCTGCGATCGAGCTGGCGAAGCCCTTCAGCGCATCGAAAATACCATCAACGAAATCAAACATCTGCAGGATGCACTCCTTCTCAAGGATATTCTATATTCGCTCTCAGCGAACGCGAAGCTTTTTGCGGGAAATGATCAGATAGATCACGAGCGCGGCGATCACCAGAACGAACGCGATGATAAAGATATACGCGCTCAGATTGAGGTAGATCATGATCGTGAAATCATAATGGTTGGAATTGCCGGCGGCGTCTTCCAGATAGATGCTGTACACGCCGCTGGTTTTCAGCGTTTCCGAATAGTCGATACGGGCGCCATCCAGCGTGATCAAGATGCGCGCGTCTTCTTCAATATCGGAAATATCGACCGGGCCTTTTGCGACGCCGTTCTGCACCGCTTCCAGCTTCAGCTCCGGAGGCGTATGGTCGACGGTCAGATTCAGCTGATAAGGAAGCCCTGTCGCTTCGCAGAGATAATTGATGCAGTACTCGCCTTCCTCTGCCAGATCCGCCTCCATGGGGAGATAGGGCACGGCCGTTCCGTCTTTCGTTACGGAGGTGATCACAAAGCCCTGCGGCATGGAAACAAAGTCCAGCTTTCCGGTCAGCTCCGGAACGATCGTAAATGTAAGCGGTTCAATGGTCCTCGCGGAATTGCCGCTGATGCTGACCACGTAGCTGCCGGGTTCGTCGATGCGGGAAAAATCCGGGTTTTCTATCTGGGTGCCGTTTCGGTAAAGAACGGCCGTCGTCCCGGCGGGAACGGTGACGGACACCGGAGCTGTCGTGACCATTCCGTCGGCGACAGACGAATACAGCATGGCAGGCAGGACCAGACTCAGGTCCAACGCAAACGCACGTTTCTCCAGATCGTAATACTGCCCGGAGCTGATCCAGATGACGGTCTCTACATCCGGCACGGAAATGCCGACCTCGGTCTCCTCCTCGGCTTCATCCAGCGGAAGCCCGGTAAAGGGATCGACCTCCGTGATGGTCTCGTCTGCGAGCGCAGCTGCAGGCAGCAGCAGGAGCATGGCAAGCAGAAACAGAATGATCCTTTTCATAGCGGCTCCTCCCGATTATTCTCCAAGCACCGTGGCATTTCGGCCAACGATGTCGTATGCGACCGCTTCCGCACGGAACACGTGCGAACGGATATCATCCAGATCCATTTTTCCGAACTGATAGAAATCGCACTTATAAGAAGGCGTATATTTCGTCATCAGCGGGTAATTGCCGAAGGTAACGATGATCGCGTTGCCGGTGGACACCTTGTTGTTCAGCTTCTGCAGCTCGCTGGGGTAGATGAGCGGACGCGTCTGCATCTGGCTGGAGATGTTCATCTCCCCTTCCTTCGCGCCGACGCTGGAGGAAGTGGAATTGGTGCGGACGGTCTTGTTGCCGCAAAGCTCGGAAAATTCCTTGCAGGTGCCGATATCGTTGGAACCGATGAACATCTTCATGGCGCAGTTGGACTTCACGACGTCCGCGACGCCTTCGCCGTAGAAATTATTGAGCTGCGCGTAGCTCTGGACGACCATGTTGAACCAGATCTTGCGGCTTCGGCCGACGGTGATCATCTTATCGAACTTTTCGATCTTCGGCATATTACCGAATTCGTCCATGATGAAATAGACGTTGCGCGGCAGGGCAAGGTCTTCACGCGCGGAGGCGACCTTGATGAGCGCCTTATACATACTGAGGATGAACAGCGATGCCAGCCCGTGGCGGGTATCCTTTTCATCCGGGATCTTCAAAAACAGAGCAGTCGGCCGTTCCGCAAACTGGTCGGCATGGATATCGGTCGCGCTGGTCAGGCCGCAGATGCCCCGGTCATTGAACAGGTTCAGCTTATCGAACGTGATGGACATATAGCTGGACATGGTCTGATCGGCGGCGGCAAGCACCTGACGGGAGAGCGTGACGGCCTGCGAAAGGGCGCTGCGGCCCTCGAAATACTTCTTGAGCGCTTCGTACTCATTGTCGCTGTTGGTAAGGATCTTATTGAGGTTGAAGAAATTGAATTTCTCCTTCGTCATGCCGAGGCGTTCATCCTGACTGTCCTCCAGCATGGCGAGGCAGGTCGCCAGAACGATGCTTCGGGCGCCCTTTTCCCAAAGCGGATCCTTGTCGTTTGTGATCGGGCAGATACCGGCGACGAGGTCGTTCAGGTCCTCATACATTTCATCGTAGATCTTCTGCTTGGTGACGCTCACGTCATCCTGGCAATGGTGCAGGTCAGCATAGGCCTTCCCTCTCCACTCGCACCAGACGCTGCCCGGTTCGGCGAGCCCGTCCATCTGCTTCAGGGTGGGATAATTCTCCATTTCGTCGCGGTGGGCGATGATATCGTTCCCGGCCGCGGCGTATTCCTGATACATATCCCAGATCGGATCCAGCGGGTTCCATCTGGAAGAGGAATATGTATCACGCAGATCCAGCACCATGACGTCATATCCGCGCGACTTCAGGAACGCGGAATGCAGGTCGAACAGTTCGCCCTTCGGGTCGGTCATGATCATGCTGGAGCCGCAGTTGGTCGCGCCCAGCAGCTGGATCATCGGGTTGATAAAGGTCGTGGTCTTACCGGAACCGGTAGAGCCGATGACCAGCGAATGCGCGCCGGTCAGGAAATTGATCTGCAGCTTTCCCTTATTGTCCAGCACGGCGCGAACGGGCACGCCGTCCTTTTTCGCGCTCTGCAGGTCCTCATAGGTGTGGTAATCGAAGTTCTTGTCCCGTTCCTTATTGGTCATGTAGCGGCTGTTTTCCAGAACGGACTCCACGTCGCCTTCCTTGCTACTGGAGAACAGACCGCCCTTGAACAGGTTGCTCCCCTTTCCCACAAAGACCACCAGCAGCACGATGAACACGATCACGATGCCGATGAGCCAGGTCTGCAGGGAAATGAAATACCGCAGCTGGAAATGGAAGCCTTCCCCGTTGAAAACGCTGGAGAGATTTCCGATGACATTGCGCGTAAGGAAGCCGATGATACCGGATGCGATCAGACCAAGCAGAACATAAAGGCCGATCGTTCGGTACGCGACGCCGGCAAGCGCATCTTTGATTTTACTGAACATGGCTTCATCTCCGTTTCAGCGGGTCTGGCCTCCCGCAGCCGGGATACTGGCCGGCTGCGGTAAGGCGGTAATCCAACAATCATTTTACATAACAGTTCGCGATATTGACAATACCGTTATTGTGGCGCAAGAACCCATTCACAAGATCCTGTGAATCCATTTTCTTCAGTGTATCGTAATCCGTGGTAGAAATAATGTTGGCGTAGCCTCCGACGTTGACCCCGATCGAATCCGACTTGATGACGCCTTTGTTGCGGATATCGCTCGGCCATTTGCCGGCTAAAGATCCATGGGTGATATTGAAATATTCCCCCAAGTTAATACTCAGAACCGCATCATCCAGAGTCGTTGCGCCCACGATCGCGGCATTCTCGGTCCCCATATTTTTGAAGGTGAACGAATTTGCGGTCGCCACGTTGGTGGGATAGGAATAACCGAGGAAGATATGCCCCTTCTCATAGTTCACAAGCTCTGCGCCCCAGACGTTAATCCCGGTCGGCAGGATCATAACGCCATTGTTGACGCAGGTCGCTCCATGATAGAGATTGAGGATACTTTCACTTTTATCGGGAAGCAGCAGGACGGAATCCTCCAAAAGGACCAGAATGCCCTCGCAGCCGGTGAAGTAGAGTTCTTTCGTGTCATACTCCTTCTCAAGCTCTTTGAAGAAGCTCTCGGGGTCTTCATAGAAGCGGGAAGTATAAAGCTTCATGAGCCGCGAATACTCTTCATTCACACTGAGATATTCCTGTGCGACCCTTTCGTACTCTTCATCGCTCAGCGGATTTGCACTCATATCCGTGTGGCGCTCATACTGATACTGCAGGAGCACCATCCGATATTCGAGCTGAGCGATCTCCTCTCCCAGTTCGGCCTTGGATTTATTGTAAAGCTCGCGGAGCTTGGAATTTTCTTCGTCAAGCGACCAGACAATGCTGATAATGTCCACGTCGCCGTTATAGACATTGATCTGTCCGGTATTATTAAATTCGTTCAAGCCTGATGTCACCAGCGATCCGGGGTTCATGATCATCGTGCCCATCACGTTGATGGTGCCGTTATTGTGCAGAACGCCGTTGACGCTCAGGACGCCGCCGGGGGCGATGAAGAGATTCACGCCGTCGGCGATCTCGGTATTATCGTCGGCATAAAACACGCTGCCGGCGGGAACGGTATAGTCCTTGTCAATGAGGGAAACCGTCCGCTCCGTCGCGTAGTACATTTTGAAGATGCTGTAGCAGGGGTTGTCCTTCTCGATGGTGCCGACCAGATTTCCTTCCGTGTCCCATACAAGGCCGGAGTCCGTGCCGCCGCTGTGCAGCCAGTAGATCTGGCAGTACCCGTCCGGCGTATACGCATATCGGTCGCCTCCGAGTTCGGACGTATAGATGGAATACATATAATCGTCTGCATCATCGCTGTCGTATCCGCGCATATCCAGCTGGGCAGGCGAACCGGGCTCGTCAAACATAAAGTTGTCGCCGCACTTGAGGTAGATGTAATGTTCCTTGTGTTTGTTCTGGCCGCCCTCCACGATCAGCTCCCAGCTGGTGACCAGTGTCTTTGTCGTAAATTCCTTCAGCTCCGGGTTGATGCCGGTAGCCAGCATCTCATCCAGACTCAGAGAGTCCGGCTGGATGTAATTCACCTTTGACCCGCTTTTGATGGGCTTTGTCGTGTAATGGCTCAAAATGCACATACTCTCGCGGTCTGACGAGATGAATTTTCCCAGCGTTTCAGCATAGGCCAGATCGTATAACGGAGCAATATTTTTCGAATCGGTATAATCCGGATAGCCATTGTCCTTCAGCCATTGCTTAAACCGCTTTGAAACCGAAGGCGGCATACTGCTCTGAGCTTTGTCCAATCCGTCGCGCCAAAGCGTATGGTTACCGTTCGTATGTTCCCTGAGCGATTTCAGGTAATGGTAGTTCCCACCAAAATCCTCGTAAAGGAGCAGCATGGGATAGGCGACACCGGTCTTCGGCAGGTCGGACTGCGTTGCGATGAGGTGCCAGTCATATTCCGTTGCGCTTTTGACAGGGTCATCCGCACGGGCCTGCTGCCAGGGCAGCATGGTCAACAGGCAGAGAAATGCCAGCATCAGAATGCCCATGCGCTTGACGGGCAGCTTTCCGATGGGGCAGTTCAAAATACGTTCCTTCATATACCGGCTTCCTTTCATGTCTGCTGAGATAAAATGCCGTGGATCGTGAGATCATTCTGCTCTGCATCCCGCTGCCCGGATTCCGAACAGCGGGATGCGGTATTTCAGATGCAGATCAGGTTCTGCTCCTTCCTTCCGGAAGGGTAAGTGCTTTCAGGGATCAGGTAAAACTGGTGGTGTTGATGATGGTGTCCTTGGCGTTCTTGTTGACCCACTCAGCCATGACGGGGGTCAGCAGACGCAGGGCGAGGATCAGGACGAAGATGATGACGTAGCCGATGATGGCGTTCTTCAGATGGCTCTTGGCCTTCTCGCGTTCCTGAGGCTCTTCGGCCTTGGCGAACTTCACACCGAGGATGACGCAGTACAGCGCGCCCAGAGCAACGACAACGGTCAGCAGGGGCCCGAGGATGGATTCCAGCAGGTCGACGATGGGCTTGGCGATCTGAGCGAAGTCAGCGCCGGCGGCGAAGGCGGGGGCGGCGAGGGCAAACGCGGTAGTCGCGAATGCGCCGAGGCGGGTCACGAGTTTCTTTTCATTCAGGTTTTTCATGTTCTTTTCCTCCAACTAATATACATTGTAACTTGCAATGGGATAACGATTTCAGATTCCGGGGCCTTGGCGGCGGGGCTTGTCGTTTCTGATCACGGGTGTGATCCCGGCTTCCCGCACCGTTTCTTTCGAGGCGCCCAGTTTTTTCAGCAGCCGTCCGCTGGTCAGTCCGTTCAGCAGATCCGCGTCGCTTTCGACCAGTTCCCGGAACCGGGGCTGTTCTTTCAGCTGACGTGCCATCTGCGCACCGGTCACACCATCCGGCGGGGGCGTTCGCTGCATCAGCCGCCCGACGATACTCTCGGCGGCCAGCATCGTCCGCGCTTCCGGCTGCGGTTCGCCGCCTTCGCTGCGGAGCTGTTCCTCCGCCCGGCGGCCTGTTTCAATGGCTTTCACGCGCTGCACCATCCGCTCGACCAGTGCATCGGGCGCACGCGGTTCTGCCATCGCGTTGACGATCTTCTCTTTGACGCTCAGGTCATCCATGCTCACTCCTCCAGTAGCCCGCGGAGGTGTTCCCTCGCCCGATGCAGCGCGACCTTGACGCTGTTTTCGGTTTTGCCGAGGATCTCCGCGATCTGACGGACCGAAAGGTCCTGCAGATAAAACAACGTGATGACTTCCTTCTGCTGGGTCGGCAGCTTTTCGATCGCTTCCCGAAGGCTGAGTATTTCTTCCGTGGGCCGTTCCTCTGCCGCGCCGAGCAGTTCCTCATTGATCTCCTCGGTATACCGGGTGTTCCCCAGCAGGTCCTTGGCACAGTTGATGGTCACACGGATGAGCCACGCCTTGCGGTGTTCTTCGCTCTCGAAGCTGCGTTCCTTTTTAAAGTATGTCAGGAAGGTTTCAGAATAGACGTCTTCCGCATCATCCGGATTCCGAACGTATCGCAGCGCGATCCGGTAGACCATATCTGAATACGTTCTGACGATCTCTTCGCCATCCAACCTGAATACCTCCTCTCCAAAAGGAAAGTTACGCGGTTTCCGCAAATTTTCCGGTAAATCTGTTCCTATCTTCCGGTGCTTGCTCCATCCCTATTAAATACCATAATATTATTAGCCACTCTATCACAACTCCGTGCGAATAGCAAGTTGAATTTCGCTGATTTCCGATATTCGCAGACAAAAGCAGTGTTTTTTCGGCAGATTGCACCGCTTGCAAAAATCGGTCGTAAAGGGTAAGATAAATTCGCCATGCAGGCTGCCGCGGCAGTCTGAAAAACGAAAGGAAGGGTCCTGCTTTGAATCGTCGTTTTCTGCGCCTGAGTGCGCTTCTGCTTTCCTTTATTCTGCTGATTTTCTCACTCCCGGCAGGCGCTGCCCCGGAACCGGACGCCGGATCGCTGCTGGCGGAAATGACGCTGGAGGAAAAGATCGCCCAGATGCTCATGCCGTCCTTCCAGACCTGGACGGACGCTGACGGTTCCGGTTATGTGACCAGCCTTCCCGGCGGCATTGCGGACGCGATCCGGCAATTCGGCTTCGGCGGCGTCGCGCTGTTTGCGGACAATCTGGCCGGTACCGCTGCGGGCGCCGCCCTCACGGCAGATCTGCAGGCCGCCGCGCTGGATTCCGCCCATGGCATCCCCATGCTCATCGCCGCCGATCAGGAGGGCGGCTACGTGACCCGTCTCGGGGCAGGCTGCACCCTCTGCGGGAACATGGCGCTGGGCGCATCCGGCGACCCGGACACTACCTTTGCCGCCGCCGCGCTCATGGGCAGCGAGCTGGACGCGATGGGCGTCAACGTGGATTTCGGCCCGGTGATGGACGTGAACAGCAACCCGGCCAATCCCATCATCGGCGTCCGCAGCTTTTCCGATGACCCGGCGCTGGCTGCGGTGATGGGTACCGCATATATTAAAGGTATGCACGATTCCGGCGTTGCCGCCGCGCTGAAGCACTTCCCCGGTCACGGCGATACGGCGGTGGACAGCCACACGGGTCTCCCCTGCATCGGCAAATCGCTTTCGGAACTGCTGGAATGTGAGCTTGTGCCCTTCCGCGCCGGGATCGAGGCCGGGGCCGACATGGTCATGACGGCGCACATCCAGTTCCCGCAGGTGGAAACGGATACATATAGATCGAAGCAGGACGGGCGGGATATCACGCTGCCCGCGACTCTGTCCTACACCATCATCACCGGCATCCTGCGGAAAACGCTGGGCTTTGACGGCGTCGTCAGTACCGATGCCATGACCATGGACGCCATCGCCGCGCACTTTGACCGGTTGGACGCGGCAATGCTGGCCATCAACGCCGGGGTAGACATCCTGCTCATGCCGCTGAGCCTGTCCTCCGATTCTGCGGTCGCTGATTGCCGGGATTACGTGAACGGCATCGCGGATATGGTGCGGGACGGACGCATTTCCCAAAGCCGCATCGACGAATCGGTGCTGCGCATCCTGCGCATGAAGATTGAGCGCGGCCTGTTTTCCCGGAGCTATGACCGGGATGCGCAGATCGCCCGGGCGCTGGAAACCGTCGGCAGCAAAGCAAACCACGACGCGGAGCGGGCGATCACGGAAAAGACGGTCACGCTGGTGAAAAACGACGGGATGCTCCCGCTGGATATCGGGGAGAACGGGCAGATCTGCTTCTTCTGTTCGTATTCTAATGAGGTACCCGCCATCGAATATGCGCTGAAACGGCTGAAAAGCGAAGGGCTTCTGCCGGAAGGCGCGGAATGCAGCGTCGTCTGCTATCAGGGGCGCAGCGCAGATGAATTTCGGGATATCGTCAGCGAAGCGGACGCGGTCGTCGCTTCCGTGGAGACATATAAGGAAGCAGATCTGACGGGCGGTTTTCAGGCTGCGTTTCTGGACAGCCTCACCCGTATGAGCCACGAATGTGGGAAGCAGATCGCCGTTCTCAGTATCCATCTCCCCTATGACCTTGCCCGCTATCAGGCCGCAGACGCGCTGCTGGCTGCCTACTGCGCCAAGGGTATGGCGGAGATGCCCGCGGAATTTGACGGTGAAACGAAGACCTTCGGGCCGAATCTGCCCGCCGCCGTGGAGGCGCTGTTCGGCGCTTTCGTACCGTCCGCCACGCTGCCGGTGAACGTCCCAAAGCTGGACGGCAACGGGCGCTTCACCGATGAGATCCTCTACGCCCGCGGCTTCGGCCTCAGGCACTACGGATATAGGTTGGAGGTTCTTCCGGCTTCTCTTCGCGGTGCGCGGCCCGGCATGAAGCTGCAGCCCGGGATGAAGCGAAGCAGCGCATGGAAAGCCATACACAGCGCTCCCGTCTGGGATTAACGAACACCGGCCGTTTCCGAAAGCTCGGAAACGGCCGGTTTGTGCGCCAGTACGGTTTTATTTTTGGCAGAAGATGCGGATGACCTCACCGGCAAACGCCGCGGTACCCGCACCGCCGCGCCGGTCGATGTTTTCCCGGAAACGCTCGTCGGAAACGTACATCTCCCCCAGCCCGGCGAAGATGTCATTTGTGCAGGGATAGAAATTCCGCGTGATGTATTCCTGCAGCTCCCCGGCCAGCGCCTGTGCCGCCGGACTGTCGGGCGCTTCGTTTTTCAGGCTGCCGAAGCGGGCGAAGATCGCCATCAGGCCCTCGTTAATCTGCGCGTTTTCCTGCTTTGTGCGTTTCGACGTGCGTTTTTCACTTTCCCGATAGGCCTCTGTTTCGCCCCAGCGCTCCCTGGCCTCCTGCTTCCAGCGGCGCACGGGCACCCAGATGCCGCTTTCATAGGAGGCGGAAGACGGGTCGCCCATTCCATACCATTCCAGATTATAAGGCTCTGCCAGCTGATATTCCGCGTTTCCCGGCAGCCATTCTTTGAACACCTGTGTGTTCAGGCTCTGCAGCGCATCCGGGATGGGGCCGACGGAGCGGAATTTTGCCCACTCCCCATCCGGGAAGCGATATACGGTCACCCCCTCCGGAACCTCCCCGCCGTCATACTTTCCGGCTACCAGATAGCGGAACTTCCCGTTCCCCAAGTCGTCGATGCAGGCGGCAAATTCGCCGATGCGCCAGCGGAGAATTGCCTTCTCCATCTTGTCTGGCGTTTCGCTCCGCACGCCGCCCAGCGCGGGATACCGTTCAGCCAGCTCGTCCCAAAATTTCGGGATCTCTGCGTAGGAATTTTCATAGGAAAACTCCTTCTGAAAGCCTACTACGGCGAAGCCGCGAAGCGATTCGACTTTGTAGTCCATTTTGTTCCCTCCTGTGATCGCAATCGAAATATTGAGCGGCAGGAAGCGGCGCATCCGGCTGCGGTCCTTCCGCAGAGCGGTGGGGCTGACGCCGTGGAAGCGGGTAAACGCCTTGGTGAAGCTCTCCGGGGTTTCATAACCGTATCGGTAAGCCACGTCGATGACCTTTTCATCCGTGTTCACCAGCGTCCGCGCCGCCTCATAGAGCCTGCGGCAGCGGACGTATTCGCCGATGCCGTAGCCCGTCAGGATCTGGAACCCCTGCTGCAGATAATAGGGCGAGAGATTCACTTCCGCCGCCAGCGCTTCGATCGTCAGATCCTGTTCCAGCTCTGCTTCGATGCGCGCCAGCACGGTTTTCAGACAGGTGATCCATTCCATTTCTGCGCCCCCTTTCCTGCTCACAGGAAGAGAATAGCAGAGACAGGCGTATTTGTCCTGTCTCTGCGTGTGAGCTTTTGTCAGCTCCCAGATTTCAGGGTGATATCCCCGGAAGCGGTGCTGATTTCAATTTCTCCCCTGCCGCTGCCGGCAAGGTATTCGTCATCCTGCATGGCAAGGGGTATCTCGCTTCTGAATTTCCCACTGGCGGTATCGACTTCCATGCGGAAATCCGCGTTCTTCGGCAGTGTCAGCTCCACCGAACCGGAGGCGGTGTCGATCTCCACATTGGCCGGGGTGCTTTCGCAGGCAAGGCGAATATTTCCGCTGGCTGAGGAAAGTTCTGCAGTATCGAGTGAGCGCGCTGAAATCGCCATCCTGCCGGAGGCGGATCCGGCGCCCAGCTCGCCCACATCCCCCAGCACCGCATCGACCGCGCCGGAGGCCGTATCAAAGTCAGCTTTTTTCAGTTCGCCGCTGTGGCGGATGCGTGCGTCGCCGGAGGCCGTATCCACTTCCAGCTCCGCAGCATCTGTTGTCAGCTCGATGCTGCCGGAGGAGGAATCCACGGTTAGCTTATCCGCATTTACGGTTCCGCAAACCTTCGCCGAAGCAACGCTGATTTCCGCCGCATTCAGACGCAGACTTTCCGGCAGCGTAACGGTCAGCTCCTTCTTGCCCGAATTGAGGTTTATCAGGTCGAACGTATTCGGCTTGCTGAACCAGATGCGCAGCGTCGTCCCGTCTACCCGCCAGTGTACCTTCTGCTCCTCGGACAGCTCCGCGCCGCAGCGCTCCTCGATGCGGATGGCATTTCCGTCGTGCTGCGCAAGCTCCAGTTTACCGGACGACCATTCGATCTCGATGCGCTCCACCTTGTCGGTGAGTTCGCCGCTGCCGAAGGAGTATTCCCCGTTCAGGCCGCCTGCGGACAGGAGCTTCTGATCCGTTCCGCCCGGTCTCAACGCGCAGCCGCAGAGGCACACGGACGTCAGCACCAGCAGGACGGCGATCTTTTTAAGTTTCATCCTGTTTCCTCCCATGCCGTACTAGTCCCGCTGCGATCAGCACAAGACCGATCATCACACTTGCAAGTAAAATCGTCCACATCACGTTCCCGTCCAGCGTGGACGGCGCCCAGCGCAGCGGATGAAATTCCGGCAGCGGAACGGGATTCCCCAGCAGACCGTTCACCAGCGGCTCTGCAAAGAAGAGAAACGCACCGCAGAGCATCACGCAGAAGCCGCCCTTGATCAGCCCGCCGAAGCGCGGATAGCGGATGAGCGCAAACAGCGCCCATGCAAAGAGGACAAACGGAAGCGAGATCCAGTAAGCGAGGGATGCATATTCCGCGCTGCGGACGTAGACGCCGATGCTCACCATCATCAGAACATACAGCACCGTGTCCGCCGCCATGACCGCAAGCCCCTTCTGATTTCCCAATGCCCGGCGCAGCGGTTCCTGATTCACGGCGATGGGCAGAAAGATCACCGAAAGGCCGAAGGTGCAGGCTGTTGCCGCCACAAAGAACCAGCGCCCGCCGGAAGTACGGCAGCAGACGCCCAGCAGCAGGAGCAGCGTCAAGAGAAAAGAAGCCAGCGTCCAGAACAGTTTGTTCTCCGCTACGGCCAGCGGCACGACGGTGATGCTGGCGGCCAGCAGCAGCGAAGAAAGCACGATAAAGAACCAGTCGAAACCGTGCCCGGAGGCGAGAATGACGATGAGGCAGATGAGAACAGGCAGCATCAGGATGCCGCCGATGATGGCCCCCGCAAGGGCGCTCCTGCGTTTGAAGCGCTTTGCCTGCCGCTTGAGTACGCCGGAAAGCTCCTCGTTCAGCGCCTTTTCGGGCAGGTCGCTGCCCATGCTTTTCCATATCGCCGTGCATTCACTGCAGCCCTGCAGATGCTGTTCCACCAGCTCACGGCTGCCTTCCGAACAGACCGCGTCCACGTAGAGCGGCAGCAGATCCCGAACGACGGCGCATTCTTTATTCACGTACATCCATCCTTTCCATGAGTTTCAGACGGGCGCGATGATAGGTGACTCTTGCCCAGTTCTCGGTCTTTCCGAAAAGCGCGCCGATCTTCGCAAAGGGCAGTTCCCCGAAGACCCGCAGCTGAAAGACCTCCTTATAAGGCTCCTCCAGCGAATGCAGGGCTTTATGGATGCGGAAACTCAGATCCTCGTCCTCCGCCGCCGATGTGATATCCTCTCCGGATAAGATATCCTCCGGCAGCTCGGCAGAGCGCTTTCGCCGCCGCATTTCATCCGCAAACAGATTCTTGGCGATGGCGCAGAGCCACGTGAGCGCCTGCGACTTTTCCCGGAACGCGGACTTCCCTGCGGCGGACATCGCCTTCAGGAAGGTCTCCTGTGTCAGTTCCTCCGCCAGATATCGGTCGCCGCAGAGCGTCATCAGGTAGGAATAGACCTGCAGATAACAGGTCTCGTAGAGCTTTTCCGAATCCAACTATCATCACCCCCTTTCTGTTTCCATGGGTTAGACGGTTCAGGGGCGGTTTCGTTACAGGTTTTTGAAAAACTTTTTCCGAGGTATCACAGTTCCTCCAGAACCTCCGCGCCGTGCCGCATCAGCCGCCGATACAGGACGCGGGATACGCCCATCAGCACCGCGAAAGCGATCACCAGATACACGTTCGGCTCCATCCATTTCATCAGGAACACGGCGCCAAGCCCCAGCACAGCCGCCAGCAGCATTCCGCCGAACAGCGCGATGAGAACACTGACGCTCTGCTTCACGACGACCGTCTCATTCGTCCACGTGAGGTTCGGGCGGTTCAGATCCAGAAGGAGGCCCAGCTCCCCTGTCAGCACCGCGAAGGCCGCCGCGGTGAGGATGCCCAGCACGATCGTTACCGCGTCCGTCCTGAGCAGGAAGCCCAGCAGGATCGGACACAGGACGGCGGGAATGAGATTCACCAGCGTGTGGAGCTTCAGCTTCGCGCGGAGGATCTGCTGCGCCGTAACGGGCAGGCTCTGTGTGACCCAGAAGTATTTCCCTTCGATGGAAACGCTGCAGGCGCTCACCGGATCCATGGCGATACCCAGACAGACGAAGCAGACCGCCAGCGCGGGTACCGCGGTCAGGATCTGCGGCGCCGCTTCGGACAGGGCCGCCATCAGACCGCTGACCTTCCCCGGGCTGAACAGCAGAGCTGCCGAGGCCAGCACCAGAAGGATCACGCCGATGCCGCAGTTCATGAGGTACGTGGGGCTGCCGAGGAAACGCTTCGCTTCCTTCCGCAGGAGCGCCCGGTCCGCATTCCCGGCACGCACCGTCTTTTCCGTATATACGGCCTTCTTGCTGCCCTTGTCCGTCGTCACGATGCGGGTATAGCTCCGCGACAGGATGAACACGCAGAGCGCCGCCATCGCCAGCGTGATGGCAGTGAAGATGAAAAACGGCAGCGCTTCCCCAGCCGCGCCGAGGCTCATCATGTAGATAGGATACAGCCACGACCGCACCAGCTCCGCCGCCCGGTCGGCATGGATCAGGATGGATTCCAGCATACTGCTCACGCGGAAATAGACGAAATAATACACGCCGAGGAAGGCCAGCGTCAGTACTACCGTGATGAAGCTCTTGTTTTTCAGTCTGCCGGAAATGAGCGCGACTACCCAGCCCAGCGCACAGGTGAGTACTGTCACAAATATGGCGATTACGAACAGGAGCAGGATGCCGAAAAGGATGCTTTTCCCATTCGCGTCGCCCTTCAGCCAGCCCTGCAGCAGTGTGGGGATCCATACCAGCGCGCTGTAAAGGAGACTCATGGCGTAGACGCCCACCATCCGCACCAGCAGGAGCTTCCCCGGCGGGATGGGCATACTCAGCAGCAGCTCATTGTCCTTCGACTTGTAGAGCATGGCAAAGGTATTGAACACGCTGCCGAAAACGCCCAGCACCATGGAGATGAGCCCCATCAGCGCGTAAAACAGCCAGCCCATCCCTGCCGGGAACAGTACGGCTGCCAGCGCGTCCCCCATGCCGAAAAAGGCAACGCCAACGGAGAAAAACACGAACGCGAACAGCAGGATATAGCCCGCCGTCCCTGCTTTGGAGCGATGCTTCCCGGTTCGTTTATCCACGAAATAGAAGGTATTCAGCTCCAGAAACTGCTTTTTCAGAAGGGCTTTCGTCATGCTTCAGCCCTCCAGCTCCAGAAATACGGATTCCAGCGAAGCGTCGCCTTTCACTTCATCCATGGTGCCGGAGCGGACGAGCTGCCCGCCCTTGATGATGGCCACCTTGTCGCAGAGCTTTTCCGCCACCTCCAGCACGTGGGTGGAGAAAAAGATCGCACCGCCCGCGTCGCAGATGTCCCGCATGATGCCTTTCAGCAGATGGGATGCGATAGGGTCCAGGCCAACGAAGGGTTCATCCATGAGGATGAGCTTCGGGGCGTGGATCAGCGCGGAGATGATGGCCAGCTTCTGCTTCATGCCGTGGGAATAGGCGCTCACGGGCTGGGCAAGGTCGCCGGTCAGTTCAAAGGCCTCCGCGTATTTCCGGATGCGCTCCTGCCGCGCCTGCGCCGGAACGCCGAAGATATCCGCGATGAAATTCAGATACTGGATGCCTGTCATGAAATCGTAAAGATCCGGATTGTCGGGGATATAGGCAAGCTGTTTTTTGCATTCGATGGGATTCGTTTTGACGGAGATTCCGTTCACGAAAATTTCCCCGCTGTCGAAGCGAAGGATGCCCGCCACGCTTTTCAGCGTCGTGGTCTTCCCCGCGCCGTTATGGCCGATGAAGCCGTATATTTCACCAGGCCGGATATGCAGATTCAGGTCATCGACGGCTTTGCGGCCGCCGTAGGTCTTGGTCAGATGCTCAATGGTCAGCATGGAATGCTCCTTCCGGGGAACGGAATCTGCAGCTGCTGCTCCGCCCCCACAAGATATCATAATGATATCAGTATAGCTTGTTTTAGCCCGTTGTCAAGTAACGAAACTGTGAATAAATCCCGGCAGCGAAACCGCTGCCGGGAACGGACCTACGCATCTTTCGTTTTCGATGTGATCGTATTATATGTAAGAATGGAGATCAGCACGATCGCCGCGCCAACGAGGCTGAGCGGCGTCAGCATCTCATGATAGAACACCGCGACAAGGACGGGGTTCAGGATCGGTTCGATGCCGGAGATGAGGCTTGCGGTGATCGGCGGCGTCTGCTTGATGCCCTTGGCAAAGCAGAACTGCGCCACGCCCTGCTGAATAAGTCCCAGCGCCAGAACGGCCAGCAGCGTTCCCGCTGTAGAACCGCCGATATCCGTTTTCAGCAGGCAGGGCAGCCCGATGACCGCCGAGATGGCATAGCTGATGACAATGGCGGTAAAGGGTTCCGACTCCGAGCGGCTGTTGAACACGAAGAAGCAGGCATAGGTCATGCCGGAAATGAGCGCCAGCAGATTGCCCAGCATATTCCCCGCCGAGAGGGAATCCACAAAGAAGCAGATGATGCCAGCCAGCACCAGCAGGCAGGTCGTGACCTCCAGCTTCGTGGGCTTCTTATGGAACACCAGCAGCATGATGAGAATGACGAACACCGGCATGGAGAACTGCAGGACGATGGTGTTCCCCGCCGTGGTGAGCTTGTTCGCCATCGCATAGAGCGTATTCGTTGCCGAGATGGACAGCGCCGCAATGAGGACCTGCCGGTTCAGCACGAAGCGGTGCTTCTTTGCCAGCAGGATGATCAGAATGAACAGACCTGCCAGAATGCTTCTCGCACTGCTGATGGCCAGCGCGTCCCACGGGATCAGCTTGAAAAACAGCCCGCCCAGCGCGAACAGCACGGAGGACAGGAACACATAGAAGGTCGCTTTTCGCAAGGGTACGTCACCTGATTTCCCAATAGATTGGATAGCGGCGGAGCCGATGACCCCGCCGCAGAAGCCTCAGATCTCCGTGAAGCTGTAGCGCTGTTTCTGCCCGGAAAGGTTCAGGTCAAAAATGATGACCCCGTCCGGCATGACGGTCTTTTCCATGATGATCTCCTTATCCCCGTGGCGGGAACGCACGTAGGCTTCCGGGTCCTCGACCTCCGTCTCCTCCACGAACACATCGCGCATCTGGTTGCCGGAGCATTTGTTGAAGATCTCATGGATGATCTCATATTCTTTCACGTTCATCTCTCCTTTTCCTGCTTCACCCTAACACAGAGATATCAAAAAAGCAAGGTCGTTTTTTCTGAAAAACATTGCATAAAAGGTTTGCGTTCTCATAACGGCTGCGCTATATTGTATGCAGGAAAAATAGAAGCTATGGAGGCAGCATCATGAAATATCTGGATTACGGTTTTGAAGGCAGAGTCGCCATCGTCACCGGCGCGGGCACCGGCATCGGCCGCAGCTGTGCCGAGGAACTGGCCAAAGGCGGCGCGAAGGTGGCGCTGTTCGGGCGGCGCATGGAAAAGCTGGAGGAAACGCTGAACCTCTGCCTGCCCTATACGCAGGATGTCATCGCCGTCAGCGTGGACGTGAGCGACCCGGAGGGCGTCAGGGCAGCCGTTGAGGAAGTCATCGAAGCCTTTGGGCGGATCGACATCCTGATCAACGACGCAGGCATCGAATCCCGTCTGCAGCCCGGCGAGAGCTTTTTCGGAACGCTGTTCGATAAGCTCACCCCGGAGGAGTACATCCGCTTTTTTGAGATCCATTCCCTTGGGCATTACCTCATGTGCAACGCGGTCATCCCCTATATGCAGAAGGCGCATTTCGGCCGCATCGTGAACGTGACCAGCGTCACCGGCGTGAACGGGGCCTATTCCA
Organism: Oscillospiraceae bacterium; assembly: GCA_045628925.1. Classification (GTDB taxonomy): domain Bacteria; phylum Bacillota; class Clostridia; order Oscillospirales; family Oscillospiraceae; genus UBA1774. Next base: position 8,368 of record JAZQQF010000177.1, on the reverse strand, counting down.
CCCCCGGCTACACTGCCTCCAAGGCGGCGGCCATCTGCCAGACCAAGGCGTTTGCGCAGAAATATGGGCGGGACAACATCACCGTGAACTCCATCGCCCCCGGCATGGTGGACACGCCCATGAAGTGCGACGCAACGCCGGAGGAATACGCGGCGGTCGCGGAGATGACCCCGCTGGGCTACGTGGCCCAGCCCATCGATATCGCCCGCGTGGCCATGTTCTTCGCGCAGGAAAATCTTTACGTCACCGGCCAGAACCTGATCGTGGACGGCGGCTCCAATAATCTGTAAGAAAGGCGGAAACAGCAATGAGATGTAAAGCAGCGCTCGTCCCCAGCATGGGGCCCGACGCCATCGACCGTATCGTGGTGGAGGAAGTGGAGCTCGCCGAGCCGAAGGACGACGAGGTCCGCATCAAGGTCATGACCTGCACCATCTGCAACAGCGATATTCTCGCCCTCACCGGCGAACACGGCGAATACGAAGGCCCCGGCATGGCGGGCCATGAGATCGCCGGCATCGTGGACAAGGTCGGCAGCAAGGTCACCTACGTAAAGCCCGGCGACCGTGTCATCTGCTCCGAAGTCCGTCAGGGCTGCGGCCAGTGCATCCCCTGCATGAAGGGCCACCCGTGGCAGTGCACCGCCCACCCCCGCACGGACGAATGCTTCCGCATTCCCGGCTGCCACACCCGTCTGAACGGGGAAGCCATCATTCAGACCTGCTCCGGCACCAGCGGCTTTGCGGAATATACGAACGCCCACGAATCCATGCTCTGCAAGCTGGACGATGATATCCCCTTCGAGATCGGTTCCGCGCTGGCCTGCGGCTTCATGTCCGGTTTCGGCGCGGTGCTGAACCGCTGCCAGGTAAAGCCCGGCGAGAGCTTCACCGTCATCGGCTGCGGCGGCGTGGGTCTGAGCGCCATCATGGGCGCGAAATATTCCGGCGCCTGTCCCATCATCGGCATCGACACGAAGCCCGAAAAGCTGGAGGCCGCGAAGAAATTCGGCGCGACCCATGTGCTGAACCCGAAGGAGTGCGACGTGGTGGAGGAAGTGAAGAAGATCACCGGCTTCGGCTCCGACCATGCCATGATCGCCACCGCGGGCAAGGGCCTCAAGCGGCAGGCCATGGATCTGGCCGCCGACTGGGGTCAGGTCGTCGTGGTCGGACACGGCCATCCCCGGAACGAGGGCTGCGCCGAGCTGAGCTATTTCGACTTCCTGCTGAGCAAGAAGCTCACCGGCTGCGTCATGGGCGGCGTGACCCTGCGGCGGGACGTGCCGAAATACATGGAAATGTACCGCAACGGGCAGATCGACATTGACAGCCTGCTGACGAACCGTTTCCCGCTGGAGGATATCAAGGAAGCGCTCATCGATTCCACCCGCGGCTCGCTGAAAAACGTGATCGTCATCGGGCATGAATAAGGAGGAGCATCCGTGATCGAAGTAAAGCTCACCGACGAAGAAAAGCGGATACTGGACGGGGAAAAGGGCAAGGTCGCCCGCATCTGCATGGAGTATCTGGTGGAGGAATGCCAGATCGCAGGCGCGGAAAGGCTCGTCACGCTGGACGGGACCGGCGACTTCCACACTCCCGGCAACGATATGTCCCCCTACCATCAGTTCACTTACGAGGATCTGAAGGAGCTGGCGGAATCCGGCGCGCAGTTCGCCATCCCCACCTTTGCAAACAAGTCCCCCTTCCCGGAGCAGCCGCCCATCCACGGCTGGCAGGACTGCCCCATCTGCGCTTACCGCAAGCCCGGCGACCGGCAGGACGACCCGAAATTCCACGAAAAGGCCCTGCATGAGGACTATTTCAAGCTTCTGCGCAAGATGGGCATGATGACCACACAGTCCTGCGCCAATTACCTGACCATGACCTACTGGCCCACCATCGGCCAGCATTGCAGCTGGTTCGAGAGCAGCCAGATCCCCTACTGCAACGCCGTTCTCGGCGCGCGCACGAATTTCGACGGCAGCTTTGCCACCTGTTTCCTCGGAAAAGCGCCCTATTACGGGATGCACATCACCGAAAACCGCTACGGCACCGTTCTGGTGAAGACCGACCGGCTTATCCATACCGATCTGGAATGGGATGTGTTCGGCTATGCCGTGGGCGCGGACGTGCATTGCGATATCCCGGTGCTGACCGGCACGGCGAAGCCCACCACCACGCAGTTCCAGAAGCTGAACAGCGCCATCCACACCGGCGGCGGCGTTCCCATGTACCACATCCCCGGCAGCACGCCGGAGGCCCCCACGCTGGAATTTGCCTTCGGCGGCAAAAAGCCCGCGCGGGAAACGCTCATCGGGGAAGCCGAACTGCGCGCAGCTTACGATTATCTGAACTATCACAAGACCGACAAGGTGGATATGGTCTACCTTGGCTGCCCCCATTTGAACATCGTCGACCTGATGAAGATCACCCGGAAGATGGAAGGCAAAAAGGCCGTCATCCCCTTCTGGGTCATGACCGCGCCGTGGCTCTATGACGTGGCGAAGAACATGGGTTATGTGAAGACGCTGGCCGAAGCGGGCGTGACGCTCATGTCCGGCGCCTGCCTCGCCGCCATGGGCGCCGTGCCGGAGGGCGTGGAGTGCATCGCCGTGGATACCGCGAAGCAGGCGAACTACGTGACCGGCTGCTACCCGGATGACGACAGCCAGCTGCAGGTGTGCTACGGCACCACCGATGAATGCATCGACGCCGGTCTCACCGGCTACTGGCACGGGGATTGGAGGAAGGCCGAATGAAAAAGATCCGCATCAGAGGCCGTGCCGAATGGCCCGGCAAGGTGGAGGCGGAGGCGCTGGTCTCCCCCATGCCCATGCAGGGCTTTACCAACGTGAAGCCCGAGCGGGGCTACACCACCGAACGCAATCACCCGCTGTTCAAAGTTCCCTACACCGGCAAGGTGCTGGTGTTCCCCTCCTCCCGCGGCTCCGGCGGCTTCATGATGTACGGCTTCGGCGATCTGAAGCCAGCCGCCTTCGTGCATACCGTCGCAAGCCCGCTGAACGTGCTCTGCACCCTCCATGCCCACGTCCCCAGCATGACCGATTTTGAGGAAGACCCCATGCAGTATATCGAAACGGGCGACATGGTGCTGGTGAACGCCGACGAGGGCTATATCGAGATCACGAAAAAGGAGTGACAGCCATGTACTCCATCAAGGAACCCGCGCGGAACGTCCCGGTCACGAAGGAATGCGAGGTGCTGGTGGCGGGCGGCGGCATCGCGGGCATCGCGGCGGCGCTGGCGGCTGCCAGAGGCGGGCGGAAGGTCCTGCTGCTGGAGCGGGAATACGCCCTCGGCGGCATGGCCACGCTGGGGCTTGTGACGATCTACCTGCCGCTCTGCGACGGAGAAGGTCATCAACTCATCTTCGGCATCGGCGAAGAGCTGCTGAAGCTCTCCATCGAACACGGCGCGGAGGCGAATTACCCCGCCGCGTGGCTGGATGGCGGCTCTGTCGCAGAACGCATCGAGAAGCGCTATATGGCCCAGTTCAACCCGCATCTCTTTGCCATGCGCTGTGAACAGCTCCTGCGCGCTGCGGGTGTTGAGATCCTCTATGGCAGCGTAGCCGTAGAGGCCGCCGTCCTGCCGGACGGGCATATCACCCACGTGATCATCGAGAACAAATCCGGCCGCAGCGCCATTCAGGTCGGCGCGGTCATCGACTGCACCGGCGACGCGGACCTGTGCAAGCTCGCCGGTGCGCCCACGGCGCTCCATGAGGGCGGCAACGGGCTGGCGGGCTGGTATTACTATCAGCAGCAGGGCGAAGTGAAGCTGAAAATGTTCGGCCTTGCGGACGTGGTGCCGGATAAGAGCGAAGAAGACAAGGCGCAGTATGAGAAGGACGGCGAAGCCTATCATGCGGAAAAGGTCGCCACGCTGGGCGAAAATTTCCGTTTCTCGGGCGTGGACGGGCAGGAGCTGAGCGACAGTGTGCTGACCGTCCACCAGAAGATGTACGACGATATCATGCTGAACCACGCGCAGGACGAGAGCTACCTCCCCGTTACCATGTCCACGATCCCGCTGGTCAGAATGTCCCGCCGCCTATGCGGCGCGTATACGCTGGATGAAGCGGAGGACCACGTTTCGTTTGAAGACAGCATCGGCATGACCGGCGACTGGCGCAAGCGCGGCCCGGCGTTCGAGATCCCCTTCCGGACGCTGTACTGCGAGCAGGCGAAGAATCTGCTTGCCGCCGGGCGGGATATCTCTGTAACGGACCGGATGTGGGATATCACCCGCGTCATCCCCGGCTGTGCCGTCACAGGTGAGGCCGCCGGGACCGCCGCCGCGCTGGGCTATGATTTTCCGGCGCTGGATGTGGCGCTCCTGCAGCAGAAGCTCGCGGAAAACGGCGTGAAGCTCCACCTGAACGAAGTCCTGTAATTGCGATTTGAACAGAAGGATGGAAGAATTATGAAATCGAAGCTGACCCCCAAAGAAAACTATCTGCGGCTGACCCGGGGCGAATGCCCGGATTGGATTCCGCTGTATACCATGGGTTTCCCCGGTTATAAGGGCGAGAGCGCCACGCGCGTGGTCGGCCCTTCCCTGCTGGATGAGACCCACCTTTCCGCCGCGCCCGCGGGCGAATATTTCGACTGCTGGGGCGTGAAATACGTTGCCAATGAATCCACGAACTTCGCCTGCATCCCCGCGCCGGGCAACTTCATGCTGGATGATATCACGAAATGGCGCGACGTGATCAAAGCGCCCAAAGTCCCCGACCATGTCGACTGGGAGAAGCTGGCGAAGGACGATTATAAGAAGGCGGATATCGACCGGAATCAGAGCGCCGTCATGGCAACGATCGGCCTGATGCCCTTCCAGCAGTTTATCGCCTTCATGGGCTTCACGGAAGGTTTCCTCGCGCTGTATGAGGAGCCGGAGGAATGCAAGGCCCTGCTGAACTTCATGGCGGACGTGTATATGCCCATCGTGGAGGCCACGGTGGAGTATTATGACCCGGATATCGTCTACCTGCTGGATGATACCGCCTCCGCGCTGAATCCCTTCATTTCCCCGGAAATGTATCGGGATATCCTGAAGCCCGTGTATCTGCGCCTGACGAAGCCCGCCCGCGACCGGGGCATCCCCATCCAGTTCCACAACTGCGGCCGCTGCGAGGACTTCATTGACGATATGCTGGATCTGGGCGTGAAGGTCCTCGACCCCGCTCAGCCCATCAACGACCTGCTGAGCATCAAGCAGAAGTATGCCGGGAAGCTGGCGCTGGCGGGTGCTTTCCAGTGGTATCCTCCCGCAGATTGGCCGGACACCAAGGAAGAGGTCGTCCGCCAGATGGTGCGGGACTGCATCGACAAATATGCCCCCGGCGGCGGATACGCCTTCTGCGGCATGGTGCTTTCCAGCTTCGGCAACGAGGCCGCCACTCGTGCGAACGATTGGATGACCGACGAGAGTTACGTTTACGGCCGGGATTACTATCTGAAATAACCGAATATATGAGCAGGGGGGGGTGCGCCCCGGAACCGCCCCCGGTTTGTCTGTTCAGTTTGCTTTGACGACCTTGAGCCAGAGATGCTCCGCCGCCGCGCTCGGCAGGAGCTGGACGCCTTCCTGCAGAGTGCCGCCGAGGGAATCGGCAGCGATGGTCACGAATCCGGTGTTTCGCAGCTCCAGCCTTCTCGCGCTGACCGGGAGGTTCACCGGATCCCACATCAGGTCGAAGCCGTTCGTATAGTCGTTCATGAAGCTAACGCTGGCCTCTTTCCGCATTTTCAGCGTGACCTCCGTGTCCCCGCCCGCCGGGACGGTCACCTCGAACCGCAGCAGGAATACCCGCTTCATGGAGGTGACGTCTGTCAGCAGCTCCTCCAGCATCCCGAAGCTGTAGCGCTCGGCGGGATCGTCATTCAGAATGCCGTAGCGCAGCAGCGTGTCCGCCGCCGCAGCGTAAAGCAGTTCGCCATCCTGAGCATCTGCCAGCTGCGGGCCTTCCTCCGGGTCCGTGTGGGCGAAATACCGTCCCGTCAACTCCCGAAGTACGTCGCCGAGGACGGCTTCTCTCACTTCCATCCGGCAGCCGACTTCGATCTCATCCCCCGGATGGCAGCCGGAATTGATATAGCCCTGCGTCCGCAAGTTTTGAATATCCTCCCCGAACACGATAAGCAGCATTTCATCCGAATGTCCGTTCGTCCTTCCGAGTCCGCCAACGACCCGGTAGCCGTTTCCCGCATCATAGTCATCACCGCCGCCGTTGCTCCCATAGGACAGCACCGCCGTCTTTGCGTGATCCAGCGTATACGCCGCCTGCAGTGAGGGATTCGGTTTTTTCTCATCGGCAATCGGCGCGTCGAAATCATAGAAACGGTAGACCTTCACCGTCTGCGTCAGTTCGGGGACGGTGTCCAGCGTCTGCGACAGGTAATCGCCGTTGAGAAGTTCCCGATAGGCTTGGCAGCTGCCCAGCTGCAGCAGATTGAACCGGTCCGCTCCCGCCGTTTCGTTCCCCTCCGCATCCAGAAAGCCGCCGGAATAGCTCCCCGCCGTCAGCTCGGTTTCGATCGTCTGACCGTTGACCGCAACGCTTGGACAGGTGTCCGCCGGGAGGCGAAAATCGCCCGCAAAGGGGTAAAAGACGATAAAGGTTTTTTCCTCCGCGTCAGCGTTCTTCAGCGTGTAGGAATCCGTCACCAGCACGGCCTGATCGCTGGTCGTATAGCTGCGCTGTTTCCCGTTCGCGTCCGTCCATTCCTCCGTGCGCGTCTCATAGGGCGCGAAATCCAGCGTGGTCTGCCGCTCCGCGGAGACACCCGATACGGGTTCCGGCAGCATCAGCGGCAGGATCGGCCCCTGATAATCCATATAGTCGAAACCTTCCGAAGACGCGGGATCCCCGCTGCCTTTGCCGCCCGTGTTGCTGTCCGTACTTCCGGTACTCCCGGAACCTGCAAACGCGCCCGTGCTGCCGGAGCTGTACCCCACGCCATAGCCGCCGGGCCGGAGCTGCCGGAATGCGAACAACCCGCAACCGACGATCAGCACCGCGGCCGCGGCAAGCAGCCCCCAGCGCCGAACCGGATCCTTTTTGGAACGGAGCGGTACGTTCTCTGCCCGCCGGAGCGTTTCGTCCCGGACGTCCGTGATGCCGTCATACAGCCGTTCGCTTTTCATATCTGCACCCCCTCCGATTCCAGCCTGTGCCGCAGTTCCTTCCGCAGTTGGGAAAGCCGGTGGCTCATGGCGTTGGGTGAAATGCCGCATTTCCGCGCCAGCGTCTTCACCGCTTCGCCGTGCCAGTATCGGCGCACGAACAGCGCGCAGTCCTCGTCCGGCAGCGCATCCAGCCAATCGGAGATGCGTTCACCCAATTCCTTCCGTTCCAGCGTCTGCTCCGCCGTATCCGGCGAAGGCACGCAGTCGTTCAGTTCGCTGAGGAGCAGCTCCATGCCCGCATACCGCTTCTGCGCGTGTTCCCGGCGATAGCGGTCGATGGCGGCGTTGCGCGTCAGCCTGCCAAGAAACGCCTTCATGTTTTCCGGCCGCAGAGGCGGGATGCGGTTCCACACCGCGTGCAGCACGTCGTTCAGGCATTCCTCCGCGTCCTCCCGCAATGTCAGGATATTGCGGGCGATGGTCGTGCAGAAGGTGCCGTATTTCTTTTCCGTCTCCGCGATCGCTTCGGGGTCTCGGGCAAAATACAGCGTCAGGATCGCTTCATCCTCCATGCGCTTCGCCTCCTTTCGGTGCTAATGACGCAAAATGCGCGGAAATGTGAGTGAAACAGGAAAAAATCAGGAGAGGATCAGGTCGAGAAACCGCTTCACCGCCAGAGAAGCGCTTTTCCGGCTTCTGAGCGCGATGCCCAGATTCCGATAGGCCGGAACGTCCAGCCGCAGCGCCTTCACCCGGAAGGGCTGCCGCTCCAGCGCAAGTCCCGGCAGGATGCTCACGCCAAGCCCCCGTTCCACCATGCGCAGGATGACCTGCTCGTCCCACGTGGTAAAGCGGATCTGCGGCGTCAGCCCGCAGCGCTCGAAGATCTCGCCCGCCTCCGCCCGGTTTTCCTTCTGCAGCAGCAGAAAGCTCTCGTCGCAGAAGTCTGCCACGGGATAGACCGCGTCTCCGGCCTGCGGATGTCCCTCCGGCAGCACCGCATAAAGCGGATCCTGCTCCAGAAAGACCGTTTCCAGTTCCGGGACCGTGGGCAGGTCGAGGATGCCGAGGTCCACGCGGCCGGAGCCGATCCAGCCCTCTATCTCGCTCTGCTCCCCCACCAGCAGCTCAAAGTCGATGTTGGGGTATTCGGCGTGGAACCGCTCGACCCATTCCGGCATCCAGCAGGCCGCCGCGTCGGAAAAGGAACC
>JAZQQF010000176.1:0-9702 GCA_045628925.1 Oscillospiraceae bacterium | reverse complement strand
GATGCCGGAGGGCGGGAAGGAGCCGCCGAGCAGCACGTCGGTGGAGGTGATGTCGCTCAGGTAGGTGCCATCGGGGAAGGACTGCCAGTTGGGATGGGCATAGCCGTTGGCGATCCACTCGCGGCAGAGGGCCAGCGCGTCGCGGTCGTCATCGTTGCGGCCATTGGGCGTGAGAACGCCGTCGATGACACGGATGTAGCTGAAGCCTCTGGTGGCGATGATGGTGTTGAAGCCGCTGAACATGAGAACGCCCAGCTCGCCGACGGAGAAGGTGCAGAAGCCGTACTTCTCGCCGCCGTAAGTGACCTTGACACCCTCGAAGAACTTGCTCAGATCGTCATAGGTCTGGAGCGCGTCCACGGCCTTGCCGAAGCCCAGCTCATCGAGGTAGTCCTGCCGGTAATAGAAGCCCATGCCGGGGGCGGGATTCTTCAGCATGCCGGAGAAGCCGGTCATGATGTTGAGAGAATGGTTGATCGCGGTGGAAACGGCTTCGCCCTTGGGGCTGAAGGAGTCGCCGATGAAGGAACGGCTCCACAGGAGGTACAGGTAGTTGGGCATATACGCCTTGTAGGGCATGATGTCCACGAAGTAGCCTTCATCCTCGTCGAAGGCTTCCGCCGTGGTGCCGGTCCAGTAGACGCGGGCCTGGTCCATGATGTCCAGCAGCTCGTCGGAGGCGAGGAGCACGGAGAAGTTGGAATCACGGGAGTTGGAGGGCACGATGCTGTACTCGATGTGTACGCCGGTGTATTCCTCGACGCCGGCCCAGGTGTTGATGGAGCCGTAGCCGGATTCGGGGATGTACTGGGGGGTGTAGTTGGTGGTCCAGCGGGTGAAGACCTCATCCGTGGTGCTCAGGGGCTTGGTGTACTCGAAGAGAGAGCTGGAGTAGCCGTCGGAGTTCAGCTCCCACTTGCCTGCGGCCAGGCAATAGGGGCCTTCGTCCACGACGACTTCGCCGCCGACATCGGAACCGGCTTCGGAACCGGCGTCGGGAGCGGTGGTGCCAGCATCGGTATCAGCAGGAGTGCTGGCGCCGGTGTTGGTGCTGGTGTTGCTGCCGGTGTTCGTGCTGGAGCCGGTGTTGGAACCGGTATTGCCGCCGCAGCCCGCGAAGAGCGCGATGACAAACACGACCGCCAGAAGCAGGGCGAGTTTCTTCTTCATGACAAAACTCCTTTCTGTAATGGGGACAAAGTCCACTGCATGGCATTATAATCACTTGATAAAGCCGAAACAAGTTCTTTTCATCATTTCGTCATGTTGCAAGCAATGTGTCCTTTCCGGCTTTTCGTTTTTAGGCACATTCCACGAATGATTTTACAGAATCAGGAATTATTACAAATTTGTTACGCGCTTTTCCTTCATCCGTCCGCAGTCCGCCCCGCGGCGGCGGCAAAAAGGGAGCGCGGCCTGCGCCGCGCTCCCTCGAAATGCGATGGATCTGCGTTCTGTTTGCGGAGGATCAGCTGTTGATGAAGCGGTCGTAAGCGCCCTGATAGATCTCGATGTATCTCTGCAGGCCGAACTCGTTCATCTGAGACTGGAAGTTATCCCACTCGCTCAGCGGCAGGTCGCCGGTGACGAACAGGGGGTAGTTCTCTTCGTAGAAGGTCTGCAGGTCGGAGGAGATGGCGTTCATCTCGTCGCTTTCCTCGGTCTCGAAGAGGATGCCGTTGGGCAGGTCGTAGGAGCCGCCGTAGTTCTTCTCGGTCCAGATATCGAAGGCCTGCGCGTAGACTTCGCCGCCGGGATAGGCGTAGTTGCGCATATGATCCTGCAGGCAGGCTTCCACGAGGCCGTTGGCGCCGTGGAGGCACATGATCCACGCCATACCGGCTTCATGGTTCAGGCACCAGTTGGTGAGCTGGCGGTCGCCGTTCTCATTGTAGAAGTACATGACGCCTTCGGAATCAACGCTGTCGCCGGCGGGGCCCCAGCTGGTCCAGTCGGAGCCGAAATCGGAGAACCACCAATCCCAGTAGGAGACCAGCAGAGGCAGGTTCTCGCAGTCCTTCTTCAGCCAGCAGGAGCCGAAGTGGAAGCCGGCGCCCTGCGCATGGCCGTATTCAAGGACCTGGCCGCGGGTCTTGCGGGCATAGTACACGGTCTGCCAATCGCAGTTGGGGTTGGTGCAGAGGGACTGGTGCTGGCCGACCTCGGCGGGGGTGAAGCAGCCGGACAGGATCTCGTCGTTGACCCAGTAGTCTTCCATCTCGGTGTTGTTGCCCATGGACTGCCAGTTGGGATGGATGTAGCCCTTGGAGTACCAGTCATGGCAGAGGGCCATGGCGTCGTAGTCATCCTGATTGGTGCCGTTGGGAACGATCTTCCCGTCGATCACGCGGATGTAGGCGAAGCTGGAGGAGTAGATGGTGGTGTTGAAGCCGCAGAACAGGTTGCAGCCCAGCTCGACGGTCGCCCAGATGCAGCAGCCGTAGCTGCCGGGATGGTTGACCTTGACGGCCTCATAGAACTTCTCCAGATCTTCATAGGTCTGCAGCGCTTCCAGCGCGTCGCCCATGCCGAACTCATCCAGATAGTCCTGACGGTAGTAGTAGCCGAGGCCGGGAGCGGGGTTCTTCAGCATGCCGTAGAAGCCGGGATAGATGTCCTCGGAGGCATTGTAGGCATAGGCAACGCCGTCGCCCTTTTCGCTGAATTCGCCGCCGACGAAGGAACGGCTCCACAGCAGGTACAGGTAGTTGGGCATATACTCCTTGTAGTCGCCCAGATCGGCGAAGAAGCCTTCCTCATCGTCGAAGCCTTCGGCGATGGTGCCCTGGGAAGACCAGTACATACCGGCCTGGTCCATGATGTCGCGGCAGTCGTCGGAGGCGACCAGCACGGCAAAGTTGGATTCGCGGGAATCGGCGGGCATGATCTCATACTCGATGTGGACGCCGGTGTACTCTTCCACGCCGGCCCAGGTGTTGATGCTGCCCCAGCCGCCCTCAGGAATGTACTGGGGGGTGTAGCAGGTGCTCCAGCGGGTGAACACTTCATCCGTGGTGCTCAGAGGCTGGGTGTAATCAAAGGGGGCGCTGGAGTAGCCGTCGGCGTTCAGCTCCCACTTGCCTGCAGCCAGGCAATAGGGGCCTTCGTCCACGACGACTTCGCTGCCGACGTCGGAACCGGCTTCGGAACCGGTGTCGGGAGCGGTGGTGCCGGTATCGGAGCCAGCCGGGGTGCTGGTGCCGCTGCCGGTGTTGGTGCTGGTGCTGCCGGAGTTCGTGCCGGTGTTGGAACCGGTGTTGCCGCCGCAGCCCGCGAAGAGCGCGATGACAAACACGACCGCCAGAAGCAGAGCGAGTTTCTTTTTCATGGTTCGTTCTCCTTTCATCAGATCCGGACAGGTGCCCGGTCGCCCGAAGTATATCACGGTGTTTGCGGATTTGCAATATTTCTTTTACGAAATCATTACGTACTTCTTTCTTTTCCGTGATATTCAGACGGTTTCCCCGGCGTCAGGCAGAAAAAAGTTTCGGGGAAGCGGCTTCCTCGCTCCCCCGAAACCCATTACAGAAGGGAGTAAAAGGCTTTGTCAGACCTATTATCCGTTATCCGGACTTACTCCATCTGCACTATATCAGATGGTTTATGATATTGCAATACTTTCTTAATAATTATAAGGTAATTTATTCCAGCCCGACGAGGCGCAGCACCACGTGCTCGGCCAGCTTCAGACCCGCCGCCGCCGGGACCCAGCTCACGCTGCCGGGAATGCTGCGGCGGCCCTCCGGCGGGGCTTCATCCGTTTCGCCGGGCTTTTCCGCCTCCCCCGGCGCCCACAGCACCTCGCAGTGCTCGATGCCCCGCTTCCGCAGCTCCTTGCGCACCACCCGCGCCAGCGGGTCGTACTGGGTGCGGGAGATATCCGTCACCTGAAATCCATCGGCCCGCAGGCGGTTCCCCGTGCCGAGGCAGGAGACGATGGGCACGCCCAGCGCCTGCGCGCTCTGGATCAGGTCCAGCTTGCAGGAGACGAGGTCGATGGCGTCCACGATATAGCTGTAGTCCGGCCGCAGGAGCTTTTCCCGCGTTTCGGCGCTGTATTTTTCCACGATGGGATAGACCTGCGCCTCGGGGTTGATGTCCCTCGCCCGCGCCGCGGCCAGCAGGGCTTTCGGCTGCCCCACGGTGCTGCTCAGAGCCAGCAGCTGCCGGTTGATATTCGTCTCGCTCACCTCGTCGAAATCCACCAGCGTCAGGCTGCCGACGCCCGCCCGTGCCAGCGCCTCCGCCGCCCATGAACCGACGCCGCCCAGCCCGAACACCGCCACATGGCTGCTTCTCAGGGTCTCCATGGCCTCCGCGCCCAGCAGGGCCTCGGCCCGGCGAAACCGTTCCGCCATCGCTCAGCTATGATGGCAGTCGTGCCCGCAGTCATGTCCGCAGCCGCCCTCAGCGTCGTGGGCGGTGCAGTTGGACTTGGAGGAGAAGCGGAGGTTGCCCGCAAGGAGGGCGTCCACCGCCCCGTCGCAGGAGCCGGAAACGCCGCCGCAGAGGCGGATGCCCATCTGCTCCAGCGCCTGCACCGCGCCGGAACCGATGCCGCCGCAGATGAGGATCTCCGCGCCCACCTTCTTCAGAACGCCCGCCATGGCCTCATGGCCGCCGCCGGTGGGCCGGATGGTCATTTTATGCACCACGTGCCCGTCCTCCACGTCATAGATGCGGAACAGCTCCGTGTGGCCGAAATGCTGAAAGATCTGTCCGTTTTCATAAGTCACCGCGATACGCATTTTTTCAAATCCTCCTGTACCTTTTCGGGCAGCCGTGCTATACTATGTTTCTGTGTGGCAGCGGGGCGGCCCGTTCTTCTGCCCATAGTATACCATGCCGTTCCCAAAATTACCAGCGTTCGGGAGGTAAGGCCATGAAACTTCTCTTCGCGCCCATGGAGGGCATCACAGGCCGGGTGTTCCGCCGGGTCCACGCCCGCTTCTATCCGGGCATGGAGGCCTACTACGCCCCCTTCTTCTCCCCTTCCGGCGACCATCACTTCCCGCCCCGGGGCCTCATCGATCTGCTGCCGGAGGAGAACCCCGGCGTGAACCTCGTGCCCCAGCTGCTGACGAATCGGGCCGAGGATTTCATCTGGGCCGCAGCCGCCCTGATGGACCGGGGCTATGGGGAGGTAAACCTGAACCTCGGCTGCCCCAGCGGCACGGTGGTGGCCAAGCGCAAGGGCGCGGGCTTCCTCCCGCTCACCGGCGAGCTGGACGCGTTTTTCGAGGCCGTGTTCGCTTCTCCCGCGCTGAACGGGCTGCGCGTCTCCGTCAAGACCCGGCTGGGTCTGGTCTCGGAGGAGGAATTTCCGGCGCTGCTGGAAATTTACCGCCGCTATCCGCTGGACAGGCTCATCCTCCACCCCCGGCTGCGCACGGATTATTACAAAGGCCCCATCCGCCCGGCAGGCTTCGCGCTGGCGCTGGAGGGCAGCCCCTTCCCGGTTGTGTGGAACGGGGACGTGTTCTCCCCCGGCGACCTTGCCGCCCTGCAGGCGCGCTTCCCGCAGGTGGACACGGTGATGCTGGGCCGGGGCCTCATCGCCGACCCGGGGCTGGGGCGGCGGCTCATGACCGGCGAAGGTTCCGACCGGGAGACGCTGCGGGCCTTCCACGACGCGCTCTGCGAGGAATACCGCGGCATCCTCTACGGCGATACCGCCCTCTGCCACCGGATGAAGGAAATCTGGGCCTATCTCATCACCGTCTTTGAGGACGGCGGGAAGCACTTCAAGCGGCTGGTGAAGGCGAAGAGCTATGCCGAATACCGGCTGGCCGCCGAGGCCGTTTTCGCGGAGCTGCCCATGAAGCCGGAAGCGCCGCCCGGCTCCCTGCGGGAGGTTTTCTTCCCGGACGGCGGCAGCGGATGACCCGCGGCGGTCTCCGGCCCCCGGGCGGGATATGACTTTCGTCAGGTTTTTGTCATGCAATGGTAATAATTCATTTCCAAAGTCGTTACCTCTGCTATCTTTTCAAAAGCGCGTTTTTTTCCTATAATGAGCCTACATATTGTAATAGGTTCATAAGCCGGCGGGGACCCCATGGACCGCCGAAAAATAAACCGACCGAAAGGAAGGAAGTTTTATGAAAAAGGTTCTCTCTCTGTTCCTCATCGTCCTCCTGATGGCCGCCGTGCTGGCACCCGCCGCCATGGCTGCCGGAGACATCACCGTGTACGTGACCGTCATCGACAACGGCGAGACCGCTGTCGGGCAGGTCAGCGGCGAGCCGATGGTCGCCGTTCCCGTGACGCTGCCCAGGGGCAGCACCGTGAGCGACGCGCTGAGCGCCCTCCATGAGAAGGAATGCACCGGCGGCGCCGCGGGCTACAAGGCCGCCAGCATGGAGATGTGGGGCACCAAGACCAGCTATATCGGCACGTGGTTTGGCCGCCCGCTGGATTTCTCCGACGGCAGCAAGACCGTTACCGCGTGGCGCAACCACTCCATGAGCACCACCATCGACAGCGTCCTGCGGGACGGCGACGTGGTGGACGCCTGCGTCTACACCATCGTCAGCAGCCAGAACTACTCCTATGCCTACTACGGCCTCGCGTGGATGGATTACCACACCGTGGAAGCGGGCGTGGGCGAGAGCTTCACCGTGGGCGTGTGGCGCAGCGCCATGGACCCCATGACCTTCCAGTACATTCAGGAAGCCTATACCGGCACCCCCGTGCTGGTGAACGGCGTTCCCTCCAATTTCCGCGTGCAGGCTGACGGCAGCCTGACCCTGTCCTTTGACGCGCCGGGCGACTACTACGTGTCCGTCGGCGGCGAAGAGGCCTACGGCACCGCCGCCATGAAGGTCACCGTTTCCAGCGGCGCGACCTTCACCGGTCATACGATCCTCGGCCCCGGCCGCGTGGCCGCCTCCGGGCTGGAAGGCGAAGCGGGCGGCGCGCCCATCACCGTTTACGTGACCGTGACGGACTGCGGCAATTACGCCAAGAGCGAAACTGACGGCTCGAACCTCATCGCCGTGCCCGTGACCGTCCCCGAAGGGGCGACGGTGGACGACGTGCTGGACGCGCTCCACGGCATCGCCTGCAGCGAAGGGAATGAAGGCTATTCCTCCGGCGCCATGGAAATGTTCGGCGCGGAGAGCTATTACATCACCAAATGGTTCGGCGACGTGGCCGACACCATGCAGGGCGCGACCTATTCCGCCAGCGCTTGGGTGAATAACGATGCCATGAGCACCCTCGCTACCCCCGTACAGGACGGCGACTTTGTGAACGCTATCCGCTATAAGATGACCGACCCGACCATGTTCATGTTCGAGTATTACGGCCTGTGCTACTTCGATTACCCCGCCGCCGAAGCGGCCCCCGGCGAGGAAGTGAGTCTCCACGCCTTCATGCAGAGCATGACCAGCTTCATGAGCACCGAATACCATCCCGTGCCGCTGACGAACTTCACCGTTTACGTGAACGGCGAGGACACCGGCCTGACCACTGACGCCGCCGGTGAAGTAAAGCTCAGCTTCGACGCGCCGGGCGTTTACGACGTGCTGGCCGTGGGCGATACCACCGCCGCAGCCGCCGCCACCCGCATCACCGTGCAGGAAGGCTCCTCCTTCGCCAGCCAGAGCGGCACCGTCAGCATGGAAGACGTGCTGGCCGGGAACCTCTCCGCCCCCGGTCACGGCACCGGCGAAGACGTGACGGTCTACGTCACCGTCACCGACAAGGGCAACTACGTGAAGAGCGAGGTCACCGGCGATTACCTGATCGCCGTACCCGTGACCGTTCCCGGCGGCAGCACGGTGGACGACGTGCTGCAGAAGTTCCACGGCGAGCATTCCGCCGCCGGTGCGCTGGGCTACAGCTCCTACGCCATGGATATGTGGGGCACCAAGATGTACTCCATCGGCAACTGGTTCGGCAAGCCCATCAACTCCATGGACGGCTCCGATTACTCCGTCACCGCGTGGCTGAACCGCGACCCCATGAGCACGCTGGCCCAGACCGTGAAGGACGGCGACATCATCGACGCGGTCATCTACGGCGTGAAGAGCAGCATGAACTGGACCTACAGCTACTGGGGCCTGAGCTACTTCGACTTCCCGCAGGTCACCGCCGGTGTGAACGACGAAGTCACCCTGAAGGCCTATCACTCCACCATGGATGCCACCACCTTCATGTGGAACACCTATGAGAGCGCGGGCATGACCGTGTTCGTCAACGGGGAAAAGCGCTCTGAGAAGGTCGGCACCGACGGCACGCTGAAGCTCACCTTCGACAAGGCGGGAACCTACTACGTGCTGGCCCAGCCTTCGGACGACAGCTATGCTGCCGCCGCCGTGAAGGTCGTCATCGAGGAGGGCGCCTCCTTTGAGGATAACGCCCCCGCCACCCAGCCCACCAACGTGATGAAGTCCGCCGGTGCGAAGCTGGATTACGGCAAGGTCCTCACCTACGTGGGCATCGCCGCTGCCGTGGTCATCATCATCCTCGCGGTGGTGCGCGTACTGAAAAAAAAGAAAAAGGACGAAACTGACGGGGAGGGCAGGTAAAAGATGAGCGATACGCTTGCGAAGAAAAAGAGCGGCCGCGTCGCTTCGGTCGAGTTCTGGCGCTTCTTCTTCACCGTTCTGGTCTGTCTCTACCATCTGGAAATCTACTTCACCAAGGGCAAGATCTTCCCCTCCGGCACCAGCGCCGTGGAATTCTTCTTCGTGCTCTCCGGCTTCCTGCTGGCGCTCTCCGCCGGGCATCATTTCGCAAAGCACCCCGAACCCCTCGGCCCGAAGGAGGCTTCGGCCAAGGCGACCCAGTTCGTGTGGAAAAAGATCAAGGCCATCTTCCCCGTGCTGGTCATGACCCTCATCATCCACATCGCCCTCAACGGCGGCGGCTTCTCCCGCAAGGGCTGGCTGGACGCGGCGCTGAACTCCGAATGGGACCTGCTCTTCATGGTCGGCACCCCCTTCGGTTATCAGAACGGCAACGCCCCCATCGTTCCTCTGTGGTTCCTGACGGCGCTGTTCATCGCGGGCTACATTTACTGCTACGCCCTCTACCGGAACTTCCATTTCACGCTGTTCGCCGCGCCGGTCATCGGCGTCCTGCTCTACAGCTACTTTACACTCAATTCCTCCCTCGTGCTGGATTTCTACGCCAAGATGGGCTTCATGACCGCCGGTACGGTGAAGGCCTTCGCGGAAATGGCGCTGGGCATCAGCATCTATCACCTGTATGACTACCTCTCCCACAAGAAGCTGAGTGCCATCTGGCAGATCTTGCTGACGGTGCTGATGCTGTTCTCCATCTTCCGGTATTTCCAGCTCACCATCAAGGTCAGCACCGGCATGGATAATTTCCGCCGCATCGTCTACATCATGATCATCATCCTGCTGAGCTTCCTGAATCTGGACGAGATCACCCGCATCCTCAATAACGGCTTCTCCCGCTGGCTGGGCAGCATCAGCATGACCATGTATGTCTGCCACTTCACGCTCTGCACGCTGTTCTTCAATATCACCGGCAAGCTGGCCATGTCCCGGCCCGGCAGCGCGTTCTTCCGCGATCTGGGTCTGGGCTTCAGCTACAGCAGTGAGCTGAACTGGAAGACCCGCATCTGCTACATCCTGTTCGTGATGGTCTGCGCCATCATCCTCACCGGCATCACGAAGCTGCTGCGGAAGCTCTGCACCCCGAAGCCGAAGCAGCCCGCGCCGCCCGCCG
>JAZQQF010000175.1:0-47592 GCA_045628925.1 Oscillospiraceae bacterium | reverse complement strand
GCACCCGCTTCAAGCCTCCCATTCAGGGCTGGGCGCTGGAAATGCTCATGCAGTCCCACGATCTGGGAAAGGAAGTCCCGGCGGAAACGCTGTCCTATCTCTATGAGGGCTATTCCCGCTGGGCGGACTGGTTCACGAAATACCGGGACGACGACGGCGACGGCATCCCCCAGATGGAGCACGGCGACGAGAGCGGCAATGACGACAGTCCGCTCTTCCTCCACACCTACTGCGTGGATGCGCCGGAGCTGAGCGCGTTCCTCGCCCTTCTGTACGACAAGCTGGGCGATCTGGCGGGCATCCTGGGCAGAGAGGCGGAGAAGGACGCATGGCACGCCCGCTCGAAAGACCTCATTGACAAAATGATCAGGCTCTTCTGGAACGGGGAACGCTTCATTGCCCGGGAGCATGAGAACCATGAAAACATCATTGACGTGAAGGCGCTGGAATTCTACCGGCCCATCCTGCTGGGCAAGCGTCTGCCGCCGGAGATTCTGGAGAAGCTGACCGAAGACCTCATGGAGGAAGGCCACTACCTTTCGCCTTATGGGTTCACGGTGGAGGATCTTGCCGATTCGCCTTATTCCAAGGTCGGCACCGGACGGGGCAAGATCCTGCCTTCGGATAATATCCTCATCATCACCGGCCTCTATCTCGCCGGAAAGACCGAAGAAGCGAAGAAAGCGGCCAAGCTGTATATCGAGGGCTTCACCAAGGTGGGGACCATGTACTATGCCGGCGGCTTCATCGGTTCCTGGGCGCCGGCGGCATGGCAGATCCTTGCCGACCTGCTCTGCAACGGCTGAACGCAGACAAATCTGTAAACAGACCCCGCAGCTCCAAATAACGGAACTGCGGGGCTTTTCACAGCTGCGATCCGCTCATTCCGCCAAATCTGCCGATTCCGAAAGCGCGCAGAGGCGGAAATTCAGCGATATGACAGCTTGATTCCGGGAAACACCTGTGCTATGATACGAAATGATTAAATAACCTGTGAAACAGCCGGAAAGAACTGACCGGCTGCGGAGGAAACTCTGGAGAAGCTCATTCCGAATGAGTGCCGAAGGTGCAAGGGTGAAAGCCCGAATCTCTCAGGCAAAAGGACAGAGATGGGATGATAAACGACCTGTCTCTGGAGCTGCCGGTTTCCCGGCGGCTCCATCTGCGTTTCCAAAAGAATTGAGGAGGAAAAAGACATGGTAGAAGAAAGTATGCGGTATATCAGCGCGTATGATCCGGAGATCGCCAAAGTGCTGGAGCTGGAGCTGAACCGTCAGCGCAATAACATCGAACTCATTGCCTCGGAGAATCTGGTCAGTCAGGAAGTCATGGCCGTCATGGGCTCCGTCCTGACCAATAAATACGCCGAAGGTTATCCCGGAAACCGGTATTACGGCGGCTGCGACTATGTGGATATGGCAGAAAATATCTGCATCGAGCGCGCCAAGATCATCTTTGACGCCCATTATGCCAACGTGCAGGCCCATTCCGGCTCGCAGGCGAACTACGCGGTGTATCTGGCCCTCTGCAAGCCCGGCGACACGGTATTGGGTATGTCGCTGGATCAGGGCGGCCATCTGACCCACGGCAGCGCGGCGAACTTTTCCGGCAAGAACTACCACATCGTTTCCTACGGCCTGAATCCCGAAACGGGCCGCATCGACTACGATCAGGTGCGCGACCTTGCCCGGGCAAATCACCCGAAAATGATCATCGCGGGCGCTTCGGCCTACCCCCGCGTGATCGACTATGAGATCTTCAGCGAGATCGCCCATGAGGTGGGTGCGTATCTCATGGTGGATATGGCGCACATCGCGGGCCTGGTGGCGGCAGGGGAGCATCCCTCTCCGGTGCCCTATGCGGACGTGGTGACGACCACGACCCATAAAACCATGCGCGGCCCCCGCGGCGGCATCATTCTGACCAATGACGCGACGATCGCCAAGAAGATCAACAGCGCCATTTTCCCCGGCGTACAGGGCGGCCCGCTGATGCACATCATCGCGGCGAAGGCCGTCGCGCTGGGCGAAGCGCTGCATCCTCGCTTCAAGGTCTATCAGCACCAGATCGTTGCCAACGCCAAGGCGCTGGCGCAGACTCTGTTGGACGGCGGTATGGATCTCGTCTCCGGCGGCACGGATAACCACCTGATGCTCATGGATCTGCGCAAGCTGGGCATGAGCGGCAAGGAGCTGGAGGTCCGGCTGGACAGCGTACGCATCACCGCCAACAAGAACGCCGTTCCCGCCGACCCGCTCGACCCGAAGCAGACCAGCGGCGTCCGTCTCGGTTCTCCCGCCGTGACCACCAGAGGCTTCAAGGAACCGGAAATGCAGGAGGTCGGCGAACTCATCTGCAAGGCCACGCTGGACTTTGAGGCCAGCCGGAAGGAGATTCTGGAACGGGTGAACGCCCTCTGCGCCCGCTTCCCGATCTACGAGGACCACATCGACCAGTAAACTGTAAGATTCGCCCGCAGCGGGACCGGTATTCCGGTTTCGCTGCGGGTTTTGCTTGAAAAGCCGCGGAAACTGCGCTATGATGCAGGAAAACGAACGATTGGGAGCGATACAGATGGAATTTCGGTTTGCCGGGCGCGAAGACGTGAAGACGATCCTCGCCTTCATCGAGGCGCTGGCGGAATATGAACACATGAGCGATCAGGTGGTGGCAACGCCGGAGCTGCTGGAGGAGTGGCTGTTCGAGCGGAAAAAGGCGGAGGTGCTGTTTGCGCTGGATGAAGCGGGGGAGCCGGTGGGCTTCGCGCTGTTCTTCCATAATTTCTCCACCTTCCTCGGCCGGGCGGGCATTTATCTGGAGGATCTGTTCGTCCTGCCCGAATGCCGCGGTCGGGGCTATGGGAAGGGCCTGCTGACCCGCCTCGCGCAGATCGCCGTGGAACGGGGCTGCGGGCGGCTAGAGTGGTCCTGCCTCGACTGGAACCAGCCCAGCATCGACTTCTATAAAAGCATGGGCGCGGTGCCGGTGGATGAATGGACGGTCTATCGCATCACCGGCGACCGGCTGGCAGAGCTGGGAAAGAAGTAAGAATGTGACAAGGCTCCCCGAAGTTGCGCTTCGGGGAGTATCTGTATCCGGACGTGGAAAAAGCGAAAAGGAGTGGAAATCCGAGCGAAAACGGCGTATACTGTGCCTATGTATTCTTGAAAGGCTTTATCTATGAAGAAAAAAACGGAAAAACCGCGCTACTGGATACCCGTTGCGGCAGCGGCGCTCGTGATCCTTGTATCGTTCTGCGCATTGGACGCGGAGGCCCGGCGCGCACCGCTCATCCTGCTGGGCGTGCTGCTCCTGTTGCTGGTGGACGCCATCGTCCTGATGGCGCTGACCCTGCGGCGCACCCTGCGTGAAGCGTTCTATACCTATGTGAACATCGGGCTGATCGGCGGCATCCTGTTTTCCACCGTGCTGCTGGCCGTGCTGCTGCGGCTGTTCGTACGCAGCCTTCTGGCGGACAGCCTGCCCCTGCCGTTTCTCTATCAGGAGCTGATCGCCTTCCCCCGGCGGTTCAGCTATGGGGCGGTGTTCGTCATCATGGTGCTGTCCGTTCTGCTGGGTATCAGCAATGTGGCGCTCATCCGACATGAGGGCTTCTGCCTGCATAATGCACTGAGTCTGCTGATCGCGGGGCTGTATATCGGCGGAACGCTGCTTGTCTACCTCGTCAGCGACCTTCTTGAAAAATACGTGTTCATCCCCAGCGGCATCAGCCGTAATTCACTTTTTCTGGTGCTGAATACGGTTATCCCCCTGTTTCTGCTCCTGATGGTCTGCTATTTCGAGTGCATTCTGGCGGGCTCGGCCATGATGGGTTGGCTGGCGGTGAAACGGAAGGCGACGCCGGACAAGGACTACATCATCATCCTCGGCTGCTCCATCGACAAGCGCGGCGGCCTGCTGCCCCTTCTGAAAGGGCGCGTGAACAGGGCCATCCGCTTTGCGTGGGATCAGGAGATCGGCACCGGAAAACCGGCAAAATACGTGCCCTCCGGCGGGCAGGGGCCGGGGGAGGTCATGAGCGAGGGCAGCGCCATGGAACTGTATCTGCTCACCCGGGGCGCGGAGGAATATGAGGTGTTTCCGGAAAAAAAGTCCCGGAATACGTGGGAAAACCTCTGCTTTTCCAAGAAGATCATCGACGAACTGAAGCCGGACGCGAAGGTCGCCTTCAGCACGACGAACTACCACATCCTGCGCAGCGGCATCCTTGCCCGGAAGGCGGGGCTAGATGCGGAGGGCATCGCCGGGGATACGAAGTGGTATTTCTGGCCTAATGGGTTTATCCGGGAATTTTTCGGCATCCTTGCATTGAATATCCGGGTGCATATCGCGGTCGCCATCGCGGCGGCAGCGGCCTGCGCGGCGCTGGGCTGCGTGGGGTACTTCGGAAATCTGTTATAAAGAGGGAAGAACGATGTTCAGAAACGATTACAGTGAGATCGCCGCGCCGCAGGTGCTGGAAGCGCTGCTGGCAAAGGGCATGGAGCAGAACGTGGGCTATGGGCTGGACGTGCATTCCGCGGAGGCGGAAAAGCGCATCCTCAGCTGCTTCGGCCTGACGAAGGCGGAGGCCGACGTGCATTTCCTCGCGGGCGGCACCCAGACGAATATGACGGTCATCTCCTACTTCCTGCGCCCCTATGAGGCGGTCATCGCCTGCGACACCGCGCACATCAACGTGCATGAGACCGGGGCCGTGGAGGGCAGCGGACATAAGGTGCTGACCGCGCCCAATGCGGACGGGAAGCTCCTCCCGGCGGATATCGAGGCCATTGCCCGGAAGCACGGGGATGAGCACATGGTCAAGCCGAAGATGGTCTATATCTCCGACACCACCGAGACCGGCACGACCTACACCGCCGCCGAGCTGCGCGCCATCCGCGAAGCCTGCGATGCCCACGGCCTCATCCTCTTTCTCGACGGGGCGCGGCTGGGCTGTGCGCTTACGGCGGAGGACAATGACGTGACGCCCGAACTGCTGGGTCAGCTCTGCGACGTGTTCTATGCGGGCGGCACCAAGAACGGCGCGCTGTTCGGCGAAGCGGTGGTGCTGAAAAAGAAGCTGGGGGCGAATACGTTCCGGTATCACATCAAGAACCGGGGCGCGATGCTGGCCAAGGGCTTCGTCTGCGGCATCCAGTTCGAGGCGCTGTTCACGGACGGGCTGTATTTCAAACTGGCGCAGCACGCAAACGAGATGGCGTCCGTTCTGCGGCATGGGCTGCTGGAGCTGGGCGTGGAGCTGGTTGGCTCCTCGAAGACGAATCAGCTGTTCCTGCGGGTGGACGCGAAGACCGCCGCGATGCTGACGGAGCGCTGCGGCGCGGAACCCAACGGGGAAGCGGATGGACTTCCGGTCGTCCGGCTGGTGACCTCCTTTGCCACGAAGAAGGAAGACTGCGAGGAACTGCTTCAATATCTGAAAGCAGCACGCGCATAAAAGAATACAAAATTACGCCTCCCGGTTTTGAAAAACCGGGAGGCGTTTTGTGTCAGTATTCAAATTCGTGGGCTTCCTGCAAAATCTGATCCTTCACCTTCATGAGCCGGGTGGTGGTGCTGCGCTCGTTTTCCTCCAGCTTCATGGTGATGTATCGGATGGTCTCCTGCATCTGCGGGATCATCACGTATTCCAGCGCGTTCACGCGCCGACGTGTCCGCTCGATCTCGGCGGCCATGAGCTGCACGGACTTTTCGGAGGCGGCCAGCTGCAGCATATCCCGAAACACGTCGTTCAGCTTATCCAGCGCCTCGTCCAGCTCACCGGAGGTCATGGCGTAGCCATAGGGGTAGATGTCCTCGGCGGCGTCCGTGCGGGTGCGGAAGCTGTATTCCGGGATGTTGACGCTCATGATGTTGCGCAGCGTCATGCCCACTTCCACGCCCTGCTTCGGGTAGAGCAGCGACTGTTCCAGCATTTCGGGGCTCATGAGTCGGGAGGCTTCCGCCATGTTGCCCATGGCTTCCTGCAGCTCGGCCTCCACCTTTTCCCGGAGCGCCTTGTTTTCCCGGACGGCGGAGAGAAAATTGCGCATCAGCTCATCCCGCTTGTCCTTCAGCAGCTTGTGGCCGCGGGTCGCGGTCTGCAGACGGGCCTTGGTCTTTTTCAGCTCCATCCGGGTCGGCTTTACGTCCGACGAAATGCCCATGTTCAGCCCTCCTTGGGGAGATACTTCTCGATATACTCCAGCTTGATACGCTTCAGCTCACTGGTGGGCAGGATGCTCAGCAGCTGCCAGCCGATGTTCATCGTATCCTCGATGCTGCGGTCGGTCTCCTGTCCCTGTCCGATATAAATTTTCTCAAACTCCTCTGCGAACTTGGCGTAGAGCTTATCCGTATCGCTCAAAGCGGCTTCGCCCAGAATTGTCATCAGCTCGGCGGCGTCCTTGCCCGCGCTGTAAGCGGCAAAGAGCTGATTCATGACGCCGCTGTGGTCCTCGCGGGTCTTGCCCGCGCCGATGCCCTTATCCTTCAGACGGCTCAGGGAAGGCAGCACGTCGATGGGGGGCAGGTGGTTTTTCAGATACAGGTCGCGGGAGAGGATGATCTGCCCCTCGGTGATGTAGCCCGTCAGGTCGGGGATGGGGTGGGTGATATCGTCCTCGGGCATGGTGAGGATGGGAATCATGGTGATGCTGCCCTTTTTGCCCTGACGGCGGCCCGCCCGTTCATACATGGAGGCGAGGTCGGTATACAGGTAGCCGGGATAGCCGCGGCGGCCGGGGACTTCCTTGCGGGCGGCGGAAATCTCACGCAGCGCTTCGGCGTAGTTGGTGATATCCGTCAGGATGACCAGAACGTGCATATTCTGCTCAAAGGCCAGATACTCCGCGGCGGTCAGCGCCATGCGGGGGGTGGAGATGCGCTCCACGGCGGGGTCGTTGGCCAGATTGGAGAACATGACCGTCCGATCCAGCGCGCCGGTGCGGCGGAACTCATTCACAAAGTATTCGGATTCCTCGAAGGTGATGCCGATGGCGGCGAACACCACGGCGAAGGGTTCGGGCGAGTTCAGCACCTTGGCCTGACGGGCGATCTGCGCCGCCAGACTGGCGTGGGGCAGACCGGAGCCGGAGAAGATGGGCAGCTTCTGGCCGCGCACCAGCGTATTCAATCCGTCGATGGCGGAGATGCCGGTCTGAATGAACTCGTTGGGGTAGTCGCGGGCGGCGGGGTTCATGGGCAGACCGTTGATATCCTCGTATTTCTCCGCGAGGATCTCCGGCCCGTCGTCGATGGGGCGGCCCATCCCGTCGAACACGCGGCCCAGCATATCCGGGCTGACGCCCAGCTGCATCCCGTGACCGAGGAAACGCACCTTGCTTTCGGCAAGGTTGATGCCGCTGGAACTGTCAAACAGCTGAACAACGGCCTGATCGCCGTTTACCTCCAGCACCTTGCAGCGCCGGGTCTCGCCGGAGGGCAGCTCGATCTCGCCCAGCTCGTCATAGGTGACGCCCTCCACGTTTTTGACGATCATCAGAGGGCCGGAGATCTCACGGATCGTTCTGTATTCCTTAATCATGGCTGGCCTCCTTGATCTGCGCGGCCATATCGGCGGCAATCTTCGCGTAAGCATCGGCGTATTCGTCCGCGGGAACGGACTTGGCGCGGCCGATGCGGTCGCGGGCTTCGATGCGGATGAGCTTGTTCAGGTCGGCTCCAAGGTCGATGGCCTTGCGGCAGAGGGCATTGTAGCTGAGAATGATATCCAGCAGCATGGCCTGCCGCTCATAAGAGGAGAAGTTATCAACGTCCACAAAGGCATTCTGCTGCAGGAAGTCCTCGCGGATCATCTTGGCGGTTTCCATGGTCAGACGGTCGGCAGCGCCCAGCGCATCCTGACCGACCAGCTTCACGATCTCCTGCAGGCTGCTTTCCTCCTGCAGAATGGCGACGGCCTTGGCCCGGTTTTCCAGAAATGCACGGCCCAGATTCCGGTCGTACCACGGTTTCAGATTGTCCATATACAGAGAATAGCTGTTCAGCCAGTTGATGGCGGGGAAGTGGCGGGCGTGGGCGAGGCCGGAATCCAGACCCCAGAACACCTTGACGATACGCAGCGTTGCCTGCGAGACAGGCTCGGAGGTGTCGCCGCCCGGAGGGGAGACCGCGCCGATGGCGGTCAGGCTGCCGCGGCGGGGCTCGGAGGCGATGCATTCCACGCATCCGGCTCGTTCATAGAACTGGGCGAGGCGGGAGGCCAGATAGGCGGGATAACCTTCTTCACCGGGCATTTCTTCCAAACGGCCGGACATTTCGCGCAGCGCTTCAGCCCAGCGGGAGGTAGAGTCGGCGATGACGGCCACGTCATAGCCCATATCCCGGAAGTATTCCGCGATGGTGATGCCGGTGTAGATGGAGGCTTCTCGGGCGGCCACGGGCATATCCGAGGTGTTGGCGATCAGCACGGTGCGCTTCATGAGGGGTTCGCCGGTCTTGGGGTCCTGCAGCTCCGGGAACTCCATCAGCACGTCCGTCATCTCGTTGCCGCGTTCGCCGCAGCCGATGTAAATGACCACGTCCACGTCGCTCCATTTGGCGAGGGCGTGCTGCACGACGGTCTTGCCGCTGCCGAAGGGGCCGGGCACCGCAGCGGTGCCGCCCTTGGCGATGGGGAACAGCGTGTCGATGACGCGCTGACCGCTCTGCATGGGCACGTCAGGCAGAAACTTGCGCTTGTAGGGCCGGTTTTTGCGGACGGGCCACTTCTGCATCATGGGCAGCTCCTTTTTGCTGCCGTCCTTCAGCTCCACCACCGCGACGGTCTCAGTCACGGTGAAGTCGCCTTCGGTGATGCTGACGAGGGTGCCGCTCACGCCGTGGGGGATCATGATGCGGTGGGTGATGGCGCTCGTTTCCTCCACGGTGCCGATGATATCGCCGCCGGAGACGGCAGCGCCCACTTCGGCGGTGGGGACGAAATGCCATTTCTTTTCCCGGTCCAGCGCCGGAACGTCCACGCCGCGGGCCAGCGTTTCGCCCGCGACGGCGCGGATGGCCTCCAGCGGACGCTGAATGCCATCATAGATATTCTCCAGCAGGCCGGGGCCCAGCTCCACGCTGAGCGGCGCGCCGGTGGTGACCACTTCGGCGCCCGGGCCAAGCCCGGCAGTTTCCTCATAGACCTGAATGGAGGCCTGATCGCCGGTCATATTCAGGATCTCGCCCTTGAGACCCTGCGCACCGACCTTCACCACGTCGGCCATACCGGCGTCCGCAAGGCCGCCGGCGACCACGAGCGGGCCGGAAACTTTGATGATCTTTCCCATATCGTTACTCCATTTCTGATTCAGGATGTGGGGGCGAGGCGACGCCGCCTCAGAGGATATTGGAGCCGATGGCGCGCTCCACGGCTGCGTTCAGCGCGTTCATGCCCAGATGGAGCGAACCGTTTTTAGAGGGGATGAGGATGATTGCCGGGGTCAGATCGTCCTTCAGGGCGCTGATCTCATTCTGCACACGCCCCGTCAGCTCCTCCGTGATATACACGATCGCGTAAGTCGGCTCCTCGGAAGAAACGACTTTTTTGAAGATATCCCGCACGTTGTCCTTTTCGGCGGGGAATACGTCCAGCCCCAGCGCCCGGAAGCCCATCACGCTCTCCCGGTCGCCGATGACGGCGATACGATAAGCACTCATGCGCGTTTTTCCTCCATCTGATAGAGGTAGCGGATGAGGACGCTCTCACCGAAGCAGATGGTCTTCGCCCCATCCATGTATGCGTTCAGGCAGCTCTGCACCGCTTTTTCGAACGGCGTAAACCCTTCGCCCCGGGCGGCCTTTTCCGCTTCCGCCAGCGCGGGCTGCAGCTTCGTACCACGGAACAGATTCAGCACGGCGCCTGCATCGGGATACGCGGCGGTGATGCGGCGGACGCCCACGCTGCCGCAGGCGTTCAGCGCGTCGGGCAGCTTTTCCGGGCGGACGTGACTTTTCAGCATCCGCGTCAGCGCCCGCAGGTTCAGCGCGTCCGCATAGAGCGCGGCATAGCCCGTGAGAAAGTCGCTGCCGGTGGCCTCCGCAGTGGCCTTCAGCTCCCGCACGTAGGCGTTATCCAGCAGAAAATCCGCGAGGCGGGGGTCCGAAGTCCTGCCCAGCGTTTCCGCAGCGGCGCGAACGGCGGCGGAAAAATCGGCCGGTAGGCTGCGGTAGTCCTCCGTCCGGCAGGCCTCCGCCAGCGCGGCGGGGGTCACGCGGCCCAACGGGATATACAAATGCCGGTTTTCACTGCCGGAGGCCACGCTTTTCAGATAGACCTTCGCATTGTGATAATCGTATTTCAGACGGAAGAAGTTCACGATCTGCGGGTCCGGCGCCATCTGCTGCAGCTCTTTATAAGCCGCGGCCTTATCCGGCGCCTCGTCGCCCTGACGGGCCATTTTCGCCTGCAGATAGGACGAGAGAAAGAGGTAATCGGTGTCTTTCGTCTTTTTCACGGCGGCTCCTTATTCAAACAGCAGCTTTGCCGCACGAACGGACAGGGCGCTGCGGCTCTGCGCCGCCAGGGTATCCAGCGTGCAGTTCACTTCGATGCGGCCCTGCGAGAGGATAAGCCCGCCTACGATGGGCCGCGTCTCCTCGGAAAGCGTGAGAGATTTGCCGGATATGCGGCAGACCTCCGAGACGATAGCTTCACCGTATTCGGCCCGGTCGGCAGGATTCAGAATGATCTGCTCCGTTCCGGTCTCACTGGCTTTCGCCGCAAGGGAGGCGAGGAGCTTCACATAGTCAGCGCCGGGCATCGCACGGAGCTTTTCCACAGCCTTGGAAAAAGCCTCGTTCAAGAGCGCCTGCTTCACGGCCAGCGCGGACTTTTTCGCCTCCGTATCGGAAGCGGCGACCAGCCGGTCATACAGCGCACTGGCGTCCTTCTCCGCTTCCCGAATGAGCCGCTCTTTCAAAGCCCGGGCTTCCTGATCCGCTTCCTGACGTTCCTCAGCGGCGGTGGTCGAAGCCTCCAGCTTGATGGCGTTCGCTTCTTCCAGCGCGTCAGAGCGGATGCGTTCGGCAACTTTTTCAATCCCGTTCATCTTGCTCAGCCCACGTTCAGGATCAGCAGGATGGAGGCGATCAGGCTCAGGATCGCGTAGAACTCCACGATGACGCAGAGGATGATGCCCTTGGACCAGTCATCGGGCTTCTTGGAAACGATGTTGATGCAGCTGGCAGCCACGCGGCCCTGCGCCTTGGCGGAGATGAGGCCGCCGATCATCATGGGAACGCAGGAAACGAAGTAGCCGAGGCCCTGCGTGACGGAGATGCTCTGAATGCCGCTGCCACCGAAAACGCCGATCTGCAGCAGGACGAAAAACCAGATAACGAAGCCGTAAAGGCCCTGCGTGCCGGGGACGACCTGCAGGATCAGGCACTTGGCGAACTGATCCGGGTCTTCGCTGACGAGACCGGCAGCTGCCTCACCGGTGATGCCGGTGCCCTTGGCGGGGCCTGCGCAGCTCAGACCGGCAGCCAGACCGCCGCCCAGAAACGCGAGCGCCAGACCGCCGAAGGAATTGATGAACTCACCCATGATAAGATCCTCCTTATTGTTCTATCTCAAAATATTTTGTACGGATGGAAAGGGGCTTGAACGGCTTGCCGCCGTCCTCATAGAATTTGCCGAAGAACTCCAGATATTGCAGACGGGCTGCGTGCACGTAGGTGCCGATGACGTTGATGCCGATATTGAACGCATGACCAATGATGAAGACGGGGATGAACAGGATGATATTTCCGCCCAGTCCGCCCAGCACGTTCACGATGCTGGCCACGATGCCGCCTGCCAGCATCAGCGCCATGATGCGGGAGTAGGAGAGAATGTCGCTGAAATAGCTGGTGATATCATACAGGCTGGCAAGGCCGCCCACGATCTTGCCGGGGATGGTGGGCTTGGCGCGGCCCTGAGTCAGCACCAGCGCCAGCACGCCCGCGAGGGCGATGAGCCACGTTCCGCCCAGCGCGCCCACGGCGATGCCCGCGAACAGCAGCCACCAGGAACCCACGTCCATCAGCGCGTCCCACGGCTTCCCGTCCCGGATGAGCAGGTAGGCCTTCACGCCCATGCCGAAGAGGATCTGCACCGCGCCCAGCACCAGCGAGAGGATGAGGATGAGCAGCGGGTCCTCCAGCGGGCTGATCAGGTAGGGGAGCGCGGCGGTCTTCCCGAAGAGCGCCGCGATCTGTGTGACCGCGTCGCCGAAGAAACTGCCGGTGAGCAGACCGAAAAGGGCGGTGGTGATGCCGCATTCCAGCATCAGCTGCATCAGGTTTTTGATGCCCCGCTGGAGCCGGTATTTCTTCTGCACGACGAGGCTCAGAATGATGAATACAAGTCCGTAGCCCAGATCGTTGAACATCATGCCGAAGAATACGCAGAAGAACGGCATGATCAGCGGATTCGGGTCGATATTATGGTATTCCGGCAGACTGTACATCTCCGTGACCATATTGAGCGGGGCCGTTACCCGGTTATTCTGCAGGCGGACGGGGACCTTTTCACCATCCTCCGGATTCCGCAGCTCATAGGCGCAGCAGAACTTTCCGAGCAGCGCTTCCAGCTGGGGGAGATGCGGCTCGTCCACCCATCCGGTAAGGGCAAAGGCCCGGTCCGTGATCAGCAGGGTGTCTCGCGCTTCCGCCGCGTCGATCTCCATGGTCAGCCGGTCGTACCACAGCTTGAGGAGCCTTCGGTACTGCCCGCAATCCTTCAGATAGTCCCGGATCTCGGCCTCGTCCCGGCCTGCGTCGGCCAGTTCGGCTTCCAGCTTGGTCAGATTCTCTGCCGCAGTTCCCTTCAGCGGCAGCCCGGTCGGCAGCCCCTCGTACCCGAAGGTACGGAGGATATCTTCCAGCTTCTCCGAATCCGCCTTGATGCAGGCGGCGAGGATGCCGCGTTTTTCCCGATTGGAGCCTGCTTCGCGGATGCCGACGGTCAGCCCCGCTTCCTCCGCGGCGGCTTCCAGCTCCTCCACCGTCCGATTCGCGGAGATGGAACCGATGAGGATGCGGGCGCTCTGCGTTTCCTGCGTTTCCAGCGGGACGGGGAGACCTTCCCACAGATGCAGCGCCTCCTGCTGGGCGGTGAGATTCAGCCGGTCGTCCTGCCGCTGGCCCAAAGCCTGAACGGCTTCCAGAATGCTGCCCGCGGCCCGGCTTGCCTCCTCGTGGATATCCGCGAAGAAATCCGTTTCGGAGATCAGTTCCTTTTCCGTGAAGAGACCGCTTTTTTCATAGGCATATTTCTTCAATGCCTTCAGCGCCTCCGCGGCGCTGTTTTGCTGGCTCCTGAGCGATCGCAGTTCCTCGCTGCCGCCGGTGACGGGGGATAGAAATCCCTCCGGCGCATCGGTCGGCCGAAGCTCCACGCAGCCCAGCTTCTGCAGCGCATCCAGCAGGGAAGCCCTGTCGGTATTCCGCGCAGCCAGCTGCAGTTTTTTCATTTTTACGATCGACATATCAGACCTCTGCGATCCGCGCTGCGATCCATGCCGCAGCTTCGTCCATCCGTTCGGCGGCCCTGCTGCGAAGGGAATCGTTCTTCACGTCTGCCGCGGCCTGCAGCTCCGAACGCCGCGCCATTGCCCGATCTTCCGCATCTGCCAGCAGACGGGCGCGTTCTTCGTCGCCCTCTCTGCGAGCCGCGTCCATAACGTCCTGCCGATAACCCTCGGCGCTTCCGAGAAGCGCTTCTGCCGCTTCATCCGCATCGCGCTTGATCTTTGCGGCATCCTTCTCAGCCCGGAGAATTTCGTCAATTCCTTCCAATGACGGCGAACCTCCCATCTCATACTATTTTTCTGCTTACCATTTTATCGTAAGATAGGACATGGCGCAAGTCGCAAGAATACTGAAATCTGTAAAAAACTACTCTCCAAAATGAGATATCCTGACAAAGCAAGAAGACTATCCGATGATGATATCAAGTTCCGGAGATGAAGAATAATGAAGATAGAACAAAGATAGAAATAGACGTAGTCTGAGAAAACTATCACATGATTTTCAAGAGAACAGTATACAACATATTGTGCTAAAATCTGCTCGATATACGAAAAGTGAAGGCCGGCATTTCGGCCGGACAGCGGGAAAACAGAAAGCGCCCCGAAACCGGAAGCGGTTTCGAGGCGCGGATACGTTGTGCGATCTGACGGAAAGACTCAGCCGCCGTAGCGTTTGCGGGAAGCGATATAGACTTCTTCCACAAAAGCGGGGGTTTGCGCCCAGCTGCCGTAATGACCGAAGATGACAGGCTTGCCTTCCTCGGAATACATGGCGACGAACTGGCGCGCCAGCTCACGCTGCTTGTCCTCAGGGGTGGTGGCGGGGTCGAACTGGTCGGGCCAGACGCCCAGAACGATCTTGTCGCCGTATTTCTCATAGAGCATATGGATGTCGTTCATGGTCTGGGGATCCCACACGTCGAAGCCGCCGTCGATAAAGCACTGAACGCGGGTGTCCACGTGGCCGCAGGAGTGGAGCGTCACGAAGCGGCCCTTATTGTGGATGTGGCCGGTGAGCTGCTTCATGAAGGGCACGAAGAACTCATAGGCGACTTCCTCGGAGAAGAAGGGGGCCTTCTGCGCGCCCCAGTCGTCATGGATGTTGAAGCTGTCAACCTTGGGCCAGTATTCGCAGACCTTGTCCACGACCTTGCAGGCAAAGTCCGTGGTCGCCTGGAACAGCTCCTTCACCGCGTCCTGCTGCTCCTCGTCGATGAGGGCCATGGCTGCGGGGGCAAAGTCCATGAAGGAGATGAGACGCTCGAACCAGAAGCCGTTCACAAGGCTGAGCTGGGTGGAGAAACGCCCGTCCACCGTGTGCTTTTCCGCATCACCGGCCCAGTCATAGGCGTCCAGATCCGGGAAATGGATCTTGTCCTTCCATTCGCGCACGTCGCTCAGCAGCGGTTCGCCGGGACGCACGATGCTGCCGCCCACGGTGGGGACCCACTCCCAGTCGATGCCGAAGGCGTCGATGTTGTCATGGCCCATGCCGCGGCCCAAATTATCGTTGTAGATATCGCTGGCCATCATCTTGTGTTCGTTTCCGGTGGGCATCCAGAAGGGCTTTTTCTCATAGATGAGCGCGGTCATGTTCTCGCGGGCGGTCACGGGCGTGTCGATGAGGGGCGTGCCGGGGCGGCCGAACCAGCCGGGCAGCTCTTCGACCACGCGCAGTTCATTCTGCACAAAGGGGATCTTGCGGTACATCGTCATTCCTCCTGCTAAATTACTTCATATTCGGTGCCGCTGTTCAGATGATCTTGAGCAGACGGACAAGAATTTCATAGCTGCGCCGGAAGCTGGCAAGGTCCAGCTTTTCCTCCGGCGTATGGAAGCCGGAAGAGATCGGCCCATAGGTGATGATATCCATCTTGGGATAGCGGCCCTTGAACACACCGGTCTCCAGCCCGCCGTGGCTGGCAGATTCCTCCATCTCGTGGCCCTGCTCCTTCAGCACCTGCCGGAGGGCGTCGCGCAGGGGAGACTTCTCCGTGTAGTTCCAGCCGTCGTAATCGTTTTCCAGCTGGATATAGCCGCCGAAAATGCTGCTGATGGCCTCCAGCTGGCGGGCCATATCGTCCCGCGCGGAGCGGATGGGGCTGCGCAGCAGATAATCGAAGTCCACGCTGCCGTCCTGTTGGACGAGGACGCCCAGGTTCAGGGAAACGGTGGGGATATTCAGCTTCGTGCTGCGGGAGAGCATCCCGGAGGGCATCAGATAACCCATGGTGATCAGCGCGCCGGAATCCTCCTGCGTGATGGCGGAGTTCACCAGCTCGGAATCCTGCAGCTCCACGGTGAGACCCGGGTCGGCCTCGATGAGCTCTTCCTTCATGTCGGCGGCGATCTGATCCACATAGCGCTCCAGCATGGGAGCCGCGAAGCCGGAGGCAAAGAGAACGGCAAATTCGCGGGGGATGGCATTGTTCTTGGCGCCGCCGGTGATGCGAACGACGCGGATATCCACGCCCCGCTCCAGCAGCTGATAGAGCATCCGGAAGCCCAGCTTGATGGCGTTGCCCAGACCCTGATCGATGCAGTGCCCGGAATGGCCGCCGTTCAGGCCCGTGATGGTCAGCAGATAGCAGGGAGAAGTGTTTTCCCCATAGACCACCGGGCATTTCGCGGTGATGCGCCGCCCGCCGCAGGAGCTGACGCAGGTACAGATCTCACCGCCGCCGTCCAGTCCGATCATGCGGGTGGCGGAAATGAGCTGCTTTTTCAGGGCGCGCGCCCCGTCCAGCCCCGTTTCCTCGCTGGCGGTGAACACGCATTCCAGCGGGGGATGGCTCAGCTTGTCATCGTCCAGAATGGCCAGCATATAGGCGACGCCCGCGCCGTCGTCCGCGCCGAGGGTGGTGCCGTTGGCCCTCAGCCAGCCGTCCTCAACGATCAGCTCAATGGGGTCCTTCAGAAAATCATGGCCGCAGCCGACGACCTGCTCGCAGACCATGTCGATGTGGCTCTGCAGCATGACGGGGGCTTCGTTTTCCCGACCGACGGAACCGCCCTTATAGATGACCACGTTGTTCGTGTCGTCCCGAACGGCGCGGAGGCCCCGCGCTGCCGCGAAATGAGTAAGGTAGGTGGCGATACCGGCCTCGTTGCCGGAGCCGCGGGGGATAGAAGAGATCTCTTCAAAATAACGGAAAATGGAGACGGACTGATCCAGAACAGGCATACTGCGTTCCTCCCAGATAATCATACAATATTAAGTGAAGTATACCGCCGCACAGGCCGGAAGTCAATTCCGGCGGCGGGGAAGCGGAGAATAATTATTCCGCCGCGGAGACCAGCCGCGCATATTCGCCGTTCAGCGCCATGAGCGAATCATGATCGCCCTGTTCGAGGATGCGCCCGTGGTCGATGACGAAGATCCGGTCGCAGCTGCGGATGGTGCTGAGCCGGTGGGCGATGAACACGCTGGTGCGCCCCTTGGAGACCTGCTCGATGCTCTGCCGGATGAGCGCCTCGGTGGCGGAATCGATGAACGCGGTGGCTTCATCCAGCACGAGGATGCTGGGCTTTCGGGCAATGGCCCGGGCAAAGGACAGGAGCTGCCGCTGACCGGCGGAGAAATTGAAGCCCTGTTCCGTGACGGGCGCGTCCAGCCCGCCCGCCTCGGCGATGAAATCCTCCGCGCAGGCGGTGTGCAGCGCGGCCTGCAGCTCCTCGTCCGTGAGTCCGGCGTACAGGTCCAGATTTTCACGCACGGTGCCGCTGAACAGGAACACGTCCTGCAGAACCGTCGCCATGCTGCTGCGCAGCGCCCGCTTGCGCCATTCGGTGATGGGGATATCGTCGATGTAGATCATGCCCTTCTGGGGCGTATAATCCCGGCTGAGCAGGCTGATGATGGTGGTCTTGCCCGCGCCGGTCGCACCTACGAAGGCGATGCGCTGGCCCTTTTCCACGGTGAAGGACACATCCTTCAAAACCCAGTTTTCGCCCTGATAGGCGAACCACACGTTCCGGAATTCCAGCCTGCCAGCGGGGCGGCCGTCCTGCGAGCCCGCGTCCGGGTCCTCCACGCCGGGATCGTCCAGCACGCCGTAAATGCGTTCGGCGGAGATGAGCGCGCTCTGAACGGTGGTGTATTTCTCCGCAAGGTCGTTGATGGGCTGGAAGAACTGCTTCACGTAGGTGGTGAAGTCATAGAGCAGACCCACGTTCAGCGTGCCGCCGGTCATGAGCTTCCAGCCGACAGCAACCAGCAGGGCGATGACCAGATTGTTGATCACGTCCATCACCGGCTTCAGAAAGCTGTTCAGCATGACCTGCGTTTTCGTCGTGTGGAAATAGGCGGCGTTCAGCTCCCGGAACTCCCGCAGCTTATCCGCCTCCCGGTTGAAGGCGCGGACGATGCGCATTCCCTGCACGTTTTCGGAGAAGAAACCGTTGATCTGACCGATGATCTTCTTCATGCGCAGGAAGTTCCGCCGGAGCAGGCCACGGATGGCGAAGGTGAGCGCCACGATGATGGGAACGCCCGTGAAGGCCGCAGAGGCCAGCCGCCAGTCCAGCGAGAACATGATGATGAGGATGCCCAGCAGCAGGAACACGTCCTTGAACAGGTTCAGAAATACGTCCGCATAGAACTCGTTGATGGTCTCGATATCGTTGGTGGCGCGGGTAATGAGACGGCCCGTCCCGTAGGCGTCCAGCGTGGTCACGTCCATACGGGTGATGCGGGCGAAGACCTTTTCCCGCAGGTCATGGAGGATGTTCTGCGAGATGCGGGAGATGAGCCGCGCCTGCGACACGGAAAAGACCGCGGAGGCCAGCACCAGCAGGAGATAACCAACGCTGATGCCCTCCAGCGACCAGAGTCCGTGCTGCTCCTTCGCGCCGGAAAGAAATCCGTCCATGATCTCGGCGGCGGCAAGGGGCTTGATGATCTCGGCGGCATTCACCGCGAGAACGCAGAGGAAACAGACAAGGAGCTTCGCCCAGTAGGGGGCGAGCATCTGCACCAGACGGCGGAAGCCGCTCACGTTCGTTTGTTTCATTTGCAGCCCTCCGCTTCCCGCGCCTGCCGCATCCAT
Source organism: Oscillospiraceae bacterium (assembly GCA_045628925.1). Lineage (GTDB taxonomy): Bacteria > Bacillota > Clostridia > Oscillospirales > Oscillospiraceae > UBA1774. The sequence goes on along the minus strand of JAZQQF010000175.1, from coordinate 29,024 downwards.
GCGTCGTAATACAGGCCGCGCTGTTCCATCAGCTGGGCGTGGGTACCTGCCTCCGCCACGCGCCCGTCATCCAGAAACAGGATGAGGTCGCTGAAGCGCAGGGCGCTCATGCGGTGCGAGATGAGGACGGCGGTCCGGTCTTTCAGCTCATCCTGCAGGTGTCCGGTGATGGCCTGCTCCGTCAGATTGTCCACGGCGGAAAGCGTATCGTCCAGCACGAGGATCGGCGGATCGCGCAGCAGGGCGCGGGCCAGCGCGATGCGCTGCTTCTGCCCGCCGGAGAGGTGCGTGCCCCGTTCGCCAACCTGCGTATCGAAGCTCTCGGGGAAGGCTTCGATCTCCGTGCGGATGCAGGCCATTTCGGCGGCGCGGAGCATATCCGCCTCGGTCTTTCCGGGCGTGTAGAACAGAATGTTATCCCGGATGGAGGCGGAAAACAGGAATCCGTCCTGCGGGACGTAGCCCATGGCGTCCCGCACGTCCACCGCCGGGAGGGCGGTGATATCCTCGCCGCCAAGGAACAGCATACCCGGCTCCGTGGGATAGAGCTTCATCAGCAGGGCCGCCAGCGTGGTCTTGCCGCTGCCGGTGCCGCCCGCGATGCCGAGGGTCTGCCCGGCCTGCAGGCGGAAGCTCACGTCCTGCAGAGCGGGTTTATCGGTACCCGGATAGGTGAAGGTCAGATGCTTCGCTTCGATGCTGTGCCCCACGGGCGTGCCGCGGCGCACCCGCTCGAACTCGGGAATGGAAATTTCCTTGTCAATGGCCTGCAGGCGCTGATAGCTGGCGAGGCCGCGCTGCACCATGTTCATGATGCGCCCCGCCACGTTGACGGGCTGCTGCACCACCAGCAGATAACCGAGGAAGGCCACCAGCGTGCCCAGCGGCATCTCGCCCCGCAGGACGCGCCGCCCGCCCAGCAGCAGCGCGGCGGCATAGCTGAACCCGAAGGCGGCGGTGCTGATGGCGTTCAGAAAGGCGCTGGCGTCGTTGAGGCGGATGTTGGCGTCCCGCATATCGGCGGACATACCGCTGTATTTCACCTGCCACGCATCCTCGCGGGCGAAGGCCTTGATGATCTTCATGCCCATGATGGACTCGTTCACGTAGCCGCTGAGCTTCTGGAACAGATCCTGCGAAACGCGGCTGCGGCTGTGTACCTGATCGCCCAGCCAGAAAATGGCCGCCAGCGCGAAGGGGAGCGGGGCAAGGGCCAGCAGGGTCATGCCCGGGCTGCAGCTGCGGATCATGGCATAGATGGCAATGGCGCCGGAGAAGATATCCCGGGAGCCCATGGCCAGCGCGGGGCCGAAGACCTGCCGGGCGGCGTTCACGTCGTTCACCGCGTAGGCCATCATGTCGCCGGAGCGCTGCTTGCCGAAGAAGGTCTGCGGCAGGCTCTGCAGCTTCACGAACAGCTCTTCCCGGAAAAAGACCTCCATGCGCCGGGCATTCATGATGATGAACATCCGGAAGGCGAAGAAGGTGACGAAGACCGCCACGGCGATGACGACGATCTTCCACGCCTGCCGGAGGATCTCCGGCCACGTGCAGCCGGCTTCCAGCAGGTCCACCGCGTCGCCCAGCGCAGCGGGGGCAAGGTTCATCACCCGGGCGTTCAGCAGAAGGAAAACGAAGCCGGGGATATAGAGCCAGCCGTATTTTTTCAGAAATCGGGTCAGAATGGGGACCACCTCACAGTCATTCCGATGGAAACGATGTTTATAACATAGCATAGCATATTCATTGCATTTTTTCTATACTTTTTCATAAACCGATCAAAATGTGCAGTGTTGTTTTGATGACGCAACAAATGATTGCAAATCATCTGAGAAAAGCGTATAATAGAAATGACAGGAGATGATGCGATTGGCAAATAAAGATGAATCACGGATTACCAAGACGGTGCGTTTTTTCTTGATTTATGATGGTGTTCTGCCATATTCCGACCTTTGCCGGGAACTGTGGGCCTGTCAGGATGAACTGCGCCACGTTCTGAACGCGGGTTCCACGGAGTTTCGCATCTATTCCGAATGGCGGGAATCTGTAAAAAACGAGCGCGGCGGAGGAAAAGAAAACTATCCGACCAAGGCGGAAGTAGAAGCACACTACGGATGTGCTTTCAAGACCTACCTCTATCAGGTCGCGACCGGCTCGAAAGGCTCCAAAGGCTATACACAGCGATTAGGATCGGAAATGGTGACCGCAGCGTTGAACAGCGAACTTGGAAAATGGAAACTTGCGGCGTTTGATTACCTGAGGGGAGATAAAGCATATCCGTCCTATAAGTCGGATCAGCCGCTTGTGATTTCTAAGCGGAATACAGTGCTGCAATATAATGACAGGGGAGAACGGTCGATCGTCTTTAAGGGCATCACGAATGTAAAACGGACGAAAGAGCTGGGCTGGGCGAAAAGCGAATTCCCGTTTCATATTTCCGCAAAGGACGATGGAACGAACGCCATCCTTGATAACTGCATCAACGGCGTTTATGAAAAGGGTACCGCTTCTATTCGGTATGACAAAAAGAAAAAGCAATGGTCGTGTTCGCTTTCGTTCTCGTTCCCGCGGGCTGAACAACAACCCGGCGACCGGGTCTGCGGCGTTGATCTCGGGATTGTCAATGCAGCGTACTGCGCCGTGAATGACGGATATGAGCGCTTGCGGATACCGGGAGGAAAAATCGAGGAATTCCGAAAGCGCGTGGAGGCGCGGCGCCGTTCCTTCGCAAAAGAAAGACCGTTCGCAGGCGATGGGTCTGTAGGACACGGAACAAAAGAACGGGTGCGGCCGGTATTTGAACTGGAGGAAAAGATCAGCAACTTCCGAAAGACCTGCAATTTCCAATTTGCCCACGCCATCGTGGATTTTGCAAAGAAGAACGGGTGCGGAACGATTCAGATGGAAAACCTGTCCGGGATCTCGACAGGTGATAAGTTCCTGAAAAACTGGACGTATTTTGACCTGCAGCAAAAAATCAAACACAAAGCGCAGGAAAACGGTATTGCGGTGGTAGAAGTCGAACCACGATATACTTCACAGCGATGCAGCAAGTGCGGATATATCGACAGCGGCAATCGACCGCAGCAGGACCGGTTCTGCTGCTTGAAATGCGGTTTTGAGACGAACGCCGATTACAATGCGGCGCGGAACCTGTCCCTGCCCGGTATCGCTGAACGGATCGCCGAAACGCTTGGTGCGGACCCTGAGTGAACATAGAATCAGAAGCATTCATCGCGTAATTTGGGGCGTTTTCCCGTCCCTAAGCCGAGAAGTGCGGCGTAATCCGTCCCATGACGTAGCCGAAACACTCGACAAGGTTCCCGCTTTCAAGCGGGAGTGAAGCCCTCACACAGTAATCCGTGGGGGGACAACCGTAAATACACGATTTTTGCAGTTGCAGCTCCGTGTACGCGCGGGGTGAAAGGTTCGATTCCTTTAACGTCATTGGCTGCATCGCAGTTGCAGCTCCGTGTACGCGCGGGGTGAAAGCAATGATCCAAGGAACTTTCCCTGTTCTTTCAATGTTGCAGCTCCGTGTACGCGCGGGGTGAAAGGACCTCGGAAATCTTGACGCTGTAGGTGACTATGGTTGCAGCTCCGTGTACGCGCGGGGTGAAAGAGGACGAACGCGAGAACCTGATTAAGAAGGGTTCGTTGCAGCTCCGTGTACGCGCGGGGTGAAAGTCCACACCGCTTCTCTTCCCGCCGGGTAGATTGTGTTGCAGCTCCGTGTACGCGCGGGGCAGCGGAAGAATTTCATGTCCGCAAATCTCCAAATCATATACTTGAAACACATCGGGGGCTATGGTAAGATACCATAGCCCCTTTCTGCGATTTCGATATTCGGGGCAAAAGAGACGGGAAAACATGAAATGTACGTTATGTCCCCGGAGCTGCGGCGCGGACCGGGCTGCCGGGGAACTGGGATTCTGCCGCGCACCGGCGCTGCCGGTGGTGGCCCGTGCCGCGCGGCACGATTGGGAGGAGCCCTGCCTCAGCGGCGACCGCGGCTCCGGCGCGGTGTTCTTTTCCGGCTGCAATCTGGGCTGCGTCTACTGCCAGAACCGGGAGATCACCCGCTCCATACAGGGGAAAAGTCTGAACGCCCGCGAGCTGCGCGACCTGTTCAAACGCCTGCGGGATACCGGCGTCCACAATCTGAACCTCGTCACCGCCACGCCCTATGCCGATACCGTGGCGGAGGCACTGGAGGAGCCACTCGGCATCCCGGTGGTGTGGAACTGCGGCGGCTATGAAAGCATGGAAACGCTGAAGCTGCTGGAGGGCAAGGTGGATATCTGGCTGCCGGATATGAAATACGCGGATGCGGCGCTGGCCAAGCGCTATTCCGCCGCGCCGGATTATTTCGCCGTGGCGGACGCAGCCATCCGGGAGATGTATCGGCAGGCGGGGGATTACGTGCTGGATGACGCGGGCATCCTGCAGAAGGGCGTGGTCGTCCGGCATCTGGTGCTGCCCGGCGAGCTGGGCAATTCCAAAGATGTGCTGGAGTGGTTCAGCGGCACCTTCGGGAACGGACACGCGCTGTTCAGCCTCATGGCCCAGTATACGCCCAACGGTCTGGGCGGGCCGGACCGGCGGCTGACGCAGACGGAGTTTCAGGAGGTCGCGGATTATCTGTATATGCTGGATATCCGGGACGGGTTCGTGCAGGAGGTCAGCAGCGCGAAGGAAGAATATATTCCCGCGTTTGACGGGACGGGGGTCACATGACGAAGGACGAGCTTCGGGAAAAGGCACTGGCGCTGCCGCTGCAGCCCGGCGTGTATATCATGATGGACCGGCTGGGCGAGGTCATCTACGTAGGGAAGGCCAAGGCGCTGAAGAACCGGGTGGTGAGCTATTTCCGCGAGGGGCCGCATACGCCCAAGACGGAGGTCATGGTCTCCCACGTGGACCATTTCGACGTGATCATGGTGCGCAGCGAGTTTGAGGCCCTCATCACGGAAAACCAGCTCATCAAGCTGCACAAGCCGAAATACAACATCTTATTAAAAGACGATAAGGGCTATCCTTATCTGCGGATCGACCTAAAGCAGGAATATCCCACCGGGAAGGTGGTGGGCCGTCCCGGACAGGACGGGGCGCGGTATCTGGGGCCTTACGGCAGCCGGACGACCCTGTTCGCCGCGCAGAACGCCGTGCGCAAGGCGCTGCGCCTGCCCCAATGCTCCCGCCGCTTCCCGCAGGACATCGGGAAGGAGCGTCCCTGCCTGAACAGGGAAATGGGCCTCTGCGAGGGCTGGTGTACCGGCGATCCGGACGGGGAGGCCTACCGGAAACGCATCGACGATGCACTGCTGGTCTTTGAGGGCAAGTCCACCCAGCTGGAGGAGACCGTCCGGCAGGAGATGGAGGAAGCCGCCGAGGCACTGGATTTCGAGAAGGCCGTCGTTTTGCGGGATCGGCTGCGGGCGCTCCAGTCGCTGGGCGAAAAGCAGCTGGCCGTTTCCGGCGCGCTGGCGGATACGGACGCGGTGGGCTTCTACCGGGGCGCGGCGAAAAGCTGCTTCACGGTGCTGCACTATATCGGCGGGAAGCTGCTGGATAAGGATATGGCCCTGTTGGAAACGCCCATGGAGGATTCTGACGGGGAAGCCGTCAGCGCCCTCGTGCGGCAGTATTATCTGGCCCGGGGCGTCTGTCCGAAATTCGTCCTGCTGCCGGTGATGCCGGAGGACGGGGAGGACGTGGAAAAGCTCCTGAGCGATACCTTCGGCCATAAGGTGAATCTGACCGTCCCGCAGCGCGGCGATATGCGCATCCGTATGGAGACGGCGGTGCTGAACGCCCGGCAGGAGACCGAGCGGGCGACCGACCGGGAGGAACGTCTTTCCGGCATCCTGAAATGGCTGCAGCACGCGGCGGGCCTGTCGGGGCCGCCCCGGCGCATGGAGGCTTATGATATCTCCAACCTTGCCGGGGAGGACACCGTGGCGAGCATGACCGTATTCGTGGACGGGCGGCCGCTGAAGCGGGATTACCGCCGATTTAAGATGAAGACCGTGGAGGGCGACGATTACGGCAGTATGCGGGAAACGCTGACCCGGCGGCTGACGGAATATCGGGACGGGAACGAGAAATTCTCCACCCTGCCGGATCTGTTCCTCATCGACGGCGGCAGTGTCCATGCGAAAACGGCGCTGGAGGTCATCAGGTCTTTCGGCCTGCAGACGCCGGTGCTGGGCATGGTGAAGGACGATAAGCACCGCACCCGCGCGCTGGCTTCGCCGGACGGCGGGGAGGTCGGGCTGGAAGGAAACCCGGCGGCCTTTGCCATGATCGGGCGCATCCAGGAGGAGACGCACCGCTTCGCCATCGAATATCAGCGCAGCCTGCGCACGAAGCACATCGGATCCACGCTGGACCGGATCCCCGGCATCGGGGAAAAGCGGCGCACCGCGCTGATGAAGCATTTTAAGACGATCCGGGCCATCGAAGCGGCCTCGGTGGAGGAACTGCGGACCGTCCTTCCGAAGGACGCGGCAAAAACGGTATATGACTGGTTCCGAAGGGAGCCGGAGAAGGAACGGGAAGAATTATGCGAGTGATCACGGGAATTGCCAGAGGCAGAAAGCTGTCGGAGCCGGTTGGGATGGAGATCCGTCCCACCGCCGATCAGGTGAAGGAATCCATTTTCAATATCATTCAGGGCGACGTGGAGGGGCGCAGCTGCCTCGACCTGTTCGCCGGGACGGGACAGATGGGCATCGAAGCCCTGTCCAGAGGCGCGAAGAGCTGCGTCTTCGTGGACCAGAGCCGCGCCGCGGTGAAGCTCACGAAGGAGAATCTGGAAAAGACGAAGCTCAGCGGGGAAGTGTTTCAGGGCGATTCGCTGCGTTTTCTGGAATCCCGGGAGCAGTATGACCTGATCTTCGTGGATCCGCCCTATCAGGCGGGGCTGTATCAGGAGGTTCTGAAGCGCATAAAAGATTTTGACAAATTGCATACCGGTGGTATAATAGTCGTTGAAAGCTCGGCCGACTATGAGCCGGAAGCGCCCGGTCTGCCCATCGTGAAGCTGAAAAGCTATAAATATGGGAAGATCCGGGTCACAACCTTTATGAAAAGTGAGGAAGCGGCACTGTGAAAACCGCGATCTATACCGGCAGCTTTGACCCCATCACGCTGGGGCATCTGAATCTCATCAAGCGTGCCTCCCGCGTGTTCGACAAGGTCATCGTCTGCATCATGTTCAATAAGGAAAAGCATCCGCTGTTCACCGTGGAGGAGCGGGTGCGGCAGGTCCGTCTGGTGACCCTGCGCTTCCCCAATGTGGAGGTGGATTCCTCCAATGAGCTGGTGGCGGAATACGCAAAACGCATCGGCGCGAACGCGGTCATCCGCGGCCTGCGGGCAGTCTCGGATTACGAAAAGGAATGCCAGATGGCGCTCATCAATAAGCGTCTCAACCCCGATCTGGAGACCTTTTTCCTGCCCGCCAGCGAAAAGTATATGTATCTGAGCAGCAGCGCGGTGAAGGAGCTGGCCTCCTTCGGCTCGGATCTGACAGATTTTGCGCCCCGTGAGATCATCGGGGAGATCGAAGCGAAATTCAAGGACGCCCGCTGAAAAGCGGAGAAACGAACGATTGCCGCATGGCGCGAAAGCCTGCGGATCGGAAAATGAGGAAGGACGGAATCAAGCATGGCAAGCGGAATTACGGAACTGATCGACCAGCTGTACGTATCCATTCAGGACGCGAAGGGTTTCCCGCTCAGCGGGGATAAGTGCATCCTCGACCGGGACAATGCGCTGGATCTGCTGGACGAGATCAAAGCGCAGCTCCCTGCGGAGGTGATGGAGGCCAAGCGGCTCATCGGCGCCAAGGCGGAACTGATCAAATCGACCAGAGAAGAAGCGGATCGCATCCGGCGGGATGCGGAGGCGGACGCTGCCCGGCTCGTGGAGAAGGAGAGCATCGTCGTCGCCGCCAAGAAACGCGCCGAGGAGATCGTGGCAGAGGCGGAGCAGAAGTCTGACGATCTGCGCCGCGCTTCCACCAATTTCGCGGACGAAGTCCTGCGCCGCACGGAGGATACCCTGACCCAGACGCTGGACGGCGTGCGCCGCAGCCGTTCCGGGTTCCGCAGCGCTTCCGGCTATACCGGAGAATAATAATCTATCAGAAAGCCATTTGATACCATGAAAAAAGTAATACTGAGCATCGGCGCGGTCGTCCTGATCATCGCGCTGCTGCTGTTTGCCGTTTTTTTCGGCTTGAATCTGGGATTTGTCCACATCGAAGCCCTGCAGGACGGGGTCACCCTCGGTCTGGATCTGGTGGGCGGAAGTGAGATCACCTATGAGGCTGTCGTTCCGGAAGGGATGGGCGGAGACGAACTCCGGCAGGCCATGGAAGCCGTGCAGACCATGCTGCGGGAGCGTCTCAACGGACTTGGGTATACGGAAGCCACCGTCGTCCTCAGCGGCGATCGGGCGGTGAACGTCTCTATCCCCAGCGTCTCCAACCCCGAGCAGGCGGTGCAGCTGCTGGGCTCCACGGCGGTCATCTCCTTTGAAAAGTACACCGGCGAAGCCATCATCACCGGCGAGGATATCGAATCCGCCACGGCGGCGTATCTGCCCTCCGGCACCGGCGGCGTGTATGAATACGTGGTGTCCCTGCAGCTGACACCGGAAGGTCAGGCCAAGTTCCGCGAGGGCACGAAGGAAGTCGCCGGTCTCGGGGACGAAAGCCTCCGCTGGGTCGCCATCGTGCTGGACGGGAAGGTGATCAGCGCGCCGCTGGTCAGCGCGGAATACGCGGGCACCGGCATCGATACGGACGCGCCCATCATCCAGCTGGGCGATTCGGGCGATCTGGAGTATGCCACCTATCTTGCCAGCATCATCAATTCCGGCTCGCTGCCGTTTGAACTGAAGGACACGAAGCTGCAGGCCGTGGGCGCCTCGCTGGGCGAACGCAGTCTGGAGACCGCCATCCTCGCTGGTATCATCGGTATCGTGCTGGTGATGATCTTCATGATCGTTGTATACCGCATCCCTGGCATCGTGGCGGATCTGGCGCTCATCCTCTATATCGCGCTGTTCTGCGTGGTCATGTCGGCGATGGAGCTGAACCTGAGCCTGCCCGGCATCGCGGGCATCATCCTGACCATCGGCATGGCGGTGGACGCCAACGTGGTCATCTATGAGCGCATCCGGGAGGAACTCATTTCCGGCAAGACCCTGCGCAGCGCGGTGGACGCGGGCTTCAAGCGCGCCCTCGCCGCCATTCTGGACTCCAATATCACCACGATGATCGCCGGCTTCGTCCTCCTGTGGAAGGGCACCGGCACCATCCTCGGCTTTGCGAAAACGCTGCTCATCGGCGTGGTGCTGAGCATGGTCTGTATGCTCATCGTGCCCCGCGCCATCCTGCGCAGCATGGCTTCTCTGCGGAAGTATAATCCCTTTATGTATGGGCTGCCCAAAAAGCCTGTCGGCGCCGAAGTGCTGGAAAAGCGTCTCGGCTTCGTGAAGAAGGGCAAGCTGTTCGCGCTGATCTCGATCGTCCTCTGCATCACGGCCATCGTTTCGCTGGTGCTGCTGCCCTTCGGAGTGAACCTCTTCAATCTGGATATCGACTTCTCCGGCGGCGTCGTCATCGAATACGATATCGGACAGACGGTGGACAGCCGCATTTCCGAGGAAGTCTCCGACATGGTATTCCGGGAGACGGGAGTGCGTCCCTCCAGCGTCGTCAAAGCGGGCGACCGGGGCGAAATGGTCAATATCCGCATTCAGGAGCTGACCACGGAGCAGCGTGACGCCATCGGCACCGGCCTTGCGGCGCTTTACGGGGCGGAGAACGTGGTGCTGGAAAGCTCCAACTTCGTTTCCGCGTCCGTTGGCAAGGACATCACCCGCGCCGCCTTCATCGCGTCCATCCTCGCGGCGGTGCTGATTCTCGTCTATATCACCGTGCGGTTCGAGCTGCGCAGCGGCCTTGCGGCGGTCATCTGCCTGATCCACGACCTGCTGGTCATGCTCAGCTTCTACGTGATCTTCCGCATTTCCCTGAATATGAATTTCATCGCCGCGGCGCTGACCATCATCGGTTATTCCATCAACGCGACCATCGTCATCTTCGACCGCATCCGTGAAAACGTGAAGCGCACCGGCGGCCATGAGGACTTTGCCAACGTGGTGGACCGCAGCATCACCCAGACCATGCGGCGGAGCGTGGGCACCACGATCACCACCATGCTGCCCATCATCTTCCTGCTTATCCTCGGCGTGGATTCCATCCGCAATTTCGCGCTGCCCATTCTGGTGGGCGTCATCTCCGGCTGCTACAGCTCCACCTGTGTGGCGGGTCCCCTGTGGAATCTGCTGAAAGGCAAAAAAGCGGTCAAGGTCCGCTGAAAATCGTGAACAAAAAACCTCCCGGGACCGCGGTTCCGGGAGGTTTTTCGATTTATGCGCGGACTTTTTTGAGCTTGGCAAAGCGGGGGAGGGAATCGGCAACGCTGCGGCGGCAATCGCCCTGAATGAGGGGCAGCACATACTGGATAAACGCCTCCGTCACGCCGTTCCCGTCCGGCAGGATCCATTCCACGGGGACCTTCTTTTCGTAGTTCGCCACGTCGGCCAGCGGCACCAGCTTCGTGCGGCAGGCATAGGTCCCGTCGATGCGGCTGCAGTCGAAGGCGACCATCTTGCCGGTCTCCCCGGCGACGGCGGTGTTCACGGCGGTCATGCCCGCCATGGCGGCCTCATCGATATCCGTGCGGGAGGCGAGGTGCGCGCCGCAGCGCTGCAGCAGGCTCAGCTCGATGCCGCGGGACTTGACGCCCGTGCGCTTCTTGATCTGGTCGGCCAGATAGACGGCGAGGCCGCCCAGCTGGGTGTGACCGAAGGCGTCCACCGCGCCCTTGGAGGCATAGTCGGAAATGAACACCCCGTCCTTGTCCTGGATGCCCTCACTGACCGCCACGAACACGCTGCCCTTGTCCCTGATGACCTGCTCGCAGCGGGCGAGGAAAGCATCCAGATCGAACACGGTCTCCGGCAGATAGATGAGGTCAGGCCCGGCGCCGTACTGCGTCGCCAGTGCGGCAGAACCGGCCAGCCAGCCCGCGTGACGGCCCATGATCTCCACCACCGTGGCGGTGGGGTAATCATAAACGCCCGCGTCAAGGCTTATCTCCATGCAGCTGGTGGCGATATATTTCGCCGCGGAGCCGAAGCCGGGGCAGTGGTCGGTGCCGAAGAGGTCATTGTCGATGGTCTTGGGGATGCCCATGACACGGCATTCCCAGCCGGCCTTCGCCATATAGCGGCTGACCTTCTCGCAGGTGTCCATGCTGTCGTTGCCGCCGTTATAGAAGAAATAGCGGATATCGTACTTCTTGAAGATCTCCAGAATGCGCTTGAAATCCGTGTCGTCCACATCCGGGTCCTTCAGCTTGTAGCGGCAGGAGCCGAGGGCGGAGGAGGGCGTATTCAGCAGGCGTTTCAGCTCGGTGGGTTTTTCCTGCCCGATATCATACAGCACGTCGTTCAGAATGCCCTGAATGCCGTTGGCCGCGCCGAGGACGCGGGTGATCTGCTTCGCTTCCAGAGCGGCGGTGACCGCTCCGTAGAAGCTGGCGTTGATGACGCTGGTGGGGCCGCCGGACTGGCCGAACACGCAGGCGCCGATGAGTTCTTTCATATCAGATACCTCCATTTGCGGCGAAATTTTCATATTGCATTTCAGTATACCATATCTTGTGTTCATTTTGCAGTATTATTTGGAAAAAAACGCTTTTATTTTTCTACGGGAAGTGGTAAACTCAGCTTGACAAACTGTGAAAGGAGCATTTTCCATGCCTGTCGTCACTTCAACCGAAATGTTCAGAAAAGCCTACGAGGGCGGCTACGCCATCGGCGCTTTCAATGTGAATAACATGGAGATCATTCAGGGCATCACCGAGGCAGCCGCCGAGGTCAACAGCCCGGTCATTCTGCAGGTTTCCGCCGGTGCGCGGAAATACGCGAAGCACGTTTATCTGATGAAGCTCATCGAGGCCGCGGCGGAGGATACGGATATCCCCATCTGCGTGCATCTGGATCACGGCGCGGATTTCGAGGTCTGCAAGTCCTGCGTGGACGGGGGATTCAGCAGCGTCATGATCGACGGGTCCAGCCGCAGCTTTGAGGAAAACATCGCCGTCACGAAGAAGGTCGTGGAATATGCCCATGACCACGGCGTCGTCGTCGAAGGCGAGCTGGGCCGTCTGGAAGGCGTGGAGGATGACGTGAAGGTCTCCGCCGCCGATTCCAGCTATACCGACCCGGCGCAGGTGGAAGAATTTGTCACCCGCACGGGCGTGGATTCCCTCGCCATCGCCATCGGCACCAGCCACGGCGCTTATAAGTTCAAGCCCGGTCAGAAGCCCCAGCTCCGCTTCGATATCCTCAGGGAAGTGGAAAAGCGCCTGCCCGGTTTCCCCATCGTGCTGCACGGGTCCAGCAGCGTGCCGCAGGAGTTCGTTGCGAAGGTAAATCAGTTCGGCGGTCAGATGCCGGATGCTATCGGCATTCCCGAGGAAATGCTCCGGGAAGCGGCGAAGATGGCCGTCTGTAAGATCAACATTGATTCCGACCTGCGCCTTGCCTTCACCGCTGCGGTGCGGGAGCATCTGGTGGAGAACCCCTCCCACTTTGACCCGCGCCAGTACCTGACCCCCGCGCGCGACAATATCCGCGAGATGGTCAAGCGGAAGATCGTGAACGTGCTGGGCAGCAACGACAAGATCTGAACATCACTAAGATGATCGCCGGACGCATTCGCGTCCGGCGATGTTTATGCTTCGGGCTTCTGCATTTCCTGATAGCTGCGGATGAACCTCACCGCCTGCCGGATGGTATCGCTGCCCTGCGTGAGCTTCAGGCTGATGCAGGGGCTGGAACCGGCCTCCACCTTCAGCTTGCCGGAATAGTCGCTGAGGTTGTAGAGCGCGGAGATGATCGCCATGTCGAAATTCGCTACCTTGAGCAGCAGCCGCCCGGACTTCTGATTGATCTCCGTGATGCCGGCCCGCGCCGCCTCGCCGCGCATGAGCGCCACGTGGATGAGGTTGTTCACGCTGCGTGGGGGATCGCCGAAGCGGTCCACCAGCTCGTCCGTCATGTCGTCCGCATCCTCCTCCGTTTCGATAAAGGCGATGCGGCGATACAGGTCCATGCGCTGCTCGGGGGATTCCACGTAGCTGTCCGGGATGCCCGCCTCCACGTTCAGGTCGGCGGAGCATTCCGTCTTTTTCTTCTTTTCGCCCTTCTGTTCCAGAACGGCCTCCTCCAGCAGCTTCAGATACATATCGAAGCCAACGCTCATCATGTGTCCGCTCTGCTCCGCGCCCAGCAGGTTGCCAGCGCCGCGAATTTCCAGATCGCGCATGGCGATGCGGAAGCCGGAGTTGAACTCCGCGTATTCCCGGATGGCGCTGAGGCGCTTGTTGGCGATCTCGGTCAGCACCTTGCCCTGCTTGAAGGTGAAGTAGGCGAAGGCGTGGCGGCTGCTGCGGCCCACGCGGCCGCGGATCTGATGGAGCTGGGCAAGTCCCAGCCGGTCCGCGTCCTCGATGATGAGGGTATTCACATTGGGAATGTCGATGCCGGTCTCGATGATGGTGGTGCAGACCAGCACCTGCACTTCGCCGCTGGAGACCCGGTCCATGACGGCGTTCAGGTTCTGCTGGTCCATCTTGCCGTGGGCGACGGCGACGCTGGCGCCCTCCACCATGGCGGCGATGCGGCTGGCGCAGCGGTCGATGGTCTCCACGCGGTTGTGGAGATAATAGACCTGCCCGCCGCGGCTCAGCTCCCGGCGGATCGCGTCGGCCAGCACGGACCAGTCATGCTCCAGCACGTAGGTCTGCACCGGATGGCGGCCCGTGGGCGGCTCCTCGATGGCGGACATATCCCGCAGCCCCGCCAGCGCCATATTCAGCGTTCGGGGGATGGGAGTGGCGGAAAGCGTCAGACAGTCCACACCACGGCTCATCTCCTTGAGCCGCTCCTTGTGGGTCACGCCGAAGCGCTGCTCCTCGTCCACCACCAGCAGGCCGAGATCCTTGAAGACCACGTCCTTCTGAATGAGGCGGTGGGTGCCGATGAGGATATCGGCGCTGCCGTCCTTCGCCATTTTCAAAGCGTTTTTCATCTGCGCGGCGTTGCGGAAGCGGCTCAGTACCTCGATATGCACCGGCAAGCCCGCAAAGCGCTTCATGGCCGTCACGTAGTGCTGCTGGGCGAGGACGGTGGTCGGCACCAGAATGGCGGCCTGTTTCCCGTCCATGACGCATTTCATCACCGCCCGGAGCGCCACCTCCGTTTTGCCGAAGCCCACGTCGCCGCAGAGCAGTCGATCCATGGGCGTGGGCTTCTCCATGTCCGATTTGATCTCGGCGATGGCCTTCAGCTGGTCGCCGGTCTCGGCGTATTCAAAGCGCTCCTCAAATTCGGTCTGCCATACCGTATCCTCACAGAAGGCGTGACCCGGAAGACGGGCGCGCTCGGCATAGAGCTGGATAAGCCCGGCGGCAAGGTCCTGCGCGGCCTTTTTGGCGCGGGATTTCGCCTTGGCCCAATCCGTTCCGCCCAGCTTGGAGAGCTTCACCGGGCTGTCTTCGCCGCCGGAGCCGATGTATTTCGCTACCACGTCCAGCTGCGTGGCGGGTACGTACAGCACGTCCGTCCCCGCATAACCGATCTTGATATAGTCCTTATAGCCGCCGTCCACCTGCAGACGCTCCACGCCGAGGAAACGCCCGATGCCGTGGGTGTTATGCACCACAAGGTCGCCCTTGCTCAGGTCGGCAAAGCTCTGCAGCTTCTGACGGTTGCTGTCGCCGCGCTTTTTGACCTTGCCCTGCTCGAAGCGGGCGGCGAACTGCCCCTCGGTGAGGACGGCCAGTTTGGAATTGGGGTATTCGATACCGGCGGAGAGCGCACCGACGGAAATGACGCAGCTGCCGGGCTGGCCCAATTTCGACAGCGCCTCGTCAATGACGGGCTGCACGCCGTTTCCGTCCAGATAGTCCCGCAGGATCTCCGCCTTCCGCCGGTCGCCCGCAAAGACCACCACCCGGTAGCCTTCCTTCATGTAGTGGATGATGTCGCCCGCGGCGGTGGAAAGGCTGCCGCCGTAGCTGGGGAGCTGCTTCGCCGTCAGGTTCAGGAGCGAGCGGGGCGCGAGGGGATAGGTGCTGCCCCGGAAGGAATCGAGGAACAGCAGCGGATAGTCCGCCAGCGCGGCGCAGACCTCATCCCACGCTTTCCAGTAGGAGATGAGCGTTCCGTCCAGCTGATTGCCCTCTAAGAGGGACTGCGTATCCTGTCCCAGCTGCCAGTCGTAGTTTTTTGCCCGTTCGCCGCAGCGGCTTGGTTCGTGAAGAATGACCACCGCGTCGGCGGGAAAATAGTCCGCAGCGGTGGCAAATTCGCTGTAGAGCAGGTCGAAATACTTGTCAGCCGCCGTGAAGTTCAGGCCGTTTGCCATGCGCTCCAGATCGGCGGAAAGATTCTTGATCAGCTCGGTCGGCGGGGTTTTGCGCTTCTGCAGCTTTTTCACCATGCTGTTCAGCTTTTCACAGACCAGATCGGTACCCCCGTCCCCAAGGCAGGGGAGGCATTCCGCTGCGGGGATGATCTCCGCCTTCTGCAGATTCTCCGTGCGCCGCTGGGTACTCACGTCGAACAAGCCCATGGAATCCACTTCATCGCCGAAAAACTCGCAGCGGACGGGCTGCCGGTAGGCCGGGGAGAAAAAGTCGAGGATGCCGCCGCGAATGGCGAACTGCCCCACGCCCTCCACCGTTTCGCCCCGCTTATAGCCGCAGAGGGTCAGCTTTTCGGCCAGGATCTGCAGGTCTGCCGTGCCGCCGACGGCAAGGTCGAAGCTCATGCGCCGGAGCGTTTCCGGCGGCAGGGTCCGCTGCATGAGCGCATCCGGCGTGGTGACCAGCAGGGAACAGGTCTCGTTCATCAGGCTGCGGAAGGCGGTCAGGCGGTTATGCTCCGCCTCACGGGAGACGCTGTCCGCCTGAAAGAAGGTGAACTCCCGCACGAACAGAGTGCGCACGTCCTCCTGCGTGAAGGCGGCGAGGTCATTCCGGAAGCGCTCCGCCTCCAGTTCATCAGGGCAGATGACGATCACGGGCCGCCCGGTCTCCTTCCGGACGGCGGCGGCAGCGTGGGCGGCATGGATGGCCCCGAGACCGCTGTAGACCAGCGGACAGCCGCCATAGTCGATGCGCTGCAGTAATTCCTGAAAATCCTTTTCCTGCAGGAGTGAACGGGTAAGACCAAGCATAAGAAACCTCCCGGATATGCGCCAAACAGGCAACGTGGACGAAGCCCGCCGGGGTGGGGGGCGCCGTCCATCAGATGATCAAATTTAGAAATACAGTATATCGTATTTCCCTTGCGAAGGCAAGAGAAATATGCTATCCTGACGGCATGAACTATCAGGAAATGCTGGATAAGACCCTTTTGGAGATCGGCGACAGCAGACCGAAGCTCCTGCTGCACGCCTGCTGTGCCCCCTGCGCCAGCTACCCGCTGGAATACCTCTCCGGGCGCTTCGACATCACCGTTTATTATTACAACCCCAATATCATGCCGCTGGAGGAATATGAGAAGCGGCTGGGCGAATTTGAAAAGCTGATGGTGTTTCCCTTCACCTTCGTTTCGGAGCCGTGGGACAACGAGCGCTATCTCTCGATGGTGCGCGGCCATGAGAACGACCGGGAGGGGGGCGACCGCTGTGCGCTCTGCTTCCGTCTGCGGCTGGAGGAAACGGCGAAAAAGGCGAAGGCCGAGGGCTTCGACTATTTTGCGACCACGCTGACCGTCAGCCCCCACAAGAACGCGCAGGTCATCAATACCATCGGCGAAGAACTGAGCAAAGAATACGGTACGCCGTGGCTCTATACGGATTTCAAGAAGCAAGAGGGCTATAAGCGCTCCACGCAGCTCTGCCGGGAGCTGAACATATATCGGCAGATGTACTGCGGCTGCCGTCTCGGGGAAGCCTCGGAATGAAGCGCGAAAGTCTGCAGAAAATGACGAGGGCCGCCGTGATCGGCGCGCTCTATGCCGCTGTCACGCTGCTTACCGCGCCCATCAGCTTTGGTGCTATCCAGTGCCGCGTGAGCGAAGCGCTCTGCCTGCTGCCGTGGCTGTTCCCGGAAACGGGGTGGGGTCTGTTCGTCGGCTGCCTCATCGCCAACATCATCGGCAGCGGCAGCCCGCTGGATATCGTGTTCGGCTCCATGGCGACGCTGCTGGCCGCGATGATGACCGGGCACATCCGGCATAAGGCGCTGGCGGCGCTGCCGCCGGTGGCGGTGAACGGGGTCATGGTGGGCGCAGCCCTGAGCTATGCCGCCGCGCCCGATGCGTTCTGGGTATCCTTTCCGCTCATCGCGCTGGAGGTGGCGGCGGGGGAGGCCGTGGCGGTCTATGCGCTGGGACTGCCGCTCCTTGCGCTGCTGCGGCGCATTCCGCCGGTGCGGGACGCGCTGAGCGCGAAAAAACGCTGAACCGGCGGAAAACGATTTCTTCCGTCAGGTTTTGCTATGGGCTTGACAAGTTCGTCGGCGGTGGTATAATATCGCTATCTTGAATCAGGCAAAGGAGCTGCGGCAGGATGCGGAATGCGATGGGAACCATGGAGCTGCGTATGTGCATGATGCGCATGGGCATGGCTTTCCGCGCCCGCTGAGATGTGACTTCCGGACCTGAATTTTCGACAGTCGGCAAGAGGGAAGCGCATCCGCTTCCCTCTTTTTTGCGGCCTGTCAGATCGAAAAAAGGAGAGTAACCATGAAAAAGACGATCGCTCGCATTCTGACCCTCGTGCTGGTGCTGGCGCTGGCCCTGTCGCTGACGGCCTGCTCCGGCAAGAAGTCCGGCATCACCATCGGCGTTCCCAATGACACCACCAACGAAGCCCGCGCGCTGACCCTGCTGGAAAGCCTTGGCTACATCAAGCTCAAGGACGTGGAGGACAAGACCCTGCTCACCGTGCGCGACATCACCGAGAACCCCTACAACATCACCTTCAACGAGATCGAGGCCGCGCAGCTGCCCAATACGCTGAAGGATCTTGACTTTGCGGTCATCAACAGTAACTATGCCATCGAGGCGGGCATCACCCCCATCACCACCGAAGGCACCGACGTGAGCTATCCCAACATCATCGCCGTGAAGGACGGCACGCAGGATACCGACAAGATCAAGGCGCTGGTGGCTGCGGTCAACAGCCAGGCCGTGAAGGACTTCCTGCTCAGCTCCTACAAGGGCGCCATCGTCTGCGACCTTGGCGAAGTGACCGACGGCTTCGATCCCACCGTGGATTATGATGCGCTGGCTGGCACCAAGATCACCATCCCCGCTTCCCCCACGCCCCATACCCCCATCCTCAAGGTCGCCAAGGAAGTGCTGGCAGAGAAGAACATCGAACTGGAGATCATTGAGTTCACCGACTACGTGCAGCCTAACAACGTGGTGGAAAGCGGGGAAGTGGACGCGAACTTCTTCCAGCACATCCCCTATCTGAACGATTTCAACGCCGAGCACGGTACCCATATCATTTCCGTTCTGGAAGTGCACCATGAGCCTATGGGCATCTACGGCGGCAAGCAGACCAGCCTGGACGCCATCAAGGCGAACTGATAACCTCATGAAATCTTCCGCGCCGGACGTTTTCAAACGCCCGGCGCGCCTGTACGGAGGCAAGCAATGATCGAGCTGAAAAACCTCACCAAGACCTTCCGCAGCGGCGACCTGACCGTGGAGGCCCTGAAAAACGTGAACCTGACCATCCCGGACGGGGACGTGTTCGGCATCATCGGCATGAGCGGCGCGGGCAAAAGCACCCTCGTGCGCACCATCAATATGCTGGAGCGGCCCACCGGCGGCAGCGTTCTGATCGACGGGCAGGATATCGGCGCCATGAGCGTGAAGGAGCTGCGGGCGCTGCGCCGCAGCGTGACCATGATCTTTCAGGGCTTCAACCTGCTGATGCAGCGTACCTGCCTGCGGAATGTGTGCTTCCCGCTGGAGCTGGGCGGCATGAAACGTGCCGAAGCGCGGAAACGGGCGCTGGAGCTGCTGGATATCGTGGGCCTGAAGGACAAGGCGGAAGCCTATCCGGCCATGCTTTCCGGCGGCCAGCAGCAGCGCGTGGCCATCGCCCGCGCACTGGCGACGAATCCGAAGGTGCTGCTCTGCGACGAGGCCACCAGCGCGCTGGACCCCACGACGACGCACTCCATCCTCTCGCTGATCAAGGATATCAACGAGCGCCTCGGCATCACGGTGGTCATCATCACGCACCAGATGAGCGTGGTGGAATCCGTCTGCCGCCACGTGGCGATCCTTGACGCGGGGCAGGTCGTGGAGCAGGGCGAAGTGGGCGCGGTGTTCACGAACCCGCAGACCGCCGCGGCGAAAAAGCTGGTATTCCCGGAGGGCGAACCGGGCGCGGTGGTCGCCGGGGGCGACGGGGAGCATCTCCTCCGCGTGGTCTTCAACGGCGCGTCGGCGACGGGCAGGCCGCGTATCGCGCAGATGGCCATTGATATCGGCGTGATGGCCAATATCTCCTATGCCTCCACCCGCAATATCGACGGGAAGATCTACGGCTCCATGATGCTGGGCCTGCCGGATGCGGAGGCCAAGGAAAAGACGCTTGCCTATTTCAAGGATAACTCGGAGATCATGGTCGAGGAGGTGGGGAACCGTGTTTGAGAATCTGTTTTCCGGACCTGCCGTGCAGGAGGCGTGGGAGATCATCGTCACCGAGTTCCCGCTTGCCCTGTGGGAGACCTTCTATGTGACCGTACTCGCCACCCTCTGCGCCTTCATCATCGGCCTGCCGCTGGGTACGCTGCTGGTGGTGGGCGAAAAGAATGGCGTTCTGCCCCTGCCGGGCTGGCTGATGAAAGCGCTGGGCGTCATCATCAACCTGCTGCGCAGCGTCCCGTTCCTCATTCTGATGATCCTCGTGTTCCCGCTGACCCGCCTCATCGTGGGCACGGCGGTGGGCACCGTGGCCTCCATCGTCCCGCTGGTCATCGCGGCTTTCCCGTTCGTGGCGAGACTGGTGGAGAGCAGCCTCCGGGAAGTGAACCCGAATATCATCGAAGCGGCCCAGAGCATGGGCGCGACCCCGATGCAGATCATCACCAAGGTCATGCTGCCGGAGAGCGTGCCGTCCCTCGTCTCCAATGCCACCATCGCCATCACGACGATTCTCGGCTACAGCGCCATGAGCGGCATCATCGGCGGCGGCGGTTTGGGCAAGATCGCCATCAACTACGGTTATTACCGCTATAAATACCTCGTCATGCTGCTGGCGGTGGTCCTGCTGGTGGTGCTGGTGCAGGTGTTCCAGAGTATCGGCACGAAGTTCGCCGTGAAGCTGGATAAGCGGCTGAAAAACAAGGGCGAATAAAGAAGAAAACAGGCAGACGTCTTCGGGCGCCTGCCTGTAGTTTATCGTTCGTTTGTTTCGGTTTTCTCTGATTCGGGCTTTGCAGCGGAAAGGGAAGCATCGTGCTGGATCTCCGCCATGTATCCGGCGGTGATGATGCCGGAGGGGAGCGCCACGATGGCGATGCCGATGAAGGAGGAAATGATGGTCACGATGCGGCCCATGGTGGAGATGGGGAAGATATCGCCGTAGCCCATCGTGGTGAGGCTGACGGTCGCCCAGTAGATCGCCTCGAAGAAATCATCGAAGGTGCCCGGCTCCACGTTGAAGATGATGAGCGCGCAGATGAGAATGTATGCCACCGCGAGGATGCACACGGCGATGAGCGGCTCCTTCTGCTTTTTCACCACGTTTCCGATGATGACGATGCTCCGGGAATAGCGCACCATCTTGAATACGCGGAAGACCCGCAGCGTCCGGAACAGGCGCAGCAGCTTCAGCACCCGGAAGCCGGAGGCGAGGATCGTAAAGGTGGGGAGGATGGCCAGCAGGTCGATGATCGCCATGGGCGTGATGGGGTAAAGGAAGAAAGACGCGGTCTTCTTTTTCAGCTTGAAGTCCGCCGTTGCCCACCGGGCAAAATAGTCGATGATAAAGAGAACGGCGGCCACGTTGTCCATGGCGGTGAACGCGAAAAGATTCTGCTTGCTGGTGAGCGGGATCAGACTGATGAGGATGACGGCCATCATCGTCCAGTCGTATACGCGGCTCAGCCGGTCGTCCTGTTCCGCGACCTCGATGATCTCAAAGATCCGTTTTCGCATATCCGCTTACAGACCCTTGAGCAGACAGCTCAGCATGAGCAGAACGCTGCCCACCGCGAGGAACCAGAACTGATAGGCTGTGACGACGGGGATGTAGACAAAATGCGATGCGATGCCCAGCCCGATGAGAACGAGGCAGAGCAGAAAAACGCTGACCTTCGGCGGCGTGAGGCGATAACCGGCGCGCCTGCGGCGATGATGCGATCTGGCCATAGGTAGTCCTCCTGTTCGAAAAAACGAATTAACTTCATTATCATACCACGCCGACCCTGCTTTGACAAGGCTGGACGGGCTTCGACAAGAAACACAAGTAAAAAACCGCGCCTCTGTCGAAACAGAAGCGCGGTCATGGCGGAGAAGTCGGGATTTGAACCCGAGCGGCGCTCAACACGCCCTACTCCCTTAGCAGGGGAGCCCCTTCGGCCTCTTGGGTACTTCTCCAATTGCCGTAGCCGCTATAAAATAGCACAGCTTCCGGCGATTGTCAAGCGGTTTTCAAGATTTCGTTCCGCCGTTTTTCAGAAGCGGGAGGAGAAACGCGTCCAGCTCGCCGAAATACAGCTCCGGCTGGGCGAGGGCGCAGGCGCCGTGTCCCGCCGTTTCGCAGAGCACCTGCTTTTTGGGACTCATGCAGGCTTCGTATGCTTCCTTGATCATGTCCGGGGGAACCTTCCGGTCTTCGCTGCCGTGGGCGAAGAGCAGCGGGAGTTTCGCCGATTTCAGACTTTCCCGCGCATCCAGCTTCCCGGCGGTGCGGCGCCAGAGCATCTGCCCGAAAAGCCCCATGAACTGCAGCATGGGGAACACGCGCATCCGGAACTCGAACTTCATCACGTGCCGGATCATTTCCTTCACCGAGGGATACCCGCCCTCCGAAACACCGGCAACGACGGAGGCTGGCAGCTCCCGATCCGCCAGCTGCAGAACAGCCGCGCCGCCCATGCCGCTGCCATAGAGGACGATGGGCTGCGTTTCGCCGCCAAGCTCCCGCAGCTTTCCGACCCAAAGCGCGGCGTCGTCCGCTTCCAGCAGGCCGAGGGAAGAATAAACGCCGCCGCTCTCCCCGTGGGCGCGCTCATGCACGGCGAGGATGGAGAGCTTCCGCTTTTCCGCCCAGCGGGCGACGGGGGCCATATCCCGGGGCGCGCCGCCGTAGTCATGCAGGAGCAGGATGCTGCCCGCGGCGTTTTTGCAGGGGAGCCACAGACCCTTCAGCTCCACACCGTCGGCCGCGGCGATGCTCACCGTCTCCCATTTACGGGAGGCGAACCAGTTCAGCGCCGGTCTCAGCACGGATGCATAACCGAACAGCTCCGAGGTCATGAGCGTTTCTTCGTTACTCAGGTCTTTGCTTTTCGGGCGTTTGCTGACCGCCTGAAAGGCCAGCCAGCTGAGCAGGATCACGATCAGAAAGAGAACGATGACGGCGATGGGAAGCCACATGGAAATTACCTCCGTTGTCAGATAGGGTAATTTTACCGCAGCTTTTTCTTTCCTGCAAGGGGCAAACGTGATATACTGTCAGGTGAGCTTCGTTTGCTGCGCCCCCTCGTTCACCAGAACGGCCCGCGCCCGCAGCGCGTCCGCCTCTTCCAAGGTGAGCTGTATTTCCGTGGGCGTATCGTGATAGACGGGCAGCCCCATGATCTCCGAGGTGAGCAGCACCCGCCCGCCGATCTCATAGGGCATGGCGTTCAGGTCGTTCACCGGGAAATTCAGCGGGCGGCGGGGATAATAGAGCGAAGTGAGATAGGGCGAATCGCCGGGAAAGGAGCCGTATCGGCCGCCCTGAATTTCCACGGCGTAATCCGGCACCGATTTCCGGAGCCGGGCGATGGCCCGATCCGCCTGGTCGGCGGAATCAAAAACGGCGGTCAGCTTTTTCTGCATGAGCGTGCCTCCTGTTATCAGCGTTTCTCCTATTCTGTCCGAAAGCGAGGAAGATACACATGGAATTAAGACCCGGCGACCGGCTGCAGCTGAAGAAGCCCCATCCCTGCGGGGAGAAATGCTGCCTCGTCCTGCGGGCGGGAATGGACTTCCGTCTGCGCTGCCTTGGCTGTGGGCGGGAATGGATGATGCCCCGCGTCAAGCTGGAAAAGGCGATCCATGCCGTTTTGTCGCCTGAGGAAAAAGAATAATCGCCCGTTTCCTTTCGACGGACAATCACACCCTCATGTCCCTATACTGCGGACATGAGGGTGCTTTACATAGACAGCCTGTTCTGGCTGGAACTGACGGCGGATACGCTGCTGCTCTGGGCGGCAGGGAAGCTCTGCACCGCGGTGCGGAAGACTTGGCGGCTGCTGCTGGCGGGCGCATTCGGCGCGGCCTATGCCGTGCTGGCGGTGTGCTGGAACCCGGCGGCGGCGTTTCCGGGGAAAACCGCCGCGCTGCTGGGGATGCTGCTCATCGCCTACGGAGGCGAACGGCGTCTCTGGCGGCTTTCTCTGGCGTTTCTCTGTATGTGTGCGGTGTTTTCCGGCGTGACCATGGCGGTGGTGCTGACGGCGGGCAGGAGCAGCGCACGGGCGCTGCTGTTTTCGCTGGGGGTAAGCATGGGCGTCTGCGCGCTGCCGTTCCGCTTTGCGGAGAAGAAGGGCGGCACGGTTCGGCTGACGCTCACCGGCGAGGGCGGTGAAGTGACCGTCCCGGCGCTGCGGGATACGGGGAACGAGCTGCGGGAACCGATCTCCGGCGCCCCGGTCATCCTGGCTTCGGAGGAGACTCTGACGGCGCTGTTCCCGCCGGAGGTGCGGGCAAAGCTGCGGGATACGGCCGGACTTCCGGCGGCGGAACGCCTCCTGCGGCTGGGCCGGGGCTTCCGCCTGCTGCCGATGGAAACGGTGACAGGCCGCGAACTGACGCTGGCGTTCCGCGTTCCCAATATCTGCGCGGACGGGAAGCACTGCGGCAGCGGCTGGGCGGCATTCAGCCCGCAGCCGATCCATACGAAGGAAGGGTGCTGCGCCCTTGTATGCGGCGGATCGGGAGAGGAGGAAACGGATTGAAGGAATGGAAACGATGGCTGCAGCGTCTGCTGTGCCGCCTGAGAGGCGGGAACGTATTCTATGTGGGCGGCGGAGAAAGTCTGCCGCCGCCGCTCACGCGGCAGGAGGAAGCGGAGTGCCTCGCGCTGCTCAGTTCCGGGGATGAGGCGGTGAAAAAACGCCTCATCGAGCGAAACCTGCGGCTGGTGGTCTTCGTGGCGAAGCGCTTCGACAATACGGGCGTGGGCATGGAGGATCTGATCAGCATCGGGACCATCGGCCTCATCAAGGCGGTGGATACCTTCGATGCGGCGAAGAAGATCAAGCTGGCGACCTATGCGTCCCGCTGCATCGAAAACGAGATCCTCATGTATCTCCGCAAGCTGTCGAACCGGCGCGGCGAGATCAGCCTCGAGGAGCCGCTGAACACGGATTACGACGGGAACGAGCTGCTGCTCAGCGAGGTGCTGGGGACGGACGAAAACGAGGTCATGCAGCCGCTGGAGGAGGAGACGGACCGGCAGGCGCTGCATCGGGCCGTGGATCGTCTGCCCCAGCGGGAGAAGAACATCATCTCCCTGCGTTACGGGCTGAACGGCAACAAAGAGCAGACCCAGAAGGAAGTGGCGGATCGGATGGGCATTTCCCAAAGCTATATCTCCCGGCTGGAGAAGCGCATTCTGAACCGCCTGAAACGGGAACTGATACAGGAACTGTGACCATTTTGCCCGACGGAATCGATACCGTCGGGTTTTCTGCTGCCGGAATTGCAAAACGAGAGAAAAGGTGCTAAAATCCCGATATGAAAAGTCGGAATGAAGAAACGATATCTCAGGCCTATGCGCTCCTGATGGCGACGGTGTTCCTGTTTGCCGTCGGCCCGGACGGGTATGCAAACGTGACGGAAGTGAAATGGGGCGCGTTCCTCGCGGTGACGGCGGCGTATCTGATTGCGCTGGCTGTGTGGGCGATCCGGCAGCGGCCGAAGCTCCTGCACCGTCCGTCATTGCCGCAGTGCTGCCTGCTTGCCTACCTTGCGCTGACCGTGCTGAGCGCTCTCTGTTCTCCATGGCGGGGCGTAGCCCTTTTGGGCGGCGACCGCTGCGACGGGGCGCTGGCTGCCTTAGCTTACGTACTGGCGGCGCTGGCCTTGAGCGAAACCGCAAAGCCGGGGAAAACACTGCTGTATGCCGCCGCCGCTGCGATGACGGTGTATGCCATCGTCTGCATCCTGCAGCTGTGCGACCGGAATCCGCTGGGGCTGTTCCCGGGCGAACTGCGCTGGTCCGGCAGAGGGGTCGACTATAACGGCGCGTTTCTCGGCTTTACCGGGAATGCGGATCTGAGCGCCGCCGTGCTCTGTATGGGCGCCGCCGTCTGTTTTGGCGGCGCGCTGACCGGGCTGGGCGTTTGGCTGCTGATCCCCGCGGCGATGAGCATAACCGTTCTGATATGGGCCGGGCTGCAGGGCGGAATGCTCGGCGCGGCGGGCGGCGTCCTGCTGGCGCTGCCGGGCTTGCGGAAGTGGACGAAAAAGCAGACAGGCGTCTATGCCGCGTGCGCCGCGCTGCTGCTGGCTGCGGGCATTCTTACCGTATATCTGCTGCCGATGGAAGGTACTCTGGGCGAGCTGCACGCTATTCTGCACGGCGAACTATCGGACGATTTTGCCACCGGACGGGTCTATATCTGGCGCAGCGTTCTGCCGCTGGTCAAAGAACGACCGTTGCTTGGCGCCGGGCCGGATACGCTGGGGCTGCGGGCAGAACTCTTTTTTGAGAAGCAGACGGCGTCCGGCCTCCTGCGCCGGGAGATCGACTGCGCCCATTCGGAATATCTGAACATCGCGGTGAATCAGGGCATCCCGGCGCTGCTGTGCCTGATGGCCGGAACGATCACAGCGCTGATGCGGGGCCGGAAACAGGGCGGCAGTGCGGCGGCGATCCTGCGCGGCGCGATCTACGCCTATGCACTGCAGGCGCTGACAGGCATCACCATGCCGGGCAGCACAGCGTTTTTCTGGCTGTGCCTCGGGCTTCTTTGCGCCTGTGAACGAAACGAAAGAAATCACCCGCCGAGGCGGGTCAGGGAGGAAGAAACATGGACTTTACCGAGCTGAAAGCGGAGCTGCAGCGCATCCATCAGGAGGACGGCGTGCCCGGCTGCGCCATGACCGTGCGCGTGGGACGGGAGACCGTCATGGAGGAATTTTTAAACACGAAGGCGGATACGCTGTTCTGGCTCTATTCCGCGACCAAGGTCTTCACGGCGACCATGTTCGGCCGGATGCTGGAGCAGGGGAAGCTAGGCCTTTATGACCGGGTCTCCGATTATCTGCCGGAGTTTAAAGATTTGACCGTGCAGAGCGAAAACGGGGAGCAGCACAGGGCAACCAAGGAAATGACCCTGCAGCAGCTCATCAGCATGTGCAGCGGCATGACCTACGATATCTTTTCCCCGATCATTCAGAACGCGCAGGATCGGACCACCGTGGGCATCGTGCGGGAAATGGCGAAGATGCCGCTGGCCTTCGAGCCGGGCGACAGTTATCTTTACAGCCTCGGGCATGACGTGCTGGCGGCCGTCATGGAGCTTGTCAGCGGCAAACGCTATGCCGACCTGCTGCGGGACGAAATCTTCCTGCCGCTGGGCATGGAGGACAGCGGCTTCCATCCCACGCCGGAGCAGGAAGCCCGCTTTGCGCCCCAGTATCAGTGGAAGGGCATCGCCGCCGGGTCGGAGGCCTGCGGGCAGGCGAATAAGTTCTGCTTCTCGGATGACTATGATTCCGGCGGCGCGGGTATGTTCAGCCGGCTGCGCGATTACATCCTGCTGCCCGAAGCGCTGGCCAACGGCGGCCTTGGGCGGGACG
The DNA here is from genome assembly GCA_045628925.1 of Oscillospiraceae bacterium. GTDB lineage: Bacteria > Bacillota > Clostridia > Oscillospirales > Oscillospiraceae > UBA1774. The sequence continues at coordinate 1,880 of JAZQQF010000175.1, read as the reverse complement.
GATATCCGCTCCTAAAGCCGGAGACCATCGAGGAGCTGCGGCTGGACCGGCTGGCGGGCGGTCAGCGCACGGGCTTCGATTTTCGCTGGGGCAGACTCCGCAGCTACGGTTACGGGCTGGGTGTCCGCACCCGGCTGGACCAGAAGGACGGGAGCCTCGCCCCGGTGGGCGAATTCGGATGGGACGGGGCGGCAGGCGCCTACACGGTCATCGACCCGGAAAACCATCTGAGCGTCTTTTACGTGCAGCACGTTCTGGATATGGGCTATGGCTTCGACGTCCTGCATCCCCGTCTGCGGGAGCTGGTGTATCGCGGGCTGAATGCCTGAGAATGAGTTTTGCCGGGGAGCGGAAACGCTCCCCGGTTTGCCGTCCGGTGTGAAAACGGATAAAATCTGCAGTTTTCCGACTTGCAAAACGTGGGGAAACGGGATAAAATAGGAATACTATATATTGGGTTATTATGGGGCTTAGTCTGCACAGCTTGCGAAAGCGGCACTGCCGGCAGCCCCGGATCAGATAAGGAGAATGAAAATGGACGCTTATAAAGTCATTCAGATCGACGACGCGACCTGGGCCATCGACGAGGGCATGGTGCGCAGCTATCTGCTGGTTGGCTCCGAGCGGGCGATGCTCATTGATTCCGGCAACGGCGCGGGAGACCTTGCCAAGGTGGTGAAAAGCCTGACCGACCGGCCCGTCATGCTGGTGAATACCCATGCCGACCCGGACCATACCGGCTGCAACGACCAGTTCGATACGCCCTATATGCATCCGGCGGAGTTCGCGCTTTATGAGGAGCGCAACCCCGGCAAGCAGCCGCTTGCCATTTATGACAACGCGCAGATCTACCTCGGCGGACGCTATGTGGAATTCCTGCTCATCCCCGGTCACACCCCCGGCAGCATCGCCATTCTGGATGAGCAGCGCAAGATGATCTTTACCGGCGACATGGTCTCCGAATCACCCATCTTCATGTTCGGCGCGGGCAGAAGCATGTATGCCTATTATTTCGGCATGGAGCGTCTGGCCCGGAATATGGACTACTTTGAGAAGATCTATCCGTCCCACGGCCCCATGCCGCTGGAGCGGGAGGTCATCGGCCGCCTGATGGAGTGCTGCGAGGCGGCGCTGGCCGGCAAGCTGGAAGCGCAGGAGCCGCCGTTCCCCATGGATGCGAAGCTCTATTCGCAGAACGGCGTGGGGTTCCTGCTGGCCTGATTTTCCCGCGCAAAACCCGGATAAAGGAGGCCCGGCGCCGCCGGGAAGACCATTATGGCAAAGAAAACAGTGAAAGAATACGGCAACGAGAGCATTTCCTCCCTGAAGGGGGCCGACCGCGTCCGGAAGCGCCCGGGCGTCATCTTCGGGTCCGACGGGCTGGAGGGCTGCGAGCACGCCGTTTTTGAAATTCTCTCCAACGCCATCGACGAAGCACGCGAGGGCCACGGCAGCGAGATCATCCTGACCCGCTATCTGGATGGGAGCATCGAGGTGGAGGACTTCGGGCGCGGCTGCCCGGTGGACTATAACCCCGTGGAACAGCGGGACAACTGGGAGCTGGTTTTCTGTGAACTGTACGCGGGCGGAAAATACAAGAACGACGACGGGGAGAACTATGAGTATTCGCTGGGTCTGAACGGGCTCGGTTCCTGCGCGACCCAGTATTCCAGCGAATTCATGGACGTGACCGTCTGGCGCGACGGGCAGAAGTATTCCCTGCATTTCGAGAAGGGCGAGAATATCGGCGGACTGGCGAAGGAGCCCTTTGCGAAGAAGCGCACCGGCACCCGCATCCGCTGGAAACCAGATCTGGAGGTGTTCACGGACATCGCCATCCCGGACGACTACTTCATGGACGTGATGAAGAAGCAGGCGGT
>JAZQQF010000174.1:0-3719 GCA_045628925.1 Oscillospiraceae bacterium | reverse complement strand
TGATTATATTGTTCGGCCCGGCAGCGCGGAAGAGGTCTCCAAGGTTCTCAAGATCGCGAACTACTACAAAATCCCCGTACAGACCTGGGGCGGCGGTTCCGGTTCGCAGGGCGGCGCTCTGCCTATGGCAGGCGGCATCCTGCTTGATATCAAGCGCATGGATAAGCTCATCAAGATCGACACTCAGTCCGGCTACATCACCTGCGAGACCGGTATGATCTTCCAGACTCTGGAATGGTACGCCAACGAGCAGGGCTACAGCGTCATGCATCTGCCCTCCTGCCTGACCTGCTGCACCGTCGGCGGCGCGCTGGCCATGAACGCGGGGGCCTACGGGGGCGAGATGAAGGATGTGGCGCTGCGTACGGAATATCTGGATGGGGAACTGCAAAAGCGCAGCTGCACGGGCACGGAGCATGATTTTGCCTACCGGCACAGCCGCTTTACGGGGGACGATGTGATCCTCCAAACCGAGCTGCAGCTCGCGCCCGGCGACCGGGCGGCGATACTGGAGCGCTGCCGGGAGCTGACGGAGAAGCGCCGCGCCTCCCAGCCGCTGGAAAAGCCCAGCGCGGGCAGCGCCTTCAAGCGGCCCGAAAGCGGCTATGCGGCGGCGATGATCGACCGGTGCGGCCTCAAGGGGCTGCGTGTGGGCGGCGCGCAGGTGAGCGAGAAGCACGCGGGCTTCATCGTGAATCTGGGAAACGCCACTGCGGAGGACGTGAAGCGGCTCCTGAACGAAGTGCAGGAGCGGGTATTGGACCGGACGGGCGTCCGGCTGGAACCGGAGATACGGATCTTATGAAACAGTTTGTCTTGATCACGGGCCTTTCCGGCGCGGGCAAGAGCCAGACGGCGGGCATCTTCGAGGACATGGGCTATTACTGCGTGGATAACCTGCCGCCGGAGCTGCTGCCCCGGTTCATCGAAGTCTGCCTCGCGGTGGACGGGAAGTATGACCGGGTGGCGCTGGTGAGCGACCTGCGTGCTTTTGAAAACATCGGCGGCCTGCTGGAGACCATCCGGCAGGTGCGCAGCGAGAATCTGGAGCTGAAAGTCCTGTTCGTGGAGGCCAGCGAGCAGAGCATCCTGAACCGCTATAAGGAGACCCGGCACCGGCATCCGCTGGATCCCACGGGGAGCGACGTGCTGGGCGCCATCCGGCGGGAAAAGCAGCTGCTCCAGCCCCTGCGGGAACACGCGGACGAGGTGCTGGATACCACGGGCTTCACCCTCAGCAATCTGAAGCTCCATCTGAACCGCCTCTATGCGCCGGAGAGTACCTCAGGCATGAACGTGCATATCTGCTCCTTCGGCTTTCAGAAGGGCCTGCCGGACGGGGCCGATCTGGTGCTGGACGTGCGCTTCCTGCCGAACCCCTATTACGTGCCGGAGCTGAAGCCCCTTTCCGGGCTGGACGGGCGTGTGCGGGACTACGTCTGCTCCTTCCCGGAAACGGCGGAGTTCCTGCAGAAGCTGCGGGATATGCTGCGTTTCCTGCTGCCCCGCTATCAGGCGGAGGGGAAGCCCAGCCTGCTCATCGCCTTCGGCTGTACCGGCGGGCATCACCGCAGCGTCACGCTGGCGGAGGAGACGGTGGGCATCGTGCGCAGCCTCGGCTACAGCGTGGACTGCACCCATCGGGACCTGCGGTAGGAGGGAAGGCCATGTCTTTTGCTTCTGACACCAAGGCGGAGCTGTGCCGCAGCACGATGGGGAAAAGCTGCTGCGTCCGCGCGGAGCTGTATGGCGTCCTCCTGTTCTGCAATACCTTCACCTCGGAGGAGCTGCGCATCCTGACGGAGAACCGCGGTTTCCTGCAGCGCGCAGAAAAGCTGATGAAGAAGGCTGCCAAAGTGGAGGCGGACGAGCGCGGCGGCGAGGAGGGCGGCAAGCTGAGCCTCACCGTCCGGGATGCGGAGAAGCTGCGGAAGCTCTGCGAGCTGTACGGCAGCGACCCGGAGCGAAACCCGGCCCTCCACGTGAATCTGGGCGTACTGGAAGAAGAATGCTGCCGCCTGAGCTTCCTGCGGGGCGCGTTCCTCGCGGGCGGGAGCGTGACGAACCCCGCCAAGAGCTACCATCTGGAGCTGATCACCGGGCATTACAGCGTCTCCCGCGAGGTGGAGACCCTGCTGCGGGAGATGGGCTATAGGCCCGGGAGCCTGAGCCGCAACGGCAACTACGTGCTGTATTTCAAGCACAGCGAGGCCATCGAGGATCTGCTCACCGCGCTGGGCGCGCCCATGGCGGCGATGGAGGTCATGAACGCCAAGGTGGAAAAAGAGGTGCTGAACGGCGTCAACCGCCGCCTGAACTGCGACGAGGCCAATCTGGATAAGACGGTGGAGGCCGCGCAGAAGCAGCTTGCCGCCATCCGCAGCCTGCGGGAGGCGGAAAAGCTGGAATCCCTTCCCCCGAAGCTCATGGAGGCGGCGCGGCTGCGGGAGGAAAACCCGGAGCTGAACCTGAGCCAGCTGGCCGCGCTGGCGGACCCGCCCGTTACCAAATCCACGCTGAACTACAGACTAAAGAAAATCATGGAGCTTGTGAACGACTATGTTTAAGAAGTGGAAATCCAGTCCGAAATACGGATACGTGATCGTCATCCTGCTGGGCCTCGGCATCCTGATGCCTAACTTCGCCCAGTACCAGGTCTCCTCCCTCGCCGGTGAGATCCGGGAGATGATGGGCCTCACCCAGAGCAACTATTCCACCATCGCCACCGCGCCGCTGACCGCGGGCATCATCTTCGGCTTCCTGTCCGGTATGCTCATGGACCGCTTCGGCCTGAAGGTCATCAGCATCGCGGTCATCGTTTCCGGCTGCGGCGTCATTCTCAGAATGTTCGCAAACTCCTTCGCCACGCTGTTCCTCAGCATGGTGATGATGGGCTTTGCCGCCACCTTCGTCAATTCCAATACGCCGAAGGTCATGGGCCAGTGGTTCCCCCGGGAGCGGGTGACCCAGTTCACCGGCTTCGTGTTCGCCTTTTCCAATATCGCCATGGCGCTGGGCACCGGCACGGCGGCGCAGTTCAAGAGCGTGGACGGCGCGTTCCGCTTTTCCGGCGTGGTGGCCATCGTCATTCTGGTGCTGTGGTGCCTGTTCATCACCGAGAAGAAGACCGACGGCGGCACGAAAAAGGTCAGCGAAAGCGTTCCGCTGAAGGAGAGCCTGACGGCGGCGGTGAAATGCAAGGGCGTGTGGCTGGTGAGCTGCTTCATCACCGGCTTCATCGTGGCCATCAGCGGCGTGTGCTTCTTCCTGCCGCAGGCGCTGGCCAGCCGGGGCATGAGCGCCCAGTCCGCCGGATGGTACAGTATGTGCGTCACGCTGGGCAACATGGTGTCCTCCTTCGTCAGCCCCATCCTCATCCGCAAGTTCGGCACCACAAAGAAGCGGGTCCGGTGGATGATCGCGGGCGTGAGCATCGTTGCCGGTCTGCTGGAGGCCTTCGCATGGCGGGCGTCCGGCGCGCTGCTGGTCATCCTGCTGGCGCTGGCGGGCTTCTGCGCCGTGAGCTTTCAGGCGTTTTTCACCACGCTGCCCTCCTCCCTCCATGCCATCGGCCAGCGCTATGCCGGCGCGGGCACGGGTCTGCCCCTCACGGTGCAGCTCATTTTCAGCGTGGTCATGCCTTCCTACGTGATCGCCCCCATCGCGGGCGACAATTATCCGCTGCTGTTCTGCCTGCTGGGCTGCATCGGCATCATCCC
>JAZQQF010000173.1:0-3123 GCA_045628925.1 Oscillospiraceae bacterium | reverse complement strand
TGCCCGGGCCCGCCGCAGCTCCTGCCCGTAGCCCGGGGGCGGGCCTGTGCTGGGGGGGCAGGCCCGGGTGGCGTCCAGCCGCAGCGCCGACGGGAGGCAGCCCTGCCGGAGCATTGCGGCCACGTGGCCCAGCTCGTGCGCGGCGGCAGCGACAGAAGCAGCCAGCAGCGTCCCCTCGCCGCAGAAGAATCCCGTCAGCGCGGTGAGCAGCAGGAAGCCGCCGGTCACCTCGATCCGCAGCCGATTCTCGGAAAGTGCGGACATTTTGTTTGACATACCGTTCCGTCCTGTTATAATGTATTGGATATAGATTTTTCCACGGGAGCGAAGTATGGATTACCGGGACGAAGCGCCGGAGGTCATCCGGGATTTTCTCAGCTATCACGAGGTGGTCAGGGGCCATTCGCAGAAGACCATCGACGAATATTATCTCGACCTGCGGGTCTTTCTGCGCTTTCTCAAGCAGAAGCGCGGCCTCGTCCCGAAGAACGCGCCCTTTGAGGATATCTCCATTCAGGACGTGGACCTTGCCTTTCTCGGTGCGCTGACGAAGAAGGAGGTCTACGACTATCTGAGCTTCCTCAGCCGCGACCGGGTCCGCAGCCAGCAGAGCCGCGAAGCGGAATACGGGTTGAATACCGCCTCCCGCGCCCGGAAGCTGGCCACCCTCCGCAGCCTGTATAAATACCTGACGGTGAAAACGGGCAAGCTGGAAGTGAACCCGCTGGACGGGCTGGATTCCCCCAAGCCCCGGCGCAGCCTCCCGAAATACCTTTCGGAGGAGGAGAGCATCTCCCTCCTTTCCAGCGTGGGCGGGCGCAATCCGGAGCGGGATCTGTGCATCCTGACGATCTTTCTGAACTGCGGTCTGCGCATCAGCGAGGTCATCGGGCTGGACGTTTCGGATCTGACGGAGGATCGCATCCGCGTTCTGGGCAAGGGCGACCGGGAGCGGGTCGTCTATCAGAACGACGCGGTGAAGAAGGCATTGAAGAACTATCTGCCCGTCCGGGAAAAGAACCCCGGCGCCGAAAGCAAGGCGCTGTTCCTCTCGGAGCGGGGCGAGCGCATCGCCCGCAGCACGGTGCATCGGCTGGTGAAGGTGCATCTGGGTGAGGCCGGGCTGGAGCAGGACGGGTTCAGCGCCCACAAGCTCCGCCACACGGCGGCGACGCTGATGCTCCGCGAGGGCGTGGACGTGCGCACCCTGCAGGAAGTGCTGGGACATGAGCATCTGAACACCACGGAAATTTACACCCACATTGAAAACACCGACCTGCGCACCGCCGCAAACGCGAACCCGCTGGGGAAATTTGACCCGGAGAAAGGGAAAAAATAAGCCTTATGGTCTTTTCCAGTCTGCTGTTTCTGTTTTTCTACCTGCCCGCCGTGCTGGCGGTCTATTACCTCGTCCCATCCAGATGGCGGAACCTGTGGCTCTGCCTTGTAAATCTTGTTTTCTACGGCTGGGGCGAACCCGTCTATCTGCTGCTCATGCTGCTGAGCATCGCCGTGAACTATGCGGCGGGTCTGCTGGTGGGCAGGCATCATGAGCGGGGAAAAAGCATCCTCGCCGTCAACGCGGTCATCAATCTGGGGCTGCTGTTCTTCTTCAAGTATTACGATTTTCTGGCGGGAAGCCTCGGGCAGCTGCCCTTCCTCTCCTTCTGGAAACCGCTGGGCGTCTCGCTCCCCATCGGCATCAGCTTCTATACCTTTCAGAATATGTCCTACCCCATCGACGTATACCGGGGCGATGCGAAGCCCCAGCGCAGCATCATCCGCTACGGGACCTACGTGGCCCTCTTCCCCCAGCTCATCGCCGGCCCTATCGTCCGGTATAAGGACATTGCCGACCAGCTGGAAAGCCGGAAGGAATCGGTCAGCCAGTTTGCCTCCGGCGCGGGGCGCTTCTGCACGGGCCTTGCCAAAAAGGTGCTGCTGGCAAACAACGCAGGCGCGCTGTGGGACGTGTATAAGGCCATGGACCCGGCGGCTCTCTCCGCAGCGGATGCGTGGCTGGGTGCCATTGCCTTCACGCTGCAGATCTACTTCGACTTTTCCGGCTATTCGGATATGGCCATCGGCCTCGGGCGGATGCTGGGCTTCGAGTTTGTGGAGAATTTTAACTACCCCTATCTGGCGAAAAGCATCACGGATTTCTGGCGGCGCTGGCATATCTCCCTGTCCACGTGGTTCCGGGATTACGTGTATATCCCGCTGGGCGGCAACCGGAAGGGTCTCAATCGGCAGATTTTGAACCTGCTCATCGTGTGGACGCTCACCGGCGTCTGGCACGGAGCCAGCTGGAATTTCCTGCTATGGGGGCTGTATTACGCCCTGCTGCTGATCCTTGAAAAGGTCTTTCTCTATGAAAAGCTGCAGAAAGCTCCCGGCTGGGTGGGACACGTTTACGCGCTGCTGCTCATCGTCATCGGATGGGTACTGTTCAGCGTCGAGGATCTTCCTCAGTGCGCGGCCTACCTGCGGAGTATGTTCTTCGGCGGCGCGGGCGCGATATCCGGGACCTTCCGGTATTACCTCCGTTCCTATGCGCCCAGCCTTGTGATCATGGCCGTGGCCGCCACGCCGCTGCTGAAAAAGGGGTATTCCCGCCTGTCGGAAAAGCTGACGCAGTGGACCAGCCCGGTGCTGGCGCTGCTGAGTCTCCTGCTCTGCACGGCCTATCTGGTGGACAGCACCTATAACCCCTTCCTTTATTTCCGTTTCTGAGGTAAGACCATGAACAAACCGAAAAAGGGCGCGCTGGCCCTGCTGCTCTGTTTTTCCCTGTTCCTTGCCCTCGGGCTGGGGCTGCATCTGGGAATGGGAGACCGGGCATACAGCGAAAATGAAAACCGATATCTGACGCAGAAGCCCAAATTCAGCTGGAAGGCGCTCACCTCCGGCAGCTTCACGGCGGACTTTGAGAACTATATCACCGACCAGTTCCCCTTCCGGGATAAATGGCTGGATCTGAAATCCCGCATCGAACGTCTCACGGGCAAAACGGAGAACAACGGCGTTTTCTTCGGGAAGGAGGATACGCTGCTCACCCGCTTTGAAGATCCGGCCGAGGCCGACGTGCTGGCAGCCGCCGACGCGGTGAAGTCGGAGGCCAAG
>JAZQQF010000172.1:0-25022 GCA_045628925.1 Oscillospiraceae bacterium | reverse complement strand
GTAGCGCAGCTCGTCGTGCACCCCGTCGGCGTTCACGTCCAGCGCGTGCATATACACGGTGGCCTTCGTCGCTTCATACACGCCGGGGATGGCACCGGTATGGTCGTAATGCCCGTGGGGCACGAAGATGGCCTCCACGGTGAGATGATTGTCGTCGATATAGTTCAGAATGCGGCCGGATTCCGCGCCGGGGTCGATGACGGCGCATTTCAAGGTGGTTTCATCCGTCACCACGTAGCAGTTGGTGCCCAGCTGGCCGACGGAAAAGGTTTTGATGAGCATAAAAGTTCCTCCAGTGATGAATGATATTGGAACGTGATCTTATTTGGGGGCGGGTGCGATTGCGCCCGAAGTGCATACGGATTCGGCAGATGGTACCGCTGCCTCCGGCGGCTCTGCGAACTGTCCGCCCCTTCCCGTAGGGGCGCATCACGATGCGCCCGCGTGGTCTTTTCGGATTCGCCGGGGGTTATGCGGATATGTCAGGTCGTGCCGCTGCCTCCGGCGGCTCCACTTTCTTCGCTTGCCCGAAGAAAGTGGAGAGAAAGAAGGGCAGTCAGGAAACCGAAAGTTTCCCGACACCTTTCCGAAAGGGGCTTACCCCGGTGGGAGAATCGGCCGTTGCAAACGCGCGGGGCTAAGATTGTGCGTCTCATGCATCCTGTACGGGATGTTTCCCTCTGCGTCTCCTTGGGGTTTCTCGGGCAAAACCTGATACATCGAAGCACCTGCGCCGCCGGAGGCGACAACACAAACCATAACACTGCAAAATCTTGGGCGAATCCGAACACACCTTCCGAATCCGCCCACTCCAAATCTACAGCGTCTCTGTATCCAGTATCAGCGTCACAGGCCCGTCGTTCACGGACGCAACCTTCATATCCGCGCCGAACTGCCCGGTCTCCACCCGGAAGCCTTTCTCCCGGCAGAGGGAGAGGAAATATTCATAAAGCGGCACGGCCTCCTCAGATTTCGCCGCCTGCAGGAACTCAGGCCGCCGCCCGTGTTTGCAGTTTCCATAAAGTGTGAACTGGCTCACCACCAGCAGGCTGCCGCCCACGTCCGCGAGGCCCCGGTTCATCTTTCCGGTCTCATCCTCGAAGACGCGCAGCCCGGTGATCTTCTCCGCCAGCTTTTCGGCCTGCTGCTTCGTGTCGCCTACCTTCACGCCCAGCAGCACCAGAAATCCTTTTTCAATGCTGCCGATGACGCTCCCGTCCACCTGGACGGAAGCGGAGCTGACTCTTGTGACTACCGCCCGCATTACGCTCCCTCCACGCCGGGACGCAGCACGTCCCGCACGCTCCGCACGCCGCGCAGCCGCCGCATGGCGCCGCCCAGCATCTCCGCATCCTTCACCAGTACGCTGAGATAGGCCACCGCCGTCCCGCCGGGCAGCTCCCGGATGTTCATGGAGGTGACGCCCACCTTGTCGGCGTTCAGCGCGGTGACGATATCCAATATCAGGTTCTGCCGCGCATCGGCGGTGATGGTCAGGTTCGCGGTATACTGCTGGGTGCCGGTATCGCCCCAGCGGACGGGGACCCAGCGGTCGCCCTCTTTTTCTTCCTTGCTGGCCTTAAGGTAGTTAGCGCATTCCGCCCGGTGGATGCTCACGCCGTAGCCCCTCGTGATGAAGCCCACCACCTTATCCCCCGGGATGGGGGTGCAGCAGCGGGAGAACTTCGTCAGGCAGTTATCCAGCTCGCCCACGAGGATACCCTCCGGCGCGCTTTTGGGCTGGGCGGATTCCTTCACCAGCAGGTCCTCGGCCTGCACGGGCTTCTCCTGCTTCTGGGAGCGGCTGACCTCCTCCTTGATGCGGTTGACGCAGCGGATGCCGGTCATGCCCCCGTAGCCCACGGCGGCAAACATATCGTCCATGCTGGTGACGGCCAGCTTTTTCAGCACGGCGGGCATCACGTCGTTATCCGTCAGCACGTCCGAGCTGACGCCCTGCCGCTTCAGCTCGCCCTCGATGCTGGCCCGGCCTCGGACGATGTTTTCCTCCCGCCGTTCCTTCTTGAACCACTGGCGGATCTTCGCGCGGGTGGCGCTAGATTTGGCCAGCGCGATCCAGTCCCGCGCGGGACCCTTGGAGGCGGCGGAGGTGCTGACCTCCACGATATCGCCGTTTTCCAGCACGTGGTCGAAGGAGACGATGCGCCCGTTCACCTTCGCGCCGGACATATGGTTGCCCACCTGCGAATGGATGGAATAGGCAAAGTCGATGGGCGTGGCTCCGGCGGGGAGGTTGATCACGTCGCCCTTGGGGGTAAAGACGAAGACCTCGTCGGAGAACATATCAACCTTCATCTCGCTGATGAAGGCACTGGCCTCCGTATCCTGCTGGGCCTCCAGCAGGCCGCGAATCCACGCGAATTTATCCTCGTCCGCCTTGCCGGAGATGCCGTCCTTGTATTTCCAGTGGGCGGCTACGCCGTATTCCGCCGTGTGGTGCATCTCATAAGTGCGGATCTGCACCTCGAAGGGGATGCCCTCGGTGCCGATGACGCCGGTATGCAGGCTCTGGTACTGGTTGGGCTTGGGCGTAGCGATATAGTCCTTGACACGCCCCGGCAGGGGGTTGAACAGGTCATGGATATGACCCAGCGCGTTATAACAATCGGGGATACTGTCCACGATGACGCGGAAGGCGCAGAGGTCCAGCACCTCGTCGAACTTCTTCCCCTGCGTTTTCATCTTCCGGTAGATGCTGTAGATATGCTTCAATCGGCCGGAGACCTCGCAGGTGATGCCGGAAATGGCCATGCGCTTCTTGATGCGCTCCTGGATCTGCTCCATGAATTCGCTCAGCTCTTCCATGCGGGCGTCCAGCTGGACCACGATCTCCTGATAGCCGATGGGGTCCAGATAGATGAGGCTCAGGTCTTCCAGCTCCCACTTCACGCGCTGCATACCCAGCCGGTGGGCCAGCGGCGCGTAAATTTCCATGGTCTCCAGCGCCTTTTCCCGGCGCTTCTGCTCCGACTGGAAATTCATCGTGTGCATATTGTGGAGCCGGTCTGCGATCTTGATGAGGATGACGCGGATATCCTTGCTCATGGCAAGGAGCATCTTGCGCAGATTCTCCATCTGCGCTTCTTCCTTGGTAGTATAGACCATCTTGGTCAGCTTCGTGACGCCCTCCACGATATCCGCCACCGGCTCGCCAAAGAGCTTGGCCACGTCCGCATGGGAAGCGTCCGTATCCTCAATGACGTCATGCAGGAGGCAGGCGATGATGCTGTCCTCATCCAGTCCCATGGCGGCGCAGGTGCGCGCAGCGGCCAGCGGATGCGTGATATAGGGGCTGCCGTCCTTCCGGAGCTGCCCGTCATGATGGTCGCGGGCATACTCATACGCCGAGCGCACCCGCGCCCGGTTCAGATTCGGATTATAGCGCAGAGAGGTCTCGATCAGCTCCGAATAGAGCTGCTCCACCTCGCTCAGTCGGGTATCATCCGCAGACGGCACTGCGCCGTCGATCAGTTTCTGCTCGTCATCCATGCCGTATGTCCTCTGGCCGGCACGCTGCGCCTGTTATTGCAGGCGCTTCAGCAGCCGGGAAGTATTCAGATCCGCCTTGCCTTCAAAGCGGGGGATATAGATATGCATGATACCGTCCGTCTCCGTCAGTTCGATAAGCCCCAGCTCATCGAACACCCGCAGGCAGACCCAGACCCGGCCCAGCGCCGGCACGTTCGCCCGCAGGCCGATCTCCGGCAGCAGGGTCTCCGCCGCCTCGTCGAACCTTCTGGCGCGTCGGGTCAGATAGCGCCAGACCCGGCCCAGCGCGTTCCGGTCGGGCAGGAGCATTGCGTTTTCCATGGGCAGCATCCGTTCGCCCGCAAAGAACCGCTCCGCCACAGCCAGACTCGGGTCCTCCGGTGCGCGGCTGGGACGCACGTCCCGCAGGAGGAGCTGCACCGTCCTGCTGCCGCGGAAATCATTGATGCCCGGCTCAAAGGCAAGGTCTACCTTCATGCCGACCTTCATGCCCAGCTCCTTCACGCTCACGCCGAAAAACACGCAGTCGAAACGGACGCCGTTCTTCGTCGCCTGCAGCTTCAGATGCTTGTCATTCCCGATGGGAATGAGGGATTCCACCATCACGTCCCGCATACACAGGGCGGGCGGCGCATTCCCCACGCCCCACGGCGACATGAGCTTCAGCGCGTCGATCTCGTCCAGCGTCAGCAGGGTGGGGTCTTCCACCGCGAAATCCAGATAGACGGGGAACTGGCACTTATCTCCCTCATGCGCCCGGTAATAGACCGCCAGCTGCTGCCGGAAGTCATCCACCTTGTCCCGTTTCAGGGTCAGCCCCGCGGCCAGCTCATGGCCGCCGAAGCTGGTCAGTTCCTCCTGAACAGCCTCCAGCGCGGCAAACACATTAAAGCCTGCGTAACTCCGGCAGGAGCCGCGCCCGTCCTCCCCTTCCAGGCAGATGATGACCGCCGGGACGCCGAAGCGCTCCGCCAGCCGGGAGGCCACGATGCCGCTCACGCCGTGATGCCAGCCCTCGGAGGCCAGCACGATGGGCGCTTCCAGATGCCTTACGTCGCCCAGCGCGGCCAGCGCCTCCTGATAGACCCGGTCCTCCACGCTCCTGCGCAGGGCGTTCATGGTGCAAAGCTCCGCCGCCAGCTGCTGGGCCTTCCGGCCGTCCTTCTCCATCAGCAGGTCGAAGGCCACCTGCACCCGGCCCATTCTGCCCGCCGCGTTCAGCTTGGGCACCAGCGAAAAGCTGATATCCGAGCCGCAGATGCGGCCCTTGTCCACGTTGATCTCCGCCATGAGGCTGTCCAGTCCCGGCAGGAGCTCATGCCGCAGCATCCACACGCCCCGGCGGATCAGCACCCGGTTCTCATCCGTGACGGGCATGATATCCGCGATGGTGCCCAGCGCGGCCAGCGCGCCGTACTGCCGGATGAGGGCCTCCGTATTCTCCGGGCCCTCCAGCGCGGAAATGACCTTGAAGGCCACGCCCACCCCGGCAAGCCCCTTGAAGGGATAGCTGTCGTCCTTCCGGTGAGGATCCACCACGGCGACGGCCTCCGGCAGATCGCCCAGACACTCGTGATGATCCGTCACCACCACGTCCATGCCCAGCTCCCCGGCCCGTCGTACCTGTTCGGCCGCGGTCACGCCGCAGTCCACGGTGATGAGCAGGGTCACCCCCGCTGCCGCCAGACCGGCCAGCGCTTCCTCGCTGATGCCGTATCCCTCCGTCAGCCGTTCGGGAATATAGGTCTCGCAGGCAAGCCCCTGCCGCTGCAGCCACCCGGTCATCAGGGCGCTGGCGGTAAGCCCGTCCACGTCGTAATCCCCGTAGACGCCCACGTGTTCCCCGTTTTCCACCGCGCGGCGGATACGGGCCACGGCCTTGTCCATGTCCTCCATCAGCATGGGGTCATGGAGCAGACCGATGTCCTCCCGCAGGAACTCCCGGGCTTCCTCCGGTGTCCGTATCCCGCGGGCGGCGAGAAGTGCGGCGGCCAGCCTCTTGCAGCAGCCGGCTTCCGCGACCGCGCGTGCGGAAGCCGGATCACTCACACCGACCTGCCATGCGCCAAATGCTTTCAACGTCGCACCTCCTGTTCCTTTGTTTATTTATTACGGGCAGCGGTTTCATCGGCGGCACGGTCTGCGCCCCTTGGAAACCCGCTCTGCGCCCGCATCTTTCTTAAGCTATTATTTTATAGCAAAATTCATCAAAACACAAGGGGAAAGACCCCCGGTTTTCGGATTTTCGTCCGTTTTTCTCGCAGTTTTTTGAAAAAAGCAGAGGGAGACCCGCTCGGTCCCCCTCCGCAGAAACGTTGATTACCGGTTTTCCAGATCCATGACCATGCCGACCCGGCGGGCATGGCGGCCGCCCTCGAAGGGCGTATCCAGAAACAGGTCCACCATTTTCAGCGCCAGACCGGCGCCCACCACGCGGCCGCCCATGGCGATCACGTTGGCGTCGTTGTGGCGGCGGGTCATCTCGGCGGAGAAGCAGTCGCCGCAGCAGGCGCAGCGGATGCCCTTGATCTTATTGGCCGCCATGGACATACCGATGCCGGTACCGCAGCAGAGGATGCCCTTCTCCGCTTCGCCGCTGACGACGGCATTGCAGACCTTCTCCGCGTAAACGGGATAGTCGCAGCTCTGTTCACTGTCGGTGCCGAAGTCGATAAATTCGATGCCCCGCTCCGTCAGATGCTGTTTGATCTCTTCCTTGAGGGCAAAGCCTCCGTGGTCACTTCCGATTGCGATCATTGCGTTTTTTCTCCTTTATGTGTAAATGATGAGGTTGTCATTGAATCGCCCACCCGCTCAGAACGGCCAGCTTCCGCCGAACCAGCGCAGGAGCAGCTTCCCGTATTCCACCGGATACGTCCTGCCGCTGAGGGCAGGATAGAACACCACGAACAGCACCGCGCAGCCGATGGCCATGAAGGGCGCCAGCTGCAGGCCTTTCCCACGGCTCCGCTCCGCCTGATCCCGGCAGACGCGGCCCACGGCCAGCGCGAGGAACACGGTGCAGGGGAAATAGTGGTAGATGAACGCGCAGCGCTCCACCGTCACCCATGGCAGCAGGGAGCTGAGGTAGCCCGCCAGAATGAACCACGCCATCCGATCGCCCCGGACGCCCTTCACGATCATCACGATCATCGCGCCCAGCCCGCCCCACCAGAACAGCGGGTTGCCGCAGGCGCCGAAGGCGGACTTGGTCACCCCGTCCGCGGAATAGTGGAGGTAATACAGGATGGGGCGGATATCCAGCACCCACTTCCACCACGGGGAGGAATAGGGATGCGTCGCGTCCAGCCCGCTGTGGTAGTTATACATATATTTGATATTATCCAGAATGACCTTCAGGTAATCCCCGCTCAGCAGCTTCACCCCGGCAGCGGTCCCATAGGGGATATAGGCCAGCAGGTAGCAGACCACGGGAAAACCGAGGAAAAAGACGCAGCTCCAGCCCACGGTGGGCAGCAGATAATCCCGCAGCTGATTGGGGATGCCGTGATGTCTGGCATAGAGCAGGCGCTCGATCTGCCGCACCAGCCAGAGGATCGCCAGTCCCGCGCCGCCGAAGATGCAGGTCCACTTGCTCACAGCCCCCAGCGCGAAGCTCAGGCCGCTGAGCATGAGCGGCGGCAGCGTCTTTTTCAAAGGCGTATCCAGCGGCTGCACATAATAGCGGTAGAAGAACAGATACATGAGGAGCGTGAAGAACACGCAGTAGGTATCGATGGTAGCGATGCGGGTCTGGGTAAAGTGCATGAAATCCAGCGCGAACACCGAAGCCGTGCAGAAGGCGACGACGGTGCTGTTCAGCATCCATTTCAGCAGACAGTACAGCAGCGGCAGCATCAGCACGCCGAACAGCACGCCGCTGAAACGCCAGCCGAAGGGCGTCATCCCGAACAGGCGGATGCCCAGCCCGATGATCAGCTTCCCCAGCGGGGGATGGGTAATCTCATAGGGCTTCCGGTCGGCGATATGCTCCCACGCGGTGCGCGCATGGTAAATTTCATCGAAATAGCTGCTGTTGAGATAGCTTTCCTCGGTCGGTACCAGCCCCTGTTCGTCGGTCAGCTCCCCGCCCGCGATGTGCAGCTTCCGCCCGCTTTCGTCCCGCAGGGCCACTTCGCCCAGCGTCAGGTCGGCACGGTCCGCCGTGAAGCGCAGCTTTTTCACACCCTGCAGCGGCGTTTCGGGAACGTATTCCTGCCATTTCAGAACGGCGACGTAATTCTGCTCCAGCGAGACGCTGCCTTCCCAGCTTTCCCCGTCGGCGCTCCATTCCAGCGTATAATTCCCCACGGTCGGCCCGCAGTAATACTGGATGCGGTCGATCTCCCCTTCTTCGGAAAGGGTGATCTCCGCCGTATCACCGCCGCGGGAAAAGCGATGCCAGGACTCAACGCCCTCCCGGTCTCCCAGCGCGGCGAAAGCGACGATGGCATAGACCAGCGTGAGCAGCAGCATCAGCAGCCCGTCCCGCCGGGTGAGCTTCCCGGGCTTATGGAAGCGGTCCGGCGTCTTTTCCAGCCCCTGCCCGTCAAGCTCCGCCGCCAGCCGCTCCGGCTCCGTGTCGAAGCCCAGCACGACAAAGACCATGGCGGCGCAGAGGACGATGATCGAGAATGCGACGCTCATGCCTGCAGCCCCCTCAGCGCCCGGATATAGGCCGGGTCCGTGCCGCAGCAGCCGCCCAGATAGGCTGCGCCCTCCGCCGCGATGGGTTCCATCGCCGCAGCGAAAGCCGCCGCGTCCAGCGGGTAAAGTCCGGTCTTCGGGTCGGGGATGCCCGCATTGGGCTTCACGATCAGCGGCAGATGGGTATTCTCCCGCAGCGCACGCACCAGCGGCAGCGCTTCCGCGGGTCCCAGCGAGCAGTTCAGGCCCACCGCGTCCGCTCCGGCAGCGGTCAGCTCCCGCGCCGCCTCGGCGGGGGGCACGCCCGTGAGCGTACGCCCGGAGGTCTGAAAGGTCATGGTCACGAAGCACTGCGCATCGGGCAGGCATTCCTTCGCCGTTTCCAGCGCCAGCAGCGCCTCCTGCAGGTCAAAAAATGTCTCCAATACCACAAGCTCCGCCGTCTTCCCCGCCGTGAAGACCTGCCGGTAAGCCTCTCTTGCCGCTTCCTCCGACAGGTCGCCGTAAGGCTCCAGCAGCTGCCCCAGCGGGCCCACATCCAGCGCGGCGTGGGCTTTCTCCCCGGCGGCGAGGCGCGCATTCCGAAGCGCCGCCTGAATGACGGGCGTCACGTCCGCCCCCCGCGCCTTCAGGGGATTTGCCCCGAAGGTACAGGCATAGAGCAGTTCGCTCCCCGCCTCCACGTAGGCCCGGTGGATGGCCTGCACGGCCTCCGGGTCGGTAAGGTTCACCTGTTCCGGGAAGGCGCCCAGCCGGAGACCGCGCTTCATCAGCTCCGTCCCCATCGCTCCGTCCAGTAATATGTGCTTCATGTGCCTGCCCTCCCGCGCTTTTTTCAAGATACTCTATCATACCCCATTTCCGGGGAAATAGATACCCGTTTTTTCAAATTTCCACCGCCGTATCCGCCGCAAAAAACCAGAGGAAGGTCCGCAGCACCGGTTTCCCGGTGATCTTCGTCAGCGCCCACGCATAGGCCTGCAGCTGGGGGGCATACTCTGCCGCCCGGGCTTCCAGATTTTCCCGTGAGACCCGGTCGGTCTTGTAGTCCACAAGGAGGATGCCGTCCGGCGTTTCCGACCAGCAGTCCACCACGCCCTGAAGCAGCGTTTCCCCTTCGCCCGCGCCCAGCAGCTCCCGCACCGGGGCCAGCAGGGAGAATTTGAATTCCCGGTGCAGCGTTCCGCTCTGCAGAAGTTTCCCCAGCGGGGAGGTGACGAAGGCCGTCAGCTTTTTAGCATCGGCCGCATCGGCCTCCAAAGGCGTGAGCATCCGCTTTTCCCGCAGCTGCCGGATGGCCGCCTCCGCGCCGGAGACCGTTTCGCACAGGCTCCAGTCGGCATACTGCATGGCAAGGTGCATGGCGGTGCCCCGTTCTGTGGGGCTGAGGGTCTCGGGCCGCAGGAACGCCGGGGGCTGAAAATCCCGCTCCCCGAATTTCCGCTGCACCAGCTCGGAGGCATTCTCCCCCGTCTCCCCGGCCAGCGCCGTATCCCGCAGGGCGGTGGCGGTGAGCTTGCTGGGCAGGCGGGTGTCCGCTTCGTGGGGATAGACCCAGCCGAGAGCCTCCGCCGCCGCACCGGATACCGCTTCTGTCGCTTCCGCCGTCTGTTCTTCTGTGGGCGCTTCCGCCGCTTCGGGCACGTCCAGCCACTTCCACGGCCCCGCCTCCCCGAAGGCCAGCGACGCGGCAAGGATCCATTCGCCCATGCTGCCGCTGTCCTCCAGCAGCTCCGGCGGCAGGGGCAGCCCGCCGGGAACGGTGTATTTCTTTCTCGCCGCCTCCCGATCCGCCACGGAGCAGAACAGCGCCAGCTTCTGCTTCGGCCTCGTCATGGCCACGTACAGCACCCGCAGTTCCTCGCTGAGGTTTTCGCTCCTCAGCTTCTGGCGGCAGGCGAGGCGCATAAGGGTGGGGTACTCCGCGCCTTTCTCCCGATCCACCCATTTGGGGCCCGCGCCCAGCTCCGGGTGAATGAGCAGCGGCGCGTTCAGATCCGTCAGATTGAAGCTTTTCATCAGGTCGGCCAGGATCACCACCGGGTATTCCAGCCCCTTGGAGCTGTGGATGGTGGTGACCGTCACGCCGCTGCCGCCGCCGAACACGGCCTTCATCTCCGCGTCCCCGGCCTCCTCCGCCTCCCGCAGGCGCAGGAGGAAGGTGAACAGACTGCGGGAACCGTTCTGCCCGAAGCTGCGTGCATAGTCCGTGAGCTGGTCCAGATTTGCGGAGGAACCCGCCTCCCGGGCCTCCGCCAGCGCATAGAGCGCCGTTTCCGCGCAGATCTCCCGGATCAGCTCGTCAGCGGGCAGCCGACGGGCCAGCTTCCGCCAGCGCGCCAGCGTTTCCAGCACTTCGGCGCAGCGCCCGTCGTTCTCGGCAGCGGCGCAGAGGGCCTCATAGAAGCAGCCGCGCCGATCCCGGCAGCGGATGCGCGCCAGCTCCTCCTCCGTGAAATGCCAGACCGGGCTGCGCAGCGCCGCCAGCAGGGGGATATCCTGTCGGGGATTGTCCGTCACCGCCAGCAGACTCAGCGCCCAGCGCACCTCCGTCCGCTCCTGCAGCGGATCCGCCGCCTTCAGGCACAGGGCGGGGATGCCCCGCTTTTTCAGCGCAGCGGCATAAAGGCTGTCCCGTCCGCTGGTGGAGCGCAGGAGGATGGCGATATCCCCCGCCTCCAGCGGCCGAAGCCCACCCTCGACCGGCACGGTCATGCCGCTATGCAGCAGATGGGCGACATAATCCGCCACAGCCTCCGGCTCCGCCTTTTTCCGCTTTTCCTCCCCCAGCTCCGGCACGAACAGCTGGAACGCGTCCTCCGCCGCCGGATTCGCCGGGCCGGGCTTCAGCGCCTCCGCCTCCCCGTACTGCATATCGCCCAGCTGCGGCGACATGACGTTGGAGAAGAACCGGTTGGCCGCCCGCAGGATATTCCCATCCGAGCGGAAATTCTCCGAAAGGAGGATGCGTTTTCCCTCGCCGGAGGCCGGGTCATCGGCGTAAGCCTCGTATTTTCGCAGGAAAATGGTGGGGTCCGCCAGCCGGAATCGGTAGATGGACTGCTTCACGTCGCCCACCATGGTGACGTTTTTCCCTTCCCGGGAAACGGCGAAAAAGATCGCGTCCTGCACACGGTTGCAGTCCTGATATTCATCCACAAGGATCTCCGCAAAGCGCAGGGAGATGGTCTTTGCCGCCGCCGAGGGCGTCATGCGATCCGCCTCCGTGAGCAGGCGCAGGGTCAGATGCTCCAGATCGCTGAAATCCAGCAGGCCGCGGCGCTGCTTCTCCGCGCTGTAGGCAGCGGAAAAATCCCGCACCAGCGCAAAGAGCGCATCCGTCACCGGCTTCAGCGCCCGGTATTCCATAAGCAGCTCTGCCGAATTGCCGTCAAACATCGCGCAGAGCTTCTTCATGCCCGTTTTGCAGCCGTCCCACAGGCTTTTCACCGGCAGGAGCAGCGGATCGTCCCCCATGCCTCTGGGCGTATACGGCCTTGGGAACGTGATATCGCCGAAGGCGGCGGCAGCGTCCCAACCCGCATCCAGCGCAAGGCGGAAGCTCTCCAGCGAAGCGGCGGCGTCCCGCAGGCACTGGGCCCATTTCGCCAGCTTCGGCTCCGCCTCCAGTGAGGTCACGCCCTCCAGCATCCGCATTTGCCAGAACGCGGCGGCGGCGCGGGCCTTCGCCAGCAGCAGTGCGCCCCACGGGGTATCCCCCGCGTCGCCCTCCGGGCAGGGCGCGTCGATCTGCGCCTGCAGCCACGCCTCCGGGTCCGGATGGCTCTGCACCTGCTCATAGGTGCGCAGCACCACCTGCTCCAGCTTCGTGTCGTCCCGTCCCGCGCCCAGCGTATCCGCCAGCGCGCTGAAGGCTTCCGTCAGCTGCTCGTAGCGTTCCTGCAGCACCTCCCGCAGAACCTCTCGCCTGAGGATCTGCTCCTCGCCTCCCTCCAGCTGCCGGAAATCCGGCTTCACGCCGCACAGGTGGGCGTTTTCCCGCAGGACGGAGGCGCAGAAGCTGTGGATCGTGCCGATGCGGGCCTGCAGGAGCAGGGCCGTCTGCCGCCGGAGATGCCGGTCGTCCGGCGTTTCCTGCAGCCGCTCATAGAGCGCGTTCAGGATGCGCCCCCGCAGCTCGGCGGCGGCGGCGCGGGTATAGGTGATGATGAGGAAGCGGTCGATATCCAGCCCGTCGCGGGTGATGCGGTCCAGCAGACGCTCCACCAGTACCTTCGTCTTGCCGGAACCGGCGCCCGCCGAGATGAGCAGTGCGCCGCCCCGATGGGCCACGGCGGCGGCCTGCGCGGGGGTAAGTTTCACTTCAGCCATGATCCCGTTCCTCCTCCAATGCCTGCCAGAACGCTTCCGGCTCCACTTTCGTTTTCAGCCGCAGCGGCTCCCGTTCCAGATCGTAATTGCAGACCGACCCATAGGGGCACCATTTGCACGGCCCCTTCTCCGGCGTCGGCGCCTGAAACAGCGGCTCGGCCGCCACGTTCCCTCGCCGGAGCGATGCGCTCATCTTCCGCAGCAGCTTCTTCACGTAGGCTGCCAGATCGCCCAGCCGGGCGGCGGAGGCCACGTTCTCCGTGGGCAGGCCGTCCTTTCCGAATTTCACCGGGATATAGCGGGCCGGACGGGTGTGCTCCCGCGCGTCCAGCACCCGCAGGTCGTCCAGCAGGATGCCGCTGCGCCGCAGGAGCTTCGCCCGCTCCTGCGCCAGCTTTTCCGGATCCGCGGAACGGGGCTGGTCGGATACCAGCGCGTCCCGGGCGGGACTGTAAAGCACCCCGGCGGGCGCGACCTTCTGCCCGAACCGGGCTTCGCCGTGTTCTTCCAGCATGAACAGATACAGGAGCATCTGGATGCTCACGCCGTACTGCACGTCCGTCAGGCTGAATTCCTTCTTCCCGGTCTTGTAATCCGCGACGCATAGATAGAGCGTCTCCCCGTCCGTCCAGCCGTCCACCCGGTCGGCCGTGCCGCGCAGGATCACGTCGTCCACCTGCACCGGCGGCAGAGAATCCGCACCCTCCATGCCAAACTGCAGCTCAAAGGCCAGCGGCTGGAACTCCCCGGCGGACAGCTCCGCCGCCACATCCAGCACGATGGTCTCCGCCGTATGGCACAGGCGGCGGAACAGGTAGCCGAAGCGGGCGTCCTCCAGCTGACCGGGCCGGAAGAACTCGGCTGCGAAGGCTTCGCAGTAAGTCTGTGTCAGCGCCCGCAGTTTCTCTTCCGTTACCGCGCCGAAGCCCCCGGCTTCCTTCACCGCGCGGCAGACGTTTTCCAGCAGATAGTGGATGAAGGTGCCGGTCTCCGGCGCGGCGAAGCCCGCGAACTTCCGTTCCTCCGCCTTCAGCCCGTATTCGAGGAAATAGAGATAGGCGCATTTATGATAGGTCTCCGCACGGGAGGCGGTAAGGCGGAAGGTCTCGCCGTACAGCGCCGTGACGGTCTCGGGCCGGAGGCTGCCCCGCTTCTGGGCAGCCCGCTGCCGCAGCTCCTCCAGCGTGTCCGCCTCCAGCGCCTGCCGGGCCGAAGCGCTCCACGGCCCGTCCTCCCGGAAGGCGAGGCGCAGACAGGTCTCCCGCACGGGGAGCAGATGCTCGCCCATAAGCTCGTCCGCGCCGGTGGGCTTCACGCCCAGCAGGCTCTCCGCCCGGCGCACGAGGACGCTGGCGCGGCTCTCCTCCGAGCCGGTATAGCTCATGAGCAGCTTCTCCGAAGGGGAGGCCGCCAGCGAATACAGTTCAAAGAGCGGCCTGCACACGTCCTCATCCCGGTCGTGCATCAGGGGCAGGCCAAGGTCGAACAGGCTCCGCTTTTCCTCCGCCGAAAACAGTCCCGCTGCGCCGGGCCGGGCGGGCAGGCTCTCGTCATCGGCCCCCAGTACCAGCAGCACCCGCATCTTCTTCCCCCGCAGGCGGGCAGGCGAGCCCATGCTCACGCTGTCCAGCGCGGCGGGGATGGCGCCCACCTTCCGCTGGCCGAGCAGCAGCTCCGTGAGCCGCCGGAATTCCGATGCGTCGAGGGTCACGCCGCCGATGACGGTCTCCATCTGGCTGAAAGCGTCCATCAGCGCGGCCCACAGGCGCGCATCTGCCGAGGCCAAAGCACGGTCGCCGCCGGCTTCCAGCTCCTCCGCTTCCTGCCGCAGCGTTTCCGCGGCCCCGATCTCCGACAGGTAGGCCCACACGGCCCGCAGCTGTTCCCGGCAGGGCTTCGGCTCCCGCAGCGCGTCCGCCAGCGCGCCCAGCGGCCCGGCGACTCTGCGGCACAGGGCGTTCAGGCGGACGAGGGCCTCCCGATCCCGCTCGTCGGCCGTTCCGTAGCCGCCGGGCCGCAGATCCCAGTCCGCCTCCCGCCGCCACGCGCTTTCGCCCCGGATATCCCACGTGAGGCAGTAGTTTTCCAGCTCGTCCGTTTCCTCCGGGCTGAGGCCGCCGAAGCCGGTCTTGAGGCAGCGGAACACGTCCCGGAAACGCCAGCCCTCCGTCACCGCCGTGAGGGCGGACAGGATGGAGACCGTGAGCCCCTTATCCAAAATGCTCTCCGTCTCTTCCACGAACACGGGAATGCCGTATTCCCGGAAAACGGCCTCCGCCGTGCTGCGCTTCTCCGCAGCATCCGGGAGCGCCGCCGCAAAATCGCCGAAGCGCAGGGTGGGATCTTCGCGCATCATGCCGAGGATGCGGGAGGCCGCCCAGCGGCACTCCTCCGCGAAGGAGGGCATCCGGCAGATCTCCGCCGCCCCGGCTCCATCGGCGATGGGCTGCGCGTGATAGGTATAGAGGTTTTCCGCCAGATGCCGGATCGGCGTCCGCGCCGGGTCGGGCAGACGGCGCACCTTCAGCTCCGCGCCCCGGCGCTCGGCCAGCTGGCAGAGCGTGCGGAAGGTGGCCTCCTGCACGCGGAAGCGTTCCTCTTCCCCTTCGCCCAGCGTCAGCGTCACGGTCAGGTCGGTGCCCCGGCGGAGCAGGGCCTCCAGCACCCGCAGCTCCGCCGCGGTGAAATCGGTGAATCCGTCCACCCACACGCCGCCCGCGCCCACGTCGGTCTTCTCCACGCCGTCGGCCAGACGGGAGACGGCGTCGCGGCTGTCGCCCAGCTGGCGGGCGGTGACAGCCTCCCACGCTTCCAGCACGCTTGCCAGCTCCCGCAGCTTCTCGCCCGTGCTGCCCCCGGCCTGTTCCGCGGCGGATTCCAGCAGCTCCGGCCGCAGCAGCGAGGCGCGAAATTCCTCGGCGGTTGCCATGAGCCGGGGCAGAAAATCGGCGCGGCGATCCCTTCCGCCGAAGCGGCGGAGCTTTTCGCCCAGCTCGCTCACGGCCAGCGCCATGAGCAGCAGCCGCCCGCCCGCATCCGGCAGCGGGTCGGCAAGACCGCCCAGCGCAAGCGCCGCGCGGTTATACATTCTCGTGAAGCTCAGCACCTCCGCATGGAGGCTGAGCGCAGGTCCGCAGATCTTCGCCAGCGTCCGTTCCGCACGGTGGGACTGCTGCTCCGGCGTGAGCAGCACCATGTTTTCGCGCCCGGGCATCAGGTCCCGGATCTCCCGGCAGACGGCCTCCGTTTTTCCGCTGCCCGCAAGACCCAGCAGGATGGTGAGCATGATCTGCTCCCCCTTTCCGTTCCGTTTTTTGTTCTGATTTTATCTCTGATTCTATCATAGTTACCCGGGATTGAAAAGCGGACGCGGCATTTCCCGGGAAACCCTGCATTTTTCGTCCCGTTTCCGAAAATATTTCGGCGGCCCCGAAGAAGCCTTCGGAGCCGCCGGGCATCTTGAGATCAACCTCTTGCCAGCCACGCCGCGCCCAGCGCGCCGGTCTCGTCGCTGTCCTGCGACCAGACGACGCGGAGGGAATTTGCCGGTTCCGGCTTCATGCATTTTTCCCGCATGGCCGCATCCAGCGCCGCCCGGGGATAGTCCTTCATCGCCGGGAGGCCGCCGCCGATGACCAGCATCTCCGGATCCATCAGGTTCACGCAGCCCGCCAGCAGGCAGGCGAGGGTCTCCACGTATTCCGCGCCCTCCGTCGTGCCCTGCAGCGCGGTGAACATATCCGAAATGTGGGTGTCCGGGAATTTCTCCGCCCGCAGCGCCTGCAGCCAGCGGCCGGAAACGTAGTTCTCCGCGCAGCCGATGTTCCCGCAGGTACACCGTTCCTTCTTCCCCGGCAGGGGGAAGTGGCCCAGTTCATTCAGGCAGTTGTGGCCTTTGAGGCTTTTCCCGTTGTAAAACAGGGCGCTGCCCAGCCCCGTGCCGATATACACGCCGAGGATGATGCCCTCCGGCGGCAGGTTGAGCCGGTGCAGGTCGCCGTTCAGAAGCATGACCGTGTCATTTTCCAGTTTCACGGGCACGCCGCAGCGCTCCTCTAACAGCTGCGCATAGTTCAGGTCGTTCAGCGCCGGGATATTGGAGACCTTGAGCGTCCGCCGACAGTCCGGGCTGAGGGTGCCGGGAATGCCCACGCCCACGGCGGACACTTCCGCCCCCGTCTCCCGGATATAGTACTTCAGCGCATCTCCCAGCGCGGCGGGGTCCGCGTCCGGCAGCACCTCCGTCCGGGGATATTTCCGAAGCTCGGTCAGGGCCCCGTCCGGCCCCAGCAGGCCGAAGCGCACGTTGGTACCGCCCACGTCAACGCCGATGGTGTAGTTCATCGCTTATCTCCTTCCGCGCAGGCGCTTCATGGCTTCCTGCGCCGTATCCGCCGCCTCCGGCGGGACTTCGCGCTCCAGATCGTACCGTGCGCCGTTATAGGCTTCCGTCAGATCCCGGAACGCCTCGGTATCCAGACTTTTGCCCACCTCGCCGGGGGTAGCGGCAGGCGTCCACCCTGCCACGCGGCCGGACTTCAGCAGCGCCTTATAGGCAAAGCGCACCCGCAGCCGGTCGTCCGGCATATCTTCGTATTTTTCCGGCTTCTCCCGCATCCTGCGGAGCCGGTCGCGCATCTTTTTCCGCTGCTCGGCCAGCAGGGTCCGCAGGTCGTCCGTCCGCTCCACGTCGTCCTCATATTCCAAAATCTGCTTCGTTTTGAACAGGCCGCGCACCCAATCCGCAAATTTATGGCTGCCGCCGCCCCGATTCTCCCGCCGGGAGAAGATGATGGCCAGAATGGCGAAGACGCCCGCGATGGAGCAGAGCAGGATGGCATAGACCGTGATGAAGGTGGGATCCCCGTCCGGCACCAGCGCGGAGATATCCGCCGTCTGTTCCGGCTCGGGGGTCGGCGTGGGGGTGGGGGGCGCCTTCATCTCCGAATTGCCGGAGATGCTGGTGAGGAAACGGATAAACGTCCCCACACTGTAGAGGAGCCAGTGCCACGCCCCGTCCAGCGCCCGATGGAGGATGCCGAGGCTGCCGATGAGCATGGCGGCGATGAGGAAGCCCGTGAGCAGGAGCATATTCTTGCCCCGGATGCCCGAGGGGATGGCCATGGTCTCGCCGCCTTTGGCGTTATGCACGCCCGTATAGAGGCTGGCGGCATTGAAGCTGTACATACTCAGGGTGAAGGCAAACAGGCCGCACCAGCACAGGGGCTGGTAGTCCCGCAGCTCGTAATCCCCCAGGAAGAAATACACGCAGGCGGCGATATACACGATGAGGGAGGCCACCGCCAGTTTCCCGGGAAATGCCTCCTCGCCCCGCAGGCCCAGGATGAACAGCACCGCCGCCAGCACACCCGCGATGAGCAGGTAAACGATATCCAGAAATCCGAAGGAGGGAAACTGCAGCGCCATCAGCGCCTCCGCGATAAGGACGCTCCCGCCCAGCAGGGGGTATTTCCATTTCTGCAGGCCCCGGGCCGCCAGCCCGATGACGAAGGCCAGCAGGATGGGCCAGCAGAGCAGGCTGCGGGAATACCACTCCCAGCCCACGCGGCTGAACTGCTCCAGAAACTGCAGGATGCCGAAGGCAAAGAAGGCGCTGAGCAGCAGGTTCACCAGCCACATGACCGGTTTTTCGATCTTCATTGCGCCGCCTCCCTTCCGGGTACGGAAACACGAACGCCGTTCATATCCCGCCTCCGATCTGCTGCCACGTGACGGAGTTGCCCATCCGCCTCAGGCGCTGGGCGCGCTCCTCCAGCGTTTCGCTCCAGTAGGCCGAAACGATGAGGATGTCCATGTCCGTGATGCCCGCTTCCAGCTGCCGGTCCAGCAGCACGTGCAGGTCCATGGTCATCCTGATCTTCAGCACCGCCAGCGCCTCTAAAATGCGCTGCAGCTGGGCTTCCGAGCAGCGGGGCTCCACGTTCAGGTCGATATCCGCTCTCCGGCTCTCGCCGTTGGTGAGAAAGCCCACGTCCACGCCGTTCTGCACGCACCATGCCGCCAGCGAGGCACAGATGCGCACACCGCCTTCCAGAAAATCCACATCCTTCTGCTCCATGGTACTGAACAGCTTTTCGGAGATCTGGCAGTTCAGCACCAGCAGCGCCCGGGGCGAAACGGTATAGTCCCGCTGCTTCACCTGCAGCGCGCCGGTGCGGGCGGTAGCGCCCCAATGCACATCCTTCTGCGGGTCGCCCGCACGATAAGCGCGGATGCCCGTCACCAGCATGGGGTCGGGCAGGATCCAGCGGCGGACGGTCACGTCGCCCTGCCATTTCAGGGCCGTGTCCGGCAGATCCTCCGGCTTCAGGATGGCAGGGTAGACAAAGAGCTTCGCGTCCCCCGTCAGGTCCGCCCGGTCGTGGGCGAGGCCGAAGAGGTCGCCCGCCACGACGCTCACCAGCGAGCAGTCGTAATAGCCCCGGCGGAGGCAGGTGATCTCATGCCGCCGGGTGATCTTCGCATAAGCCCCCAGATAGAACAGGCTCTTATGGAAGCGGTCGAGGCTCAGGCCCATGTTCTCCTGCCGCCGGAACTGCAGGTCGCTGGAAATGCGGGATTCCACCCGCACCCACGGCACGGGGATGAGCTTGCGGTTAGAAAGGATCTCCACCAGTTCCACCTTTTCGCCCTCAAAGACCCGATCCTTATTGAAGCTGCGGGTATAGCTCACCTTGCGCAGACCGCATTGATTGTAATATATCGTCTGACCGATCGCCAGAATGGCGACGATCACCATGATCCAGATGGGTACCACGTTTTCAGCGCTCCAGCAGCTTTTCGGCGCCGGGGTCCTCCGTCGGGACGGGTACCACCCGCGTCAGCTCCCGCATCAGCTCCTCGCTCCGTGTCACGGCCCCGTAGCCCGTGCGGGTCACGAGACGGTGGGCGAACACCGGCACGGCCAGCTTCTTCACGTCGTCCGGCAGCACATAGTCCCGCCCGTGGACGGCGGCCCACGCCTGAGAGGCCCGCAGCATCCACAGCATCCCGCGGGGGCTGACGCCCAGCGTCACCTCTGCAGGGGTGCGCGTCGCCTCCGTGAGCGCCACGATATACTGCCTTACCGGGTCGGAGACCTGCACGGCGCTGTAGCTATTCTGCGCGTCCAGCAGTTCCTCCTTCGTCACGACGCTTTCCAGCTCCTGCAGGGGATCGTTCCGGATAAACCGGTCGAGGATCTGCTTCTGCCCCTCGGTGGTGGGGTAGCCGGGCCGCAGACGCATGAGGAAACGATCCATCTGCGCTTCGGGCAGGGGGAAGGTGCCGCTGGTCTCCACCGGGTTCTGGGTGGCGATGACGAAAAACGGCGCATCCAGCTTGTAGGTCACGCCGTCGGCGCTGATCTGCTTTTCCTCCATGCATTCCAGCAGGGCGGACTGGGTGCGGGGGGTGGCGCGGTTCACCTCGTCCGCCAGCAGGATATTGGTGAACGCGGGGCCCTGCCGGAATTCAAAGGCGAACTCCTTCTGATTGAACACGCTGGTACCCGTCACATCGCCGGGCAGCAGGTCGGGCGTGAACTGGATGCGCTTCATATCCACGCCGAGGCTCTTTGCCAGCGCCTTGGCGGTAACGGTCTTGCCCGTGCCGGGCACGTCCTCCAGCAGCACATGACCTCCGGCGATGAGCGCGGTGAGCATCAGCTCCAAATGCTCGTCGTTGCCCACGATGACTTTTCCCACGTTGGCCTTGATCTTTTCCGCCAGCGCGGCGATTGCTTTGATCTCCATAAGGTGTTCCCCTTCTGTCTGATATTGATTTTCCTATTTTACTCGTTCGCAGGCCCGATTGCAACCGCTTCCCGCCCGGCGGCGCAGGAACTTTTCCGGGCGCACGCCCCGAAACGCAAAATCGGGGCGGGACGCAGGTCCCACCCCGAAATCAGTATCTTGCTTATCTTCTTCTCCGGTCCAGCCCGTTCTCCCGGTAATAGCGGCTCTTATCGGCATACATATTCTTCTCCGCCGACCGGATCAGGGCCGTCACGTCCAGCTCCGCCTTGCGTTTCCACGCCATGCCGCAGGCCACGTGATGGCCCGCCGCCTGCACCTGCGCCTGCAGGGAGGCGATCAGTTCCTCCACCTCCGCTTCCGTGCGGTTCAGGCCCAGCGCCACAAATTCATCGCCGCCGATGCGGTAGGTGTTTTCCGCGCCGAAGACCCCCATCATGATCTGCGCCACGCGGCGGAGCATTTCATCGCCGGCGGCGTGGCCGAGGGTATTGTTCATCTCATGGAGACCGTTCACGTCCACATACACGGCGAAATAGCTCTCCGCATCCAGCTCCGGGCCGCGCCGCAGCTGCAGCTCATAGCTGTTGCGGTTCAGCACGCCGGTGAGCTGGTCGGTCTCCGCCAGAATGCGGGTACGGTCCTCAAGCGCATAACGCTCCAGCTTGATCTTCATCATATACGTACAGCAGATCTCGCTCACCAGCCCGAAGGCCACCGCATTGGTGATATCGCTGCTCCAAGTCTCCCGATCCTTGAACAGCAGGCACAGCACGATGAACAGCACCGCCGAGGAGGAGATGACCACATACATCCGCCAGGGCCGGTCGGTGAACATCTGCGGCACCGTGAGCAGCAGGGCGATATAGGCCGCCGTCAGCTCATGGGTGCTGGCCACCGTTCCCAGATAGATGCCGAATACCAGCAGCATGGTGATGAAGGCATACATCAGCACCGCCGTCAGCTTCACGCGGCCTTTCGCGGGACCGCCCGCCAGCAGGATCAGCAGGAGCGAGATCACCGCGCAGATGAGGTACAGCGGACGGTAGGCGCGCAGCGCCGGATTCATCAGCGTGAGCAGCGCCATCAGGGCAAAGAAGACCGCGGCGATGATGCAGAACGCGAAGATATTCCGCCGGTTCGTTTCCCACACTTCCCCGCGTACGGCCTGATACTCCTGCTTTTCCAGTCCCCCGGTCACGACCATGCGCCGGAAGACCTCCTGCCCCTTCATCCTTCTGTCACCTGCCTTCTCATCTGCAATTTCCGATTATAAATTACTAACAATATTTGATTATACTACTGCCTGTCAGAATTGCAAGAGGAAAATTTCGTTCGCTTTCCGTACGCTCCCCCGCTCAGCGGAACAGCGCGGGCGTATCGAAATCCGCAAGGAAGATCGCCGCCAGCGTCAGAGTCAGGTGGAACAGGGAGGTATTCCATTTCGTGTCCTTCCCCCAGCCCTCGAAGGTAGCGGTGCCGCCCTCCCGAAGGATGCGCTTCCATGCGTTTTCATCCCCGAGGCAGCGGCGGAGCAGGTCCCGCTCCCCGTCCCGCGTGAGGGAGATCATCAGCGGCGCAGCGCCGAAGAGATTCACGCCCGTGACGCCCTTTTCCCGGATCCAGCCGTAAATGCGCTCCTTTTCCTCCGCCCGGAACAGGCCCGCATACAGGGCCAGCACGTTGCCAATATAGCTCTTATGTCCGCTCGCCGCCCGGTCGCGGAACAGCCCGGCCTCCGCATCGAAAAAGGCCCGGCGGCAGGCGTCCTCCACCTCCCCCGCGTCCCGGTATTCCGGCTTCCCCAGCGCCTGCGCCATGCGGTTCACGCTGTGGATCGCCTCCGCGTAATAGGCGTTCAGGGCAATATGCGCCTCCCGGCAGATCTGCCCCTCGGTCAGGTCCGCGTCGTAACCGTCCCGGTACTCGGCGGGCCACTCCACCACGCACCATTTATCCACGTTCTGCAGCAGCCCGTCCCGCTCGTAATGCGCACGGTAAGCGTCCAGCAGGGCGCAGGCGTCCGGGTAAAAGCGCGCAAGATAATCCCGGTCGCCCTTCACGCGGTAATGCCACAGCATCAGGGAAAGGAGCATCAGCGGATATTCCGCGATCTCCTGCATGAAGGAGCAATCGAGACAGGTGACGAGGGTATCCGTGATGAATCGGGAATGAAACGCGTCGTCGATGAGCTTGCGCACGATGGAATCGTCATCCGTAACGAGCAGATGGGCAAGGGCGCTGTAGCAGCCGTCCCCCACGTAGAAGCCCTTTTCCCGCTCCATGCAGTCCTGAATGACCTCCTGCACCCCGTATTCCAGCGAGCGGGCACAAAGGCGGAACACCGCTTCCAGCCCTTCGTCGCCCGCGTATTCCGCTTTCCGCCCCCGCACGGCACGGAAGGGATAGTGCCGCGCAGAGAGGGAAATATTCCCCACCTCGCAGCCCGCCGGGAGCAGCAGCTCCGCATAGCGGAAGGCTTTGTAATCGAACTGGCCCAGCGTGTCCGCTCCTCCGGAAAGGGCCCAGCGCTCCTCATAGCGGCAGTTCGCCCGCAGCTCCCAGCGGACGCTGCCGTCCTCGTTCAGCTCCTGCCCGAAGCGGAGGACGATCTCATCCCCGCGCGTCCCTTTGGCAGCGGCCCGCAGCGTCCCCACGTACATCGCTCCGAAATCCGCAAAGAGCGCGTTTCCCCGGGAAGTCAGCTGCACCGGCCGGATCTCCTCCCACACGGGAGCGGCGGTCCGCTGGGGAACGAGCGCGTAATCCGTATGCTGCCGCTTTCGCGCATTCTCCCACGCCCGGTCGTCATAGTCCGGCGATTCAAACCCCGCCGCCGATGAGCGGGAATCGTAGCGTTCCATGAACTGGGTATCGTAGCCCACCGTATGCAGAGGTGTGAAGCCGTCGTGCACCGCGGTCAGAACGCTTTCGTCGCTTTTCGCCAGCACCTCCCCGTCCCCCGTCAGGTCGAACAGCAGACCGTGGCAGCCGTCGCCGCTGACCCAGACCCGGTTGATCAGCCCCTGATAGAGCGTGTGGAAGGCGAGGATGTTCTCGCCCTCGCGCAGCAGCGCCGTTACGTCCGCGCAGAGGTACCCGTAGGCGCTGCGGTAGGCCGGGGCGGGTCCCTGCGTGACAAAGTGCCCGTTCAGCCAGACCTTTGCCGTATCGTCGGCGGAAAACCACAGCTCCGCCCTTTCCGGCAGTTGACGCAGGGTGAAGCGTTTCCGGAAGAGGATGTGCCGATCCTTCGGCCCCTCGGGCAGCTCGATGGGTTCCAGCTGCCGGTGAAAGACGTTCAGCGGCACGGCGTTTTCAAATTCCCGGTCCGTGATCCAGAATCCGGCAAACTCGTGTTCCATGGTCTCCGCTCCTTTTCCCGCAGTTACCGCCTCACGCAAATTCGTGCGTCTCGATCCGGGAAGCGTCCCCGTCCCGGAAGAAATACACCGTGTTCCGGTTCCGCGACCAGACGAAGGACACCCGCGTCCCCCATTGGCCGGATTGGGCTGTCTCCGCTAGCAGCCGCAGCGCGTCCTCGGCGGAGAACTCCGGCCCCGCGTGGGACAGGACGGCCTCCGCCCGGTCATAGCGGTCTTTCCCGTAAAACGGGTCATCATAGTCCGGCAGCTCCGTCAGCACCGGGAAATTCGTCAAAACGGCATAAAGCCCCTCGACCTTTTTCCACCCGTAGCCCGGCTCCGCAATGAGAAAGTCACCGGCTCCGCTGCCGATGAGGGAATGCATCGTGGCGGCGGGGATGCCGGTCAGCGTCTTTGTGCGCAGGATCTTTTCGATATCCGCGAAGGAATACTTACCCCGGATATACCGGTCGCTCATCAGGTCGATGCGCTCCCGCTTCGTGCCCTTCGGCACGGGAAACACTTCGCCGTTCATGTACGGTACGTTCCCGAAATTCCCGGCGCGGTTCACGCCGTGGACGAGGTAAGTCGTTTTCCCCACGGTGATGCCCACGGCGAAGTAATTCTTCGTTTTCCGGATGGAATAGTCCCACACGGCCGGGTCGATATCCAGATTGAAGCCGTAAAGCAGGTCATTTCCCCTGTATGCGATGGCAGTACACATGATGGTTTCCTTTCCGAAAAAGCGGGTACGGTCTTTCGGCCATACCCGCTTCGATTCTGATTTCTGTGTGATCAGGCAAACGCCCTTACGCCATTTCCCTGATCGCGGCCTGTGCGGCGGCGAGTCTGGCGATGGGCACGCGGAACGGGCTGCAGGACACGTAGTCCAGCCCGACCCGATGGCAGAACTCCACGCTGGTGGGTTCGCCGCCATGCTCGCCGCAGATGCCAAGGTGGATATCCGGGCGGGTGGCGCGACCCAGCTTCGCGGCCATTTCCACCAGCTTGCCCACGCCGGTCTGGTCCAGACGGGCGAAGGGATCGTTCTCATAGATCTTCTTGTCGTAATACGCGCCGAGGAACTTGCCCGCGTCATCGCGGCTGAAGCCGAAGGTCATCTGCGTCAGGTCATTGGTGCCGAAGGAGAAGAACTCCGCTTCCTTGGCGATATCGTCCGCCGTGAGGGCGGCGCGGGGGATCTCGATCATGGTGCCGACCTTGTACTTCAGGCTGGCGCCCGCCCTGGCGATCTCCTCGTCGGCGGTCTTGACCACCACGCTCTTCACGTATTTCAGTTCCTTCACCTCGCCCACCAGCGGGATCATGATCTCGGGGACCACGTTCCAGTCGGCGTGACGGGCCTGCACGTTCAGCGCGGCCTTGATGACGGCGCGGGTCTGCATGGCGGCGA
>JAZQQF010000171.1:0-4245 GCA_045628925.1 Oscillospiraceae bacterium | reverse complement strand
GGCGGCCTTCCTTACCGCTTCCGCCACGGCGGGACACACCCGCCTGTCGAAGGCTTCGGGGATGATGTAGTCCGCCGTCAGCTCGCTGTCGGACACCAGCCCGGCCAGCGCCTCCGCCGCGGCGATCTTCATCTCTTCGTTGATCTCGCTGGCTCTTGCGTCCAGCGCGCCCCGGAAGATGCCGGGGAAGGCCAGCACGTTGTTGATCTGGTTCGGGTAGTCGCTCCGGCCGGAAGCCACCACCGCCGCGCCTGCGGCCTTGGCTTCCTCCGGGAAAATTTCCGGCGTGGGGTTCGCGCACGCGAAGACGATGGCGTCCTTCGCCATGGTCTTCACCATCTCCTGCGTCACCGCGCCGGGCGCGGAAACGCCGATGAACACGTCCGCGCCCACCAGCGCGTCGGCAAGGCTGCCCGCGACCTTTTTTGGATTCGTCAGCTGCGCCATTTCCTCCTTGGCGGGATTCATGCCCTCGGCGCGGCCCGCATAGATGGCGCCCTTCCGGTCGCAGAGGATGAGTTCGCCCGCGCCCGCGTTGCGCAGCAGCTTGGCGATGGCGATGGCGGGGGCGCCCGCGCCGTTGATGACAATCTTCGCCTCGCCGAGCTTCTTGCCCACCACCTTCAGCGCGTTCTTCACGCCCGCCAGCATGATGACGGCGGTGCCGTGCTGGTCGTCGTGGAAAATGGGAATGTCGCAGATCTCCTTCAGCCGCCGCTCGATCTCAAAGCAGCGGGGCGCGGAAATATCCTCCAGATTCACGCCGCCGAAGGAGCCCGCCAGCAGCGCCACGGTGTTCACGATCTCGTCCACGTCCTTCGAGCGGATGCAGAGCGGCACCGCGTCCACCCCGCCGAAGGCCTTGAACAGCACGCATTTGCCTTCCATGACCGGCATGCCTGCCTCCGGGCCGATATCGCCGAGGCCCAGCACGGCGGTCCCGTCCGTGATGACGGCGACTGTGTTCCACCGCCGGGTCAGCTCATAGCTCTTGGAGATATCCTTCTGGATCTCCAGACAGGGCTGGGCCACGCCGGGGGTATAGGCAAGGCTCAGGGCCTCCCGGTCATCCACCGGGGCGCGGGGCGTGACCTCCAGCTTGCCCTTCCATTCGTAATGCTTTTTCAGTGCTTCCGCTTTATAGTCCATGGTCGTTTCTCCTTTTATACCATCTTTTCCGGATGGAATACTTCGTCAAACTGCTCTGCCGTCAGGAATCCCAGAGAGATGCAGGCTTCCTTCAGCGTCAGGTTCTCCTGATAGGCTTTTTTCGCCGTCTTTGCCGCGTTATCGTAGCCGATGTGGGGGCTGAGCGCCGTTACCAGCATGAGCGAGGCGTTCAGATTCTCCTGCATCTTCTCCCGGTTGGGCCGGATGCCCGCAACGCAGCGGGCGCGGAAGGACTCCATGACCTCCCCCAGCAGCCGCGCCGATTGCAGGAAATTATAGGCGCAGACCGGCAGGAACACGTTCAGCTCGAAATTGCCCTGCGAGGCCGCCATGCCCACCGCCACGTCGTTCCCCATCACCTGCACGGCCACCATGGTCACGGCTTCGCACTGGGTGGGGTTCACCTTCCCGGGCATGATGCTGGAACCGGGCTCGTTCTCCGGGATGAAAATTTCGCCCAGCCCGTTCCGGGGGCCGGAAGCCAGCCAGCGCACGTCGTTGGCGATCTTCATCAGGTCCGCCGCCAGCGCCTTCAGCGCGCCGTGGGCGAAGACCAACTCGTCCCGGCTGGTGAGGGCGTGGAATTTGTTCTCCGCCGTCACGAAGGGCAGGCCGGTCAGCTCGCTGAGCTTTTCCGCGCTTCTACGGTCGAAGCCCGCGGGGGCGTTCAGCCCGGTACCCACCGCCGTTCCGCCCAGCGCCAGTTCATACAGCGGCGGGAGGCTCAGTTCGATGAGCTGCCTGTCCCGCTCGAGACTATTGCGCCAGCCGGAGATCTCCTGCGAAAAGCGGATGGGCGTCGCGTCCTGCAGATGGGTGCGGCCGCATTTGATCACGTCTCCGTTCTCCGCTTCCAGCCTTGTCAGTTCCGCGATCAGCCCTTCCAACGCGGGCAGCACCGCCGTTTTCAGCGCCAGCGCGGCGGCGATATGCATGGCCGTGGGGAACGTATCGTTGGAGGACTGGCTCAGATTCACGTCGTCATTGGGATGCAGGAGCTTTTTCCCCGCGATCTCATTGCCGACTCCGGCCAGCACCTCGTTCACGTTCATATTCGTCTGGGTGCCGCTGCCCGTCTGCCAGACCACCAGCGGGAAATTCCCTTCCAGTTCGCCCCGCAGGAGCCGGTCGCAGGCCTCCGTGATGCACGATAGCTTTTCCTCTGTCATCTTCGATGGCTGCAGCGCCCGGTTTGCCAGCGCGGCCGCCTTTTTCAGCAGCCCGAAGGCCTGTATGATCTCTGTCGGCATGGGCTCCCGCCCCGCGCCGATGGGAAAATTCCGGCGGCTGCGCTCCGTCTGCGCTCCCCAGTATTTCTCCGCCGGGACGGCGATCTCCCCCATGGAGTCCCGCTCGATCCGTTCCGCCATGTCGCGCCTCCTTCAGTTCTGTTTGAATGAATGATTATAGCACGAAAGCAGGCGGTTTTGCAATCCCTTTTCCGAAATCGGCGGCGTGTCCATCGAAATATCCGTTTTTTCGGCAGAATGTGAAAACAGTTCTTGCGAAACGGGAAAAAACGTATATAATATAGTATAGAATAAAAGGAAACCAAGAAGGAGGTTCCGCAAGTTGGAATACGTTAACGCAGCGGGCCATATTTATGATATTCAGGGTTACGCGGTGCATGACGGTCCCGGGATCCGCA
Organism: Oscillospiraceae bacterium; assembly: GCA_045628925.1. Classification (GTDB taxonomy): domain Bacteria; phylum Bacillota; class Clostridia; order Oscillospirales; family Oscillospiraceae; genus UBA1774. Next base: position 1,427 of record JAZQQF010000171.1, on the reverse strand, counting down.
CCACCGTTTATACCAAGGGCTGCCCTCTGAAGTGCCTGTGGTGCCACAGCCCGGAGTCCCAGCGCCATCAGTTCGAGCTGGGCTATCTGCCGCTCAAGTGCCTCGGCGCGGAGCTTTGTCAGGATGCGTGCATCAAGGCCTGCCCGGAAGGGGCCATCACCCGCGACGCGCCCAGTAAGCTCATGGGCAAGGATGAAATGGTCGAGAAGATCAAGATCGACCGGACGAAATGCACCGGCTGCCTGAAATGCGCCGATGTCTGCATCACGAAGTCGCTTTACACCGCCGGGTGGAACACCACCGTGGACGAGGTGTTCGAGCGGCTGATGAAGGACGTACCGTTTTTTGAAATGAACAACGGCGGCGTGACCGTTTCGGGCGGCGAGGCCATGGCCCAGTTCGATTTCACGCTGAACCTGTGCAAGCGTCTGAAGGACAAGGGCATCCACATCTGCCTCGATACCACGGGCTTCGCCCCCACGGCGCAGTATGGGGAGATTTTGCCCTATATCGACCTGTTCCTTTATGACATCAAGCACATGGATTCATATCATCATCAGAAGCTCACGGGCGTACCCAATGAGCTGATCCTCGACAATGCCCGTTTCCTCGCTCAGAACGGCGGCGCGCTGCAGATCCGCTACCCCATCATCCCCAAGCTGAACGACAGCATGGAGAATATCCGCGCCACCGCGCAGTTCTGCGCCGAGCTGGGCGGCGCGGTGCAGCTGGTGCAGCTCCTGCCCTATCACAAGGCGGGCCGCACCAAGTATGAGCGTCTCGGCTGGCGCTACCGGCTCTCCAATGTGGAGCCGCCTCCGGACGAGTTCATGGAGAAGGCGCTGGAGGAGTTCAAGGCGCTGGGTCTGCCCTGCCAGATCCACTGAGCTTCTGTTGCACCGCAAAAGCCTCGCAGAGTTCGCCGACGCGCACGTCGGCGAATAAAGTCAAATTCATTTTTCGCCGCGACCGGCGCGTGGCGAAAAATACCGCTCAGGCTGCAACTGTGCGAGCGCAGCGAGTGCGGGCAGCAGCCTGCAAACCTTCTCGCAAAAAGTCAAATGACTTTTTGCGAAACGAAGTTAATTATTGCACCTTCACTGGTGCTGGAAGGAGTATACCATGGAAAACTTTGATTATCCCATTTCGGCACGAATCAAAGCCCTCAAGGACAAGCGCCTTCGCATCAACAACGATATGCGCCTGAACTTCGAGCGGAACCGCATTATCACCGACTACTACCAGAAGCATCAGAACCAGTACCCCCTGCTGAAGCGCGCCGGCTACCTGTATCAGTGGTGCGCCACCCGTGAGATCAACATCGACGACGACGATATCTTCCTCGGCGACTGCGGCCCTCATACCCGCACCGTCCACTTCGACATCGAGCAGACCCCCCAGAACTGGATCCGCTCCTGCTTCGGCGA
>JAZQQF010000170.1:0-27657 GCA_045628925.1 Oscillospiraceae bacterium | reverse complement strand
CTGAACCCATCAATAAATCTAACATCTATCGAAGTTTCTTCTTTGATTTCTCGTCTTGCTGTTTCATGCTCTGTTTCTTCAAACTCCATATGTCCTTTTGGAAATACCCAAAATCCATTTTTCTCTCGAATAAGCAAATATTTGGTTTTATCATCTATCCTAGTATAAACTACTGCCCCACATGACTTTTCAAATCTCATTCCATTCTTCACCATTCTCTATCTCCAAATATATCCAAGAAAATTACCCTATATATTTAACCGTCCCTACAAATTAGGATTTATCGCCCTTTGGAACGGATGATAGTACGGTCATTATATCAAAGCATCGTTTTCTGTCAACGAATTCACTTCAAAGGAGCATCCTCATGTACATCTACCCCGACAACCTCACCGCGAAACCAACCCTCTTTCTTTGGCAGCTCCGGGACATTGCCATCCTCGCTCCGGCGCTGCTGCTGTCCATCTTCCTGCTGGTCAAGGCATCCCTCATGCTCCCGCTGATCCTGACCATCGTATTCGCCATCCTCAGCGTCCGCGTGGACGGCTCCAGCATTCTGGACTTTCTCCGCTACGCAGCCGCGTTTTTCCTGACGAAGCAGCAATACTATGAATGGAGGAGGCAGGAGTGAGGATTTTCGCACGATACCCCTGCATTCCGTTGACTTTCCCGGCTCCGTCCGGGTATAATGCAGAGAGAAAACATCCGAATCGAGGTGACGCAGATGAAATGCACCTTCCTGCACAAACGCATATCGGTCGCGGAGCTGGAATTGGATGAAACCACCGGCGCGGTTCTGAGAATCAACGCGGTCATGGAACCGGCGCATCTGCCCATCGGCGTCACCGTGAAGCACGGCAGCGCAGACCGGAAAACGCTGAACGAATGGTGGCTCGACCGCGCCATTCCAGCCAGCCGTGACCGAATCCGGGAAGCATTGGAAACACTGGACGTACCCGGAACGGGTGCGCTGATGCTCCGCTGCTTCGGTCTGAGCCTGTCCGACCAATACTGGATCTGCCCGGAAGGTTCCGGCCTCACATGGGACACGATCAACTTCTTTGAGAACGACTTCTCCGAAGATGTTGGCAATGTCCTCTTCGGTGCCGGACGCTCTGCTGATCCGCTGAATCTCAGCTCGCCGGACAACACCTCGGACGGAAATCTGACGAAACGCTGGAAGATCATCGAAGGGAAACGCTGCCTCATCAAGGGCGGCTCCGCACCGTTCCGCCAGCAGCCGTTCAACGAAGTGATTGCCTCCGGCATCATGAACCGGCTGGGGATACCGCATATTCCGTACACCCTGACATGGAACAAGGGCGCGCCTTACAGCGTCTGCGAAGACTTCGTAACGGCGGACACGGAGCTGATCCCGGCATGGCGCATCCTCCAGACGCAGAAAAAGCCCAACGACCTGTCGCTGTATCAGCACTTCCTGAACTGCTGCGAGGCGCTGGGCGTGGGAAACATGGTTCCGTTCCTTGACCGGATGATCGTGCTGGACTACATCATCGCCAACGAGGATCGGCATCTGAACAACTTCGGTCTGCTGAGAAATGCGGAAACGCTGGAATGGCTCGGCCCCGCGCCGATCTATGACAGCGGTTCTTCGCTGGGCTATGACAAGCTGCCCGCGCAGATTCGGCTGGAACGGGACGTGGTATGCAAGCCCTTCAAGAACCACCACGCGGAGCAGCTCCGGCTGGTATCCTCCTTCGACTGGCTCGACTTCGACCGCCTCGCGGACGTGCGGGAGCTGATCTGCGACACGATGACCGTGGACGGTGCGGCGGATTATCTGGACGATGCCCGCATCGCTGCCGTTGCGGATGCTGTTGAGCGGCGAATCCAGACCGTGCAGACGCTGGCTATGCAGCAGCATGAAGCACAGGCACTCACCGCGGAGGATGACGTGGAAGAAAACATCGCGGCCTCCTATGGGCCGAACATGACAATGTAAAATGATTTCAGCGCCGGGAGCGATCCCGGCGCTGATTTAATCTGGAGGTCTTCTATTGCCTTTTAATCTCGATTGATGTGGTTTTTCAGCTCTACCAGCAGCTCATCGAGGGCAGATTCCAGCTTGAAAAGGTTGTCTGCCGGACGATGATGGTCTTTGTATCTCCCTGCGGCGTAGTTTTCCATCACGGTGCCATACCGCCTAATGGCCTTTTCAATCGCGGCGTCCCACGAAAGATACAGCTCCTCCGCAGCCGCTTTCCCGACGCTTGTCATACGCGGTTTATCTTGCAGCAGCATCGCAAGGCAGACCGCCAGAGATGCCGCATTCTCTTCGATCAAAAAGCTGTTCTGCTGATGGATCGCGCCTTCTGCCGCACAGCTCCCTTTTACCAGTATACTGGCCAGTGAGCAGGCAGCGGCTTCCTTTACCACCAGTCCGCTTGTGTCAAAGGTGGATGGAAACAGGAATAGATTGGCACGGCAATACCATGCTGTGAGTTCTTCCCGGTCATAGATTGGCCCAGTGAAGAGGCATTTCCCGTCCAGCCCCAGCTGATGGGTATACTGTCTGATCGCATCCTTGTCGGTACCGCTTCCTATAAACACCATACGAAAGTCCAGACCTTGGGAGCAGAGCGCGGCAAGCGCATCCAGAATGATCCGAATTCCCTTGTACCACATCAGCCTTCCGACGAACAGAAAGACCGATACACCGTGAGGCAGGTCATACATGCCGGTATAACGCAGGATCACCTCCTCGGAAACGCGGCCTTTCGGAATGTCCACGCCGTTTTCCATGACGATATAATCGCCTTCATATCCCAGCTTGCGCAGGTTTTCTCCGGCACCTTTGCTGACTGTCCAGACTTCATCACAGGCACTGACATTGTTGACCAAGGCGCGAATGGAGCCTTCCTGAAGCAGTTTCATACGGAACAGGTTCCGAATATCAATATCAAACTTTGTGTGGTATGTCATGACCAGCGGTACATCCAGTGATTCTCGAAGGCTTCGGGCTAAGAGCGTGGAAGCAATGGGACAATGGCTGTGCAGCAGCCCGACATTGTGTCCTTCCAGTTTGGACAGCAGCCTGTATGAAAGCGGGATACCTGCGGTATAGCCCGTCTTTTCACGAAGGTCCATGCTGGAATAGCGCAGCACCGGGAAGTGAAAAGCGCTGTCATCTGCATTCTCATATTCCGGCGTGATCACAGATACAGGAATGTTCCGATTTTCAAGCACCTGCGCATAGTTCACCACTGCGTTGGCAACACCGTCGATTTCCGGTGGAAAGGAATCGTTCAGCAGACAGATCTCTTTCATTTCATTTTCCCTCCTGTTTCAGAATCTCTCGGATACCGACCGCGTCAGAATTCTGCTTGTCGCGTTTGATTTCATTATACCAGCCCCGTCTGACCTGTCAACACCACTCAAAGGAGCATCCTCATGTACATCTACCCCGACAACCTCACCGCGAAACCAACCCTCTTTCTTTGGCAGCTCCGGGACATTGCCATCCTCGCTCCGGCGCTGCTGCTGTCCATCTTCCTGCTGGTCAAGGTGGCCCTCATGCTCCCGCTGATCCTGACCATCGTATTCGCCATCCTCAGCGTCCGCGTGGAAGGCTCCAGCATTCTGGATTTTCTCCGCTACGCGGCCGCGTTCTTCCTGACGAAGCAGCAATACTACGAATGGAGGCTCTCTCATGCAGAAGAAGAAAAAAGCCCGTGACCGCTCCACGCAGGAGCTCATGGGCGTCACCGCGATCCGCGACTACGGTATCTCCACACCGCATGGAGATATCGTATTTTTTATTGTGAAGCCCACGAACCTGAGCGTCCTGCCGGATTCCGGCGTGGAAGGGCGCGTGCAGGCGCTGGTCAACCTGCTCAAGGAGCAGGACGGGATGGAGTTCATGGCAATGGATTCGCGGGAGTCCTTTGAGCGCAACAAGGCGTATTACCAGAACCGCATCGAAGCGGAAACGAATCCCGCCCTCGTCCGCCTGTTGGAACAGGACAGCGGACACCTTGACCGCATCCAGTCTCAGATGGCATCCTCGCGGGAGTTCTGCTTCCTCGTGCGGCTCCGCACCGGGAATGAAGCGGAGCTGCCGGCACTGCTGAACCGGCTGGAGGTCAGCATCCGCAACAACGGATTTCTTGCCCGCCGTGCCGGAGAGCAGGAGCTGATGCGGATCCTCAGCGTCTACTATGAGCAGGACATCTCTGCGGAGCGGTATTCCCGCTTCGATGGGGAACGCTTTGGCGCAAATGAAAAAGGGGCAAAATCCTTTCAGGACATGATCGCGCCCGCCGCCGTGAAGTTCAACACCGACCATTACCTCTGCGGCAGCACCTACCGCTGCGCGTGGGCGCTGCGGGAGTACCCGGTCAGCACGGAGGAGCAGGCGATCCTGCGCCATCTCGGAGAGAAAGCGGGCGTGACGCTTCATGTCTATACCCGGCAGGTCAGCGCGGCGGAGGAAGGACGCATCCTGCAGAATGCCAGCAATAAGAACCGTATGGATGCAAAAACGAACAACCTGAAAGCGGCAGTAACGGCGGAGGGCAACCTGCAGGATGTAACGGAGGTCATCGCCGCCACGCGCCGGAATCAGGAACCGCTGGTGCATACCGCCGTCTATCTGGAGTTGACCGCACAGGATCTGCCCGCGCTGAAGCTCCTGCAGGCGGACGTGATGACGGAGCTGGTGCGGAGCAGGCTCACCGTGGATCGGCTCCTCCTGCGCCAGCAGCAGGGCTTCCTCTGTGTTCAGCCGGGCGGGTATAACGCCTTCGGAACGCAGTATGAACGGGTATTTCCGGCAAGCTCGGCGGCAAACCTCTATCCCTTCAATTATTCCGGCAAGACGGATCCTCACGGCTTCTACATCGGCAGGGACAAATACGGGAGCAATATCCTCACGGATTTCGACCAGCGGGATGAGGACAAGACCTCCGCCAACATTCTCATCCTCGGCAACTCCGGTCAGGGCAAAAGCTACCTGATGAAGCTCCTGATGCTGAACCTGCTGGAATCCGGAAAGAACGTGATCTCGCTGGACGCAGAGCATGAGCAGGAAGAACTGTGCGAGGCGGTTGGCGGATGCTTCCTTGACCTGATGGCCGGGAAGTACCGCATCAATCCGCTGGAACCGAAGTGCTGGGATGACGGCGAGGATGAGCCGGAGCCGGACACGCCGGACGCTTTCCGGCAGAATACCCGGCTCGCCCAGCACATCAGCTTCCTGAAAGATTTCTTCCGGTGCTACAAGGATTTCACGGACGGACAGATCGACACCATCGAGATCATGCTCTCCAAGCTCTACGCCTCACGGAACATCACAAGACGCACTGACCTGCGGAAGCTCAGGCCTGAGGACTACCCCACCATGTCTGAGCTCTACGACCTGATCCAGCAGGAGTATGAACGCTACGACCCGTCCCTGCATCTGCTCTATACGGATGGGATGCTTCAGGAAATCCTGCTGGGCCTGCACTCCATGTGCAAGGGTGCGGACGCGCAGTTCTTCAACGGTCACACCAATATCTCATCCAGCCGTTTCCTTGTCTTCGGTGTGAAGGGAATGCTCACGGCGGCGAAGAACGTGCGAAGCGCCATGCTGTTCAACGTCCTGTCCTATCTTTCAGACCGGCTCCTCACGGACGGAAACACCGTGGCGGCGCTGGACGAGCTGTATCTCTGGCTGGGTGAACCGGTGGCCATCGAGTACATCCGCAACTGCATGAAACGGGTGCGGAAGAAGGAATCCGCCATGATGCTGGCTTCGCAGAATCTGGAGGACTTCGACCGGGAGGGCGTGCGGGAGCTGACAAAGCCGCTCTTCGCCATCCCGCCCCATCAGTTCCTGTTCAACGCGGGCAGTATTGACCGCCGCTGGTACATGGATATGCTTCAGCTGGAGGACGCAGAGTTCGACCTGATCCGCCTTCCTCAGCGGGGCGTGTGCCTGTATAAGTGTGGGAATGAACGATATCTGCTGGAGGTTCACGCGCCGGAGCACAAGGCCGCACTGTTCGGCACGGCTGGCGGGAGGTGACAGCGCATGGCGATTACCGCTTCGGCAGTCATCAGGATCGGTGCGAGCGTCCTCTCCAACGAGAAGACCCGGAACATCCTCGGCTGGGTGCTGACCGCCGTGTTCGCGCCGCTGATCCTGTTCGTTGCCCTGATCTTCGGTATCGGGAGCGGAACGGCGGCGCACAACAACTACGCAGTGCAGAGCAGTTTCTATGGAAAAGGCTTCTCCGGAAAGATCCCCGCAGAATACCGGGATCACGTCACGGATATGCAGACCGCCTTCGCCCGATTGGACGTGGCGGTCAGCAGTGCGAATGCCTATGCCGCAGCGGGCAACAGCCTCGACCCACTGCGGGTCAAGGCTGTTTTTTATGCGCTCTGCTTCGGGGAAGACGCGCCATCCCGCCGGGAAGCCGCCAGATTCACCGCCTGCTTCTGCCGGATCGTCAGCTATCCGGTTTCCGCTCCGGTGCTGGACGAGGAGGGAAATCCCACCGGCCCTGTTGATGTTGTGACGGTGATGACGCCGTTCCCTCTGGAAACGGCTTACGAAAACCTTGCCGTGGAGATGGGACGAACCATCACAGAGGAGGAAAAAGATAACGCAGCCCATATCTATGCGCTGGTCACTGCGCCGTCTGAAGACGGAAGCGCGGTGCAGTTCCTTGCCGGAGGTGATTCCGTTCTGGAGATCGACCCTTCGATCTTCACAGACCCGGACGCGAAAAACGCCGCCGATCTCGCGGCCTACGCGGTCAATGCGTGGGAGTCCGGCTGGGGCTACGTCTGGGGAACCTTCGGAACCGTACTCACGGACGATCTGTTTCAATACAAGCTGGAGCAGTATCCGTCTGAGGTCGGCGGCTACCGGGATTTCATTCAGACGAACTGGCTGGGCGGCAGGACGACGGACTGCATGAGAGGAAGCGCCCTCAATCTTTTTCACGATCATCGTTTTTGCCACTGTAATTTTTGCGCAAATCTTTATTTCAGTACTATAGCTTATGGCCAAATTGTCCTCTCTAGCATTGAGCAGTCGGTTCTGAATACCACGGGAGAGCTGATCATCCTGAAACGCGGTGAAAGCGGCTGCTATCGGTGCGAGGCCAGCACCAATGGCAAGAACGAGAATATCGATCTTGCAGACGAATACAACGAGCATCTGAACGTCACCCCTGCCCAGCGGCAGGCGATGGAGATCGGCAGTATGTTCGGCTGGGATGTTCCCGGCGCGGATCCCGCGAATTACGAGATCGGACAGATCACCTATGAGGAGCCGGACGATGACGGCCCCGTCCTGTCGATGTGAGGCGTGCAGAGGATGGAAGTCATGGAATTTAAGCTGAAAACCGATACCGACGGGGCGCTGATAATCCCGCCGCAGGTGCTTTCGGAGATGGGAATCCATCCGGGCGAGGAAGTGTTCATCGCGTATACGGCAGAGGCGGGGAAGAACCGCTGGCATGAATTCCTGCTGACGGGGGACGGTTTCGCCGCAGATCAGCCTTCGGAGCTGGCCGTGCCGGACGTTCTGCTGGCCGAGGCGGGCATTCCGCAGGATGCGGATCTGCAGCTCGTCTGTCTGAACGGTGCCCTGCTCATCACGCAGAACACGATGCTCACTGAAGCGGAACTGGCCGCCCTGCTGGACGGCCTTTATGCCGCAAATGAGATCGCAGCCCAGCTCCCGGATGATGAATCCGCGCTGGACTGCCTGCAAAACGCCCTCAAACGGGCGGAAAGGGAAACGGAAAATGCCTAAGATCAAGGAGAAAATGCGCACGGAAACCGTGCAGGGGCTGACGGTGCGGATGACCTTCGCACCGGCAAGCAATATGGAGGCGGCGAAACGGTATGGGACGTTCTGAAAGCGCGGTCCGGAAAAACGGAAGTCTGACGGCAGGGCCGCAGCGAAAGCGGGTCTGCTGCCTCTACCGTGTCTCCACCAAAGGACAGGTGGACAAGGACGATATCCCCATGCAGAAGCAGCGGTGCCACGAATTTGCGGACACGATGGGCTGGAACATCGTCAAGGAATTTTCCGAAAAGGGCGTTTCCGGCTTCAAGATTTCCGCGAAGGATCGGGACGCGATTCAGGACATACAGAAGGAAGCGACGCTCGGGACTTTTGATATTCTTCTCGTCTTCATGTTCGACCGGCTGGGCCGCAAGGACGATGAAACGCCCTTCGTGGTGGAATGGTTGCATAGCAACGGTATCGAGGTTTGGAGCGCCGAGGAAGAATGATTCCGCAGTGGGCAAACGGCGATGATTCTTTATTCTGTTCCCAGTTGGGCCTCGCGGCAAAAATCAACCTTTGTTTGATTCTGTCAAAATCGTCTCCGTTGCGCACAACCAGTCGTTGTGGTAGATTGAAAGTACAAAGGCGCTTTTGCTACTGCGAAAGGAGATATCGAAGATGGGCATGGACATTTTGGGTCAGCGCGTGGCAGAGCTTCGGAAACAGCGTGGTATCCGGCAGGAGGATCTGGCGGAGGCCGTCGGTGTTTCGGCGCAGGCGGTCTCCAAATGGGAAAACGGCGGACTCCCGGACGCGGAACTGCTGCCGAAGCTGGCGGACTATTTTCAGGTGTCGCTGGATTACCTGTTCGGGCGGAACCTGACGGATTACAGCGACCTGAACCGGGAGTTGGAGGAAAAGCTCCGGTCTGCGGAATCGGCGGAGAAGATGCCGCTGGCGATGGAATACTGCTGGGCGATGGAGAAGGGACTGTTCCCCGCATACGTCGATCCGTCGATCGCCGACATCGATTCTGCTGTGGCTATGGCAAAGCAATATGTGGTCGAGAACGTGCCGTTTTATTCCGGCATTCGGGCAGACAGCGGCTTTACCCGGATGCGGCTGAGCAAGCCGTTGCAATATTTCCTGCTGGCGCTGGAGCCGGAGGATTGGGAGAGCGCCTATCTGGACGGTGTGGACTATCCGGCACTGTTCCGGGCGCTGTCGGATGAAGCGGTGTTCCACGCCATCGTCCGCCTGCATCGGCACAGCGCATCGAAATTCACAGCGGCGTGGCTTGCGAAAACGCTGGAGGTCAGCCCGGAAAAGGCTACGGAGGTGCTAAACGTGCTGAAAACCTACGACCTGCTTTGGGAAGAAGATATCGAGTTGGATGAGGAACAGGTGACGGTGTACGGATTCGTGCAGACGCCGTCTTTCCCGGCACTGCTGCTCTTTGCCCGTGAGCTGATCCGCAAACCGATGATCTTTTCGGTTCAGGCAGGGTAAAGCATCCCGTAATTCTATAACAGCGCCGCCCTGCTCATCGTGTCGATGAGTTCGTTTTCCTTTTTGCCGATCGCGCCCTTTTCGCTGCCGGCGTCCGCCAGCATCCGGATCTCTTCCTCGCTGACCTGATCGTCCTCTTCGTTGGGGTCGATCCCCACCAGCCGCAGCACGGCATCTGTGGAAATGGACAGCAGCCATACGATGGGCTTGAACACGACGGAAATGCCGCTGATCAGGCCGGAAATGCCAAGTCCCAAAGACTCCGCCTTTTTCATGGCCACACGCTTTGGCACCAGTTCGCCGAACACCAGCGTGAAATAGGACAGGATCAGGGTGATCAGGATGACCGCGAGGGTATCCAGAACCTCTCTGGAGATCGGGACGCCGATGCGGACGAGCCAGTCCACCAGCGGGCCGGAAAAATTGTCAGCGGCGAAAGCGGAGCCGAGGAAACCGGAAAGCGTGATGGCGATCTGTATGGTGGAGAGAAACTTCGCGGGTTCTCTCGTCAGGCTGAACAGGCGCTTCGCCCGTTTGTCGCCCTGCGCTGCCATCCGTTCCAGCTTCGTTTCGTTGATGGACAGGACAGCGATCTCCGCACTTGCAAATACCGCGTTCAGCGCGATCAGGATCACCTGCAGAATGATCAATGCGAGCATTTCATTACCCTTTCTTCCGTATCGTTTTGGCATTCATCGGTCAAAAAAAGCAAAAGACACAGCCCGTGCAGGCATTTACCCCGTGCACGGGTTGTGTCAAAATCACAATGAGAACAAATATGTATGTTGTCGGGGGAGTTTTCACCCGTGTCCATTACGCATTCTCACCTTCCGCAACCAATGATAATAGCACTTTAAGAAATATTATAGCACGCCTGTCAAGACCGGAAGGACCTGCGTTTTGACTGGAGAATGGCCCGCACAAAAAGCCCCCTCTAAAGCGAAAGCATTGATTTCCGCCTGATTATGTGGACGATTCAAAATAGCGTATTGTTGCAAATTCGTCCCAACGTCTGCCACGCGGAGAGAGGAGCGTCCATCATGAGAGATTCCAAACTGATCGAACCCGGAAAGTGGCATATAGAGTACAACGAAGCCGGAGAACGCATAGCGCATATCTATGAGGATTCGACAATCACGCTCCTTGGATATGCATCAAAAGAGGAGTATGCCCGTGCTCAGGTTTCGTGGGAAGATGCAATCCACCCGGATGATCTGCCGAAGCTGCTTGCGTATGTTGCCGATCTGGAGTCAAAGCATCCGGAAGGCATGGAATACGATGCGGAATACCGCATCATGACGAAGCATGGATACCACTGGGTACATGACTGCGGCCATGTTGAAAGACAGGAAGACGGTTCTCCGGTTCGTATCGACGGTGCGGCTTTTGACATCCAGGATATCATAGAGAAACAGGATACGGCAAAGAAACTGGAGGAATCCCTTGCTTTTACAAGTTTCTTCCTGAACACTTACGTGTCGGCCTATTTTGTTGACCTCGATACCTGCGCCTGCCAGGTGTATTTGCGTACCGAGGAATTGGAAAAGAATTACCCCGTCATTGATAACTATCTTGACGGACTTACAGAGTATATCAACCGGGATGTTCATCCGGATGACCGCGCCGAACTCATCCGCATTCTGTCCCCGGAAAATCTGAAAAAGAAATTGACGGAAGTATCGGATTTTTCACATTTTTTCAGAGATGTTTCCGGCAATAAGGAAAAGTATTACCGGGTTCAGGTCATCCGCGGGATCGACGCGCACCATGCGGCGCTCGGCTTTATCGATGTAACGGAAGAATATCGTGAGCAGCAGAGCCGTCTGCTGGGTGCTATTCCGCTTTCTTCCGACGTCCTGACGAAGGCCAATATCGGTCTCTGGTCTTTTGAACTTGACGAAGGCTGCGAACCGAGAATGTATGCCGATGAAGCAATGCTTGGCCTTATCGGTCTTGATCATCAGATCCCGCCGGAAGAGACCTATCACGCATGGTATGACAAGCCCGGTGGTAGAATCCTCAAGCGCCTTGTCCTTACCGAGGACGACCGCATCGAAAATGCGGCATCGCACAAACAGCAGAAACAGACAGATGACACTGATGAAAACGCCTGCCATGGTCGCGTCATAGCTGCCTGAGAGACCGGAAAGAAAGACGACATAGCCGCCGATCCCGGATATGATCATCAGGGCAATGTAAGTATTGAGTCTTCTGCTCTGTTTGTCGCGCAGGAACTTGCTTCTGGTGAAAATGACGGTAAGACAGGCGATGAAATAAGCGACGGCAAAGATGACGTAGCTGTAATAAAGCGGTCCTCTGGAAAGGATGAGGGGGGAAAACGGCGCATCCCCCTGAAAACCCACCGTCGCATAATAGAGGTGGTGACGTTCATTGCTGAAAACAAGGACCGAAAAGAACGAACAGAGGACCGCCAGCAGGGCAACGACTTTGTCCGATATCTTCTTATGGTAGAAGGAGCAGATAAACAGGAACGACGAGAGCATGATGTAGGGCTTTCCGATATAGGACACACCGGTGCCGATCAATGCGACTTCTACGGACGCTGCCGTGAGCTCAATGCAGTAGCCGACAAACATGAAGATCGCCGACAGCGTAAGGACAATGGCATGCTTCTGAAGTTCAGAAGGTTTCTGCATCGAAACGAATATAAACTCGAAGAACAGTATCGCGATCGCGGCGTACTGCAGTATCATGACCACGGGTATATCCATCATATGACCTCTCAATACGGACAGCCTTATCTGTCGCAGACAAGTAAATGCTCAATTTGAATATCTCGACCAGATCCTGCGTTTTTCTTTCTTAAGTGAGGACGGACGCCCCTCGCAAAACGGCAATCTTCCGTAGTAGTGTATCGAACGGTCTCAGCAAAGTCAGCAAAAAACGGCAGCAGAGAAGGGTATTCTTTGGTGCGAAGCCGACACAAAACAGGATATAGACAGCAGCCGTCAGGCGAATTTGTTCAGGAGATTTCCAGCCTTGATATGACCGCTGCAAAAGAAGTTGCTTCGTTGATCAGATCGCGGAATTTCCACGGGTCCGTCCGTGCGGATGGCCGCCGCATAATCCGCAGAAAACCAAGACGCCAATGTGCCGGTATTTCTCATACCACGCACACTGGCGTCTTTCCGTTTTGGATATATACAGCGTTCGCTCCGGTGTATCCGCCATCCCCGGTTTATTCCGTAAGTTCCCCGCAAAGGTTTTCCGTCATTTGCAGAGAGATCTGATCTATGGGGAAATCTTTGCTGAAAAGATATATCAGCTTTGTCATCGCCGCTTCGGTCGTCATATCCTTGCCGCTGACAGCGCCGATGTCGATCAGCGATTTGCTTGTTTCGTAAGTTCCGAGCGACACCGAACCCTGAACGCATTGCGAGCATACGATCACAAGCGTCCCGTTTTTGTAAGCCTTGTCGATCATGGGGATCAACGCGCCGCTGGAGCTTGTGGGGACATTCCCTGCCCCGAAGGTTTCCAGCACGACACCTCTTAACTGCTCGGTCATGATCGATTCAAAAAGCCGGATCTGTATCCCGGGAAACATTTTGATGATCCCCACGGGAATTTCCTTCATGGCGAAGAACCGAAATTTCCCGTTTCGCTTCGGACAGCTATAGCTTTTTTTATACGCTATGTGGATCCCCGCTTCTGCGATCGCTTCGCAGTTCGGTGAGTCAAAAGCGGCAAACTGGGTCGACGACATCTTGGTACTTCTGCACCCGCGGATCAGCTTTCCGTCAAAATAAATGCACACCTCATTTGCGATCCCGTCAGAGGCGATGATGACGGCGGTAACGATGTTATTATATCCGTCGGAACGTATCTCACACAGCGGGATCTGCGATCCGGTGAAGACGACAGGCTTGTCCAGGTTTTCAAGCATAAACGAAAGCGCTGACGCCGAATACGACATCGTATCCGTTCCATGAAGGACCACAAATCCATCATACGCATCATATCGTTCGCTGATCGTTTCTCCGATCTTATTCCATTCTGCGATCGACATATTGCTGGAATCAAGCAGCGGATCGAATTGAACGATGTCGATCTCCGGCATACCGTCCTTCTTCAGGTCTTTCATGGAATTGATCGCGTCGAAAAACGCCGAATCTGATGGAACATATCCGTGTTCACCCGATACCATCCCGATGGTGCCGCCCGTATAAATGATGCAGATCTTTTTGTTCATATATCGCTCCAAAAATTCTTTGTGGATTCAGCAGCCGTCTCTGTCCGCTCATGACCGGTGCTGAGGGCACTCTTTTTTGACGAAAACAAGCAAAGCATGGCGTACGCCGCCGCTTTGCCCCGGCTCACTCATACAATTATATATCAACTTCGGATTTCCTGTCAATTCTGATATCGGGAGCGTCCTCCGTGCGTCCGCCCCGCCGGACGTGTCTTTTTCGCTGTCGGCACCCGTACATCTTCCCCGCGCAGAAATACCCGGTTTCGGTGCTTGACATTCCTGCCTGTTTTTGCAATCATAGACTTATCAGAACGGTATCCGAAACGGAGGGGACCTCATGGAAAATGAACGTCTGCGCCGACTTCCCAATATGAACGCGCTGCTGGAGCATCCGCTGCTCCGGGGCGAGACCCGTGCACGGGTGAAGGACGCTGCCCGTGAGGTGCTGGATGCCCTGCGTTCGGAGGCGCTCTCCGGCTCGCTGGAGGCCGTCCCTTCCGCGGATGCCTGCGCGGCGCGGGTACTGGAGCTGCTCCGGCAGGAGCGGCAGCCCAGCCTGAAGCGCGTGGTGAATGCCACCGGCATCGTCCTGCATACGAATCTCGGACGCGCACCGCTGGGCGAAGCGCTGTACCGCCGGGCGGAGGACGTGTTTACCGGCTACAGCAATCTGGAATATGACCTTGCCGCCGGGAACCGGGGCAGCCGCCACGCCCATGTGGAGGCGCTCATCTGTGCGCTCACCGGGGCGGAGGCCGCCATGGTGGTGAACAACAATGCCGCCGCGGTGTTCCTCATGCTGGCGGCTGCGGCAGGCGGGAAAAGCGTCGCCGTCTCCCGGGGTGAACTGGTGGAGATCGGCGGCTCCTTCCGGGTGCCGGATATCATGGATCGGTCGGGCGCGGTGCTGTATGAAGTCGGCACCACGAACCGCACCCGCCTCAGCGACTATGCCGCCGCCGTATCCGACGGGGCGGGCGCGCTGCTGAAGGTGCACACCAGTAATTACGAGATCGTAGGCTTCACGGAATCGGTGTCCGTATCGCAGCTAGCGGGACTTGCACGGGAAACGGGGCTGCCGCTCCTGTACGACATGGGCTCCTGCTTCCTCTTTGACCCGAAGCTGCCGTGGCTGCGGGACTGCATGACCGCCCGCGGCGGCATCGAAGACGGGGCGGATCTGATCTGTTTTTCCGGCGACAAGCTGCCGGGGGCAACGCAGGCCGGTATCGCCGCCGGGCGAAAAGACCTGATCGAGCGCATGAAAAAGCACCCGCTCTCGCGGATGCTCCGGCCGGACAAACTGACGCTGCAGGTATTGGAAAGCGCGTTGGAGATCTCCCGCTATCCCGAGGAGGCGAAACGGCACCTTCCCGCGCTGGCGATGCTCTCGGCTCCCGAAGAAGACCTGAAGGCCCGGGCGGAAGCGCTGGAAACGAAGCTGCGGCCCATGTTCCCCGGCTGGAAACTGCAGACCGTTCCTGTGGCGGACGAGCCGGGCGGCGGGAGCCTGCCCAACGTGGAGATCCCCGGCTGGGCCGTTTCCGTCATCCCCTCCGACCGGAGTGTGGACGCGCTGGAGGAAGCGCTGCGAAGGGGCGAAACGCCCATCGTCGCCCGCATCCGGGAGGGAGCGCTGCTCCTCTCCGTGCGCACCCTGCTGCCGGGAGACGAGGAAAAGCTCCTGCGGGCGTTCAGTTTGCTTCCTTCGGCAGCAGATTCATGATCTCGCCGCCGGGATAGATCGCCCACACGTCGCCGGAGGCTTCGCTGCCCGCAGCCGCCTCGGTGAGCATGACCTCATAATGTTGAGGTTCCAATGCGCGGAGGCAGGCCGCCGTCAGGGTAAACAGATCGGCCTCGGCAGAGGCGTCGTCATAGAGCATCCGGACGTAGGCGCCCAGAACGCCGTCCGATTTTTCATCGGCAAAGACCGCCAGCTCCAGGTCGCCCAGCTCCAGCAGGTAAAGGGTCTGCTTCTCCGTTTCGGAGAGGGGGACGAGGAAGGCGTCGCCGTCATCTTTGGAAACGGTGAGGGGCGTTTCCCCATCGCTCAGATAACTGCTGACCAGCGCGAAGAACCGCTCCGCCGGGAGTGTGCCGGGCTGCACGGCAGCATCCGGATTCTCCGGCGCGGGCGCGTTCCCGCAGCCGGAAACGAGAAGAAAAAACAGGGCGCAGAGCAGCGCCGTCATTCGTTTCATAGTCGCTCCTATAAGATCGTTCCCGCGCCCAAGCGCGGGAAGAATTTAGTTTGTCAAAAACGATGCTGCAAGGTGATTCGACAGAGCAGCGGGGGATTTGTAAGGGGGCAAAAACCCCCCTTAACGTTCAATCCTGACAGATTTCAGAACTTCAAAAGTTCTGAAATCTGCGTTCAGCGTGTCGAAAAGTTTCGACACGCTGGATCCTTCCCGCGCCGAAGCTCGGGAAGGATCTCTGCATATATGGGATATTACTGGATGATCGTGCTGCGTCCGCCGTCATACAGGCCCCACGCGCCGCGTCCGCTGGCTCTGGCGGTAAGCCCGTCGTTGAACCAGAAGAAGGTGGTGCTGCCGCCCAGCGACATGGCGATGGATTCCGTTCCGTCCATCTCGAGGGCGTTTTTCAGGCCGTTCACCGCCCGCACCCGGAAGAAGCACTCGGTCCCCTCCGGCATATTGAAGAAGGTGAAGCTGCGGTTCTCGAAAGCATCGGTGCCCGCTTCCACGGAGTAGATGCGGTTGCCGGCGCTGTTCTGCACGATGAGCCCGAAGCCAAGGTCCACGTGGTTGTAGACGCTGTAGGCCGTGGGCGCATAGGTGTTGCCGCGGGCATTGCCCAGATCGGCGTTCCCGTCCGGCGCGCCGGTGACCGTGAAGAACTGCACCACGCCGCCGTGGGTATAAGCGATCTGATAGGCGAGGATGGGCAGGCCGCCGTCGTCCTCAGGCGCATCCCACGTGACGGTGACGTTCTTTCTCCCCGGCAGGGTGCCGGGATTCACGGTGATCTGCACGTTCTGCGGGGCGGAGGGCAGATAGGCCCCGTCCGCCGCCGAGCTGGAGGGCACGAGGATCGTGCCGGGGTCCTCCCCGGTGTAGACCTCGCGGATCAGCACATAGTTGAAGCCGCTGTTGCCCTTCAGCAGATACCAGTCGCCGTCGACCATCGTGTCGGAGCTTTCGGCCAGATGATAGCCGGAAATATCCGCCGGGTCGGCCTGCTTGGCATAGGTGGAGGTGAACAGGCCCCAGACCGTGGTGCCGTCCAGAATGGTGTACTCATCCAGCGCGGGATCATAGGAACCCGCTGCCAGCGGCCAGGTGCCCACGGGATACGCATCGGCGATCTCCTGCGGCGCCTTGGAGCCGGAAGCCGCCACCGGCATCGTATAGCTCACGATGGGGCTCACGTTCTCCGTTCCCACGATGCCCACGTGGCTGTAATCGAAGGCGGAGGCCGCACGGCCCGCTTCGGTGAGGGTCGCGCCGGTGATGAGCTGGATCTGATGGTTCTGACGGTTATAGAAGCCGTAGCCGCCATAGAGACGGGCAGCGTCCATATCGCCGCCGGAGACCACCGGGTTCAGGGTGAAGTAACGGCCGGAATTGCCGCCGCCGTAGGCGTTCACGGGCATGGGCGCGGTCTCCCGCAGCTGGTCCTTGCTGGTGATGCCCGCGTAGTCATACAGCGCCTGCGCCATGCCCGGAGAGAGCAGGCAGAAGTTGATGGCGCTGGAATCCAGCGGGCTGTACCACATGGAATCCTGTCCGTAAATGCCGGTGGCGCCGATGAGCTGGCCGCCGGACCAGAAGTCCGGCTCACCGCCGTATTCCGTGTTGCCGTTGGAGTTGCCGGCCCAGATGGTGATGGTGCTCTCCTCAGGCCGGAAGCCCATCTCCACGTGGTAGGGGACCCACATCTTCCGGGTACGGGGATTGCCGTCCCAGGTCGCGGGATCCCAGCCGGGGAGAAGCTCTTCCTGCTCGCGGAACAATACCATCGTATGGTCCTGCTCGCGGCCCTTGTACTGGTGGTCGTCCACCTCCAGTGAGATATGGCCGATATTGCGGATGCACATACGGATGGCACGGCCGATGACGGCGTTTACCTCGTTGCCCGCGCCGCCGCCGGAGCCCATGTCGCCGCTGAGGCCAAGCTCGGCGCCCAACGGGCCGGAGACCATGATGTAAAGCGTACTGTCGGAGCCGGTGCCCAGGCCATGGTACCACATCTTATCGTAGTCCCAGCCGCTGGCCAGCATTTCCATCGCGGAGAGGATCACCGGGAAATGCTCCGGCTTCGCGCCTGCCATGACGGCGTTGATGGCCACCTTCTCCACGGTGATGGCGCCGCCCTGGAATTTCAGCCAGCCCAGCACGTCCTCGGGGTATTTGCCGCGCTCGGAACCGGCCAGCATCTCCGCGACCAGCTCGTCCGTCGGGGGTACTAACGGAAGACCGTCGCCGAAGTTGCCGTAGAAGCCCAGACCGTCGTTGGTGCCCGTGATCTCCAGATCGGGGCCGAAGCCGGAGCCTTCATCCATCATGGCAATGTGGTTGAACATCTGCTGCGCCTCGGCATAGCTGTCCGCATGGATCTCGATGTAGCGTTCATTGCCGAAGCCCTGCATGGTATCGTTGTAGTTCAGCGGAAGGGGATTGCGCTCCTGTTCGGTCAGAGGAGCGGTCAACGCGTATTCCGCCTGCTCGAGCGCGGTCATGTGAGCCACGCCCATGTACTCCATACGCTCCATATCCGGATAATCCGTGGTATTCAGAACGTATTCCTTCAGGTAGTCCATGGCCTGACGGCCCGGACGGTTGTTGGCGCTGGTGTACTGTTCCGCGGTCGCCATCAGACTGTGGTCCATGACGACGCGGCGGGCGCTGGAGAAGCCATTGGCACGGTAGCCCTGATTCTGGATGCGAGTGAAAAGCGACGTGGTCATGTAAGCCGCCGGGATGCCCCGGGACTCAATTTCCTTCATATGGGTGGAACTCCACCACGAGCAGCAGTTTCAATCGCCGACCCCCATGATAATGGCGTCGACCTTTTCGGCCCACTTGTCATACACGATGTCCGCACGGATATTCCACGCATGACCGACTGCGGGGATATATTCGTCGTTGGCCGGAAGCTCAGAGCCGATGCCCATGGCCTCCGGGTCGGGGATGACCAGCTCCACGGTCAGGCCGGGATGCTCCTTCTCCCACTTTTCCTTGAGCATTTCTGCGATGGCGTAGGGGGGTTCCGCGTCCAGCGGCTTATAGTACCACGCCACGCCCAGACGCAGGGTGCGCTCGCCGGTGCCGTTGAGGATATCAATGACCGGCTGCCGGTCGGCCAGCGGGGTCTCCGCTCTCGGCTCGACCGTGCCCAGCGGGTTCAGGAAGTAATAGGTGTTCTCTCCTTCGCCCACGGACATACTCACCGTCGCGTCCGGCCGCAGGTCCTTCTTCGGGGCCAGCAGGGTCTCCCCCGCCGCTTCGCCCGAGGAAGCGGCTGCGATCGGTTCTGCCGTTGCCGCCGTGTCTCCGGCAGGCGCCGCGCTCGCGGGTGCCTGCGTGCCGGAGGGCACGTCGGGTGCGCCTGCGGTCGGCCCGGAACAGCCGGGCAGGCACAGCGCCAGAAGGATCGCAGCCGTCAGCAGCAGCGCCGTTGACGCAAAGCGTTTCTTTCTGTTCATCTGAATCTCCTTTTCAAAGGTTTTCCGTTCATTCGCCGGCCCAGGCGCCGCGGCCGCCCGCGCTGGTATCCAGCACGTAGCTTCCGTCCGCCTGCGTCACCTGCACGGCGTTCATCACGCCGTTCAGGGCGCGGACCTCGAAATCATAATCCGCATCGGGATCCAGTCCCTCAAAGGTATAGGTCATGCTGCCGTCCGGCACGGTGACCCACGCGGGATCGCCGCTGCGGGTGACGGCGGGCAGGCTTTCCGGCGTCGCGGGGATGGCCGAGCCTTCGGTGGCCCGTGCCGGGACGATGCCCGCTTCGCGGACGGTGACCGTGCCGCCGGGATTCCATGCCCCGGAGGCCGCGCCGCCGGTGCAGCTCACCTGATAACCGGTGACGGGGCTGCCCCCGTCGTTGGCGGGCGCTTTCCACGTGAGAACGGCCTTATCCCCGTCGCGCACGACGGTGAAGCCCTGCGGCGCGCCCGGCGTGGTGGCGTCGCGCCCGTTCTCAGTGAGCGTCGCGCCGGTGATGAGCCGGTTCTGGAAGGCGGAAACGCCGTAGAACGTCCCGTCGCCCTTATACAGGCGGGCAGAGTCCGGGTCGCCCACGATGACGGGCCACAGCAGATAGCGGCTGCGGAGGCTGCCGCCCACCAGACTGCCGCCCTGCAGGTAATCCAGCAGTTCGCTCTTGTTGGCGATGCCATGCTGGCTGCGGGCCAGATCCGCCACGTTGCGTGGAATGGTGACGATGCCCAGACTGGTCTCGCCGGGATTGCGTACGTTCTTGAGGATCTGCATGGGGTCGAATGCCGCATTGACGCCGCCGTAGGCCCAGTACATGGTGGGCGCATAGTAGCCGTGCAGCGTCACGGCGCTCTGCTCGGAGGTGAAGCCCAGCAGTTCGTTCTGGCCCTCCCAGCCCTCCGGCAGCAGTTTCGGCTCCTCGCCAAACACGGTCAGCGCAAAGTCGTTCTGACGGCCTGCGCGGGCGCCGCCGTCGGTCTCGCCGGGACGGTTCACGCCGATATTGCGGACGCACATCCGGAAGGCGCGGCCGATGCCGTTATTCGCCTCGTTGCCGCTGCCCACGTAGCCCCACTGGCCGGAGAGGTTCAGCTCCTCCACGATGGGACCGCTGACGAGCAGCATCATGGTGTAGTTCTCGCTGCTGGTGAGGGAATGATACAGAAGGTTCCCATCCTCCCAGCTCGAGGCATAGGCCTCCAGCGCGGCAAGGATGACCGGGAAATATTCGGGTCTCGCGCCGGCCATGACCGCGTTGACGGCGGCCTTCTCCACGGTGATACGGCCGCCCCGGGGCATGATCTGCCCGAGCACATCGTCCTTATCCCGGGTGGTGGCGGCCAGCATTTCCTCCACCAGCTTCTGCGTGGGCATCACCAGCGGCAGCCCGTCGCCGAAGCCCAGCTGAGAAGCCAGCTCGTTGAACTGCAGGGAAGCCTTCTCTTCGCTCTCCGCAGTGATGATGAAGCTCTCCGCGGCAGGATCGTAACCGTTGTCCTCCGACCAGCCCAGCAGCATCTGCGCGGTGATCTCCGGCGGATTCTGCTCCGCATCCGTGAGGGGCGAAGTGAGCGCCGCCTTCACCTGATCGTAGACGGAGACGGGCGTGCGCTCCGTAGTCTTCACGAAGCCGGTGTTTCGCAGGAAATCCGTATTGGAATTCGCGGACATCATCATATACCCGGCGCTGTAGATACCGGGATCGATGACAGCCTTGCGGAGGCCGGTGAAGCCGCTGTCCACTGCGCCCACGTCCACCGTTTTCTCATAGGCGGCATGGGTCAGCACCACAGCCGGGGTGCCCAACTGTTCCACCATCATGGCATGGTAGGCCGCCCACCACGCACTGAGCGCACAGTCGGCGACGCCGATGACCACGGCATCGTGGGAAGCCAGCGCTTCGTAGGTCTCCAGCGTTTCCGCGCCCTCCGCGCCGCCCAGATTATAGAGCGCGGCGGTGATGCCGTACTCCGCCTCCAGCATTTCGCCGATGGCGCGCACAGCATGAGGATTCTGCGCCTTGGCATAGTACACGAGGGCGATGTCCTTCCCCTTTAACGTGCCGAGCCGTTCGGCAAGGGGCTGGTTCTGCCGGGGTGTGATCTCGCCAAGGGGATTCATGACCGTTACGGTCACGCCTCCCGGCGCCTTCGGTCCGCCGATCCCGTCGGCAAGGGCCAGAGGCGCTGCGATCCCGATGAGCAGGCAGACCGAAAGCACGATCGCCAGCAGCAGCGGGACCTTTCTCGTTTTCATGTTTGTACCCCCTTGTTTCGTTCCGGATACGGCAGTATCCGGGATGAAATGAATCCGTTTTCCTTCGCGTCCTGTAATTCCTCACCTCCGTCCGACGCGGTCGGTTTATCTCAGGGAGGCGGCGGCCCAGTGCCGCTTTTCGCCGTCCCATCGAGTCAGTTTCATCAGGTCGAAATATTCCATGATCTGCTGCGCGGTCTTCCGCGGGCAGCCGAGGATATCCCGCGCCTCCGCCAGCGTGAAGCTCTGCTCCGCTGTTCCGCTGCGCAGGTTCTGCTCCGCATCCGCCAGCGCGGCCCGGGTATAGATGGCGTCATCCGACAGACGCACCAGCTCGCCCCGGTTCAGGAACCAGCTCAGGATTTCGCCCTGCTGTTTTTCGGGGATCTTCAGTTCGCTCACCGCCTCGCTCCATCTGGGCGGCGACAGCGGCTCCTGCCCGTAAAGGCCGCGTACCCGCTCGATAATCGCCTGCTGCGCCCCGTCGGGCTTCGGCTCCCAGCCGAAGGGCCGGATGCCGGTCTCGTCCTGCGTCAGCAGCGCTGCATTCTCCCAGTAAGTGAACAGGGCCCGCTGCTGCTTCAGCTCCGTGCGGGGGAACAGGGTCTGCGCCGCTTCCTTTTTGGGGACGGAGGCCCGCAGCGGGTATTTCCCGAAATAGTCGCCCAGCCAGCCGCGCAGCTTCTCCGTCAGCGCAGCCAGCGCGGAGGCTTCCATATAATATCCGTCGGGCAGATCGGCCAGCGCGCCCGACGCAGCAAGGGAAGCCGCCAGCTCGGCAGCCTCCGCCTCTCCGGCGCTTAACTGAGCGGCCATGCGGCTCAAAGGCCACGGCTGCCCGTCCTTCTTCATGGCGGCAACGAGGATCTGCCCCGGATCGCCGCTCTGTAGGGCGTGGAGGCGCGTCAGCTCCTCCTCCAGATTCCGCCGCCGGTGCTTGGAGGCGGAAGCATCCAGCACGGTGCCGCCGCCGATGGTGAACAGCGGCGAATAGAAACGGAAGATCATCCGGTCGCCCGCCAGCATAGCCATGGGCGATTCCAGTTCCAGCTGGGCATAGCAGCTCTCGCCGGGCTGCAGGGCCTCCCGGTCCAGCAGCTTCACTCTCGCCAGCGCCTCCGCCGTGCCGTGATGCACGTGGACGCGGGCGTGGTTCGCCATTTCCGGCGCATCGGGCAGCAGCTCCAGCCGGATATCCATTCTCCGGCTCTCCGCCATCGCCCCCGGCGTGATGAGCCAGCCGCCGCGCTCGGCGGTCTCCTTCTCCACGCCGGGCAGGTTCACGGCCACCCGTTCGCCCGCCTGAACTTCCTCACGTTTTTCGCCGTGTACCTGCAGGGAGCGGACGCGCACCTGCTTCCCGGCGGGGAGCAGCTCCAGCGTATCGCCCACGCGGATGCTGCCGCTCCACAGCGTCCCGGTCACCACCGTGCCGAAACCGGCCATGGTGAAGGCCCGGTCGATGGCAAGGCGGCAGGCGCCCCGGCTGGGCCGTGATGGCACCTCCGCGCACTTTTCCCCGATGAGGCGGATCAGGTCTTCGACGCCCTCGCCCGTCACGGAGGAAACTTCCGCCACCGGCGCGTCCTTCAGCGGGCTGGTCTTCAGATATTCGGCCACGTCCTCCCGCACCAGTTCCAGCCATTCCTCATCTACCAAATCAATCTTCGTCAGCACCACGATGCCCCGGGTAACGCCCAGCAGCCGCAGGATATCCATATGCTCCCGCGTCTGGGGCATGACGCCCTCGTCCGCCGCGATGACGAACAGCACAAGGTCGATGCCCGTGGTGCCCGCCAGCATATTGCGGATGAATTTTTCGTGGCCCGGCACATCCACGATGCCGATGCGCTGCCCGTCCGGCAGGTCGAAGGGCGCGAAGCCCAGCTCGATGGTGATGCCCCGGCTCTGCTCTTCCTTGAGCCGGTCGGTGTTCACGCCGGTCATATAGCGGACGAGCGCGGTCTTCCCGTGGTCCACGTGGCCCGCCGTGCCCATGATGATGCGTTTTTCCATGGTTTCGCGCCTCCTGTCCGTGAAAACGGGCGAATAGCGCTAACCGGCGGACTGGGTCCGCCGGTGCGCTGAAAAAAGTATCTGGCGGGGATGTGTGCGAATCGAACACACCTGAGTCGGCGCAAACCGCCTCACGACCGGATTTGAAGTCCGTGCCGGCCACCGGGCCGGATCCACCCCCATATAACTTGCGTTTCAAAAAGTCCGCGGGATTTCTGCAGGTATGATAATTACTCCACGATGACCGCCGTTTCGGCTGCCTCGGTCACGTATCCCACGATGGCCGCGCCCGCCGTTTCGCTGTTCAGCGCCGCCAGCAGCTTTTCCGCGTCCCGCTCCGAAACGGCGATCAGCAGGCCGCCGGAGGTCTGCGGGTCGAACAGGATATCCTGCAGCGGCAGCGGGATCTCCTTCGCCCACCCTGTCTGCGGCCCGGCAAAGTCCCGGTTCCGGTAAGCCCCCGCGGGCACGAAGCCCATATCCGCCAGCTCCCACGCTTCCCGGTGATAAGGAACGCGGTCTGCTTCGATATGCACGGTGCAGCCGCTGCCGCAGGCCATCTCGCAGGCATGGCCCAGCAGGCTGAACCCGGTCACGTCCGTGCAGGCATGGACTTCAAAGCGGAGCATACAGTTCTTTGCTGCGCGGTTCAGCGTCGCCATCTGCCGATAGAGCTTCCCGAGCAGCGCTTCCGGCACCAGATCGCCCTTCGCCGCCGTGAGCAGGATGCCCACACCCAGCGGCTTTGTGAGCAGCAGCACGTCGCCCGGCTTCGCGCCGGAATTGGTCAGCACCCGGGCAGGGTCCACAAAGCCCGTGACGGCCAGCCCGTATTTCGGCTCGCTGTCCTCGATCGTGTGGCCGCCGGTGATGACCACGCCCGCCTCGTAGGCTTTTTCATAACCGCCCCGGAGGACGGCGTGAACGGCCTCCCGATCCATCTGCGGGCTGACCGTCATGATATTCATGGCGAGGCGGGGTTCGCCTCCCATGGCGTATACGTCACTGAGCGCATTGCAGGCAGCGATCTGTCCGAAGAGGAACGGATCGTCCGCCACCGGGGGGAAGAAGTCCACCGTCTGCACCAGCGCGGTATGCTCATCCAGCACGTAAACGGAGGCGTCGTCGCTCCTGTCGTAGCCCACGATGAGGCGCTCATCCTGCCGGACGGGAAGCCCCTCCAGCAGCTGGGCCAGCAGCCCCGCGCCTACCTTGGCCCCGCAGCCGGCGCAGGAGGCCAGCTTCGTCATTCTGATATCGCTCATAGCCCTTCCTCCGCCGCTTCCAGTACCCGATAGCCGCCCGCCGTCTCCTCCGCGAGCTTTTCCACATCCTCCCGCAATCGCGCGGGCAGCCGGAAATCCGGCGGCGCTTCAAAGCGCAGGCAGGTCCCGCAGGAGGAGCTGAGCGCCCGCGGCACGGGCTGCAGCGTTCCCTCGATGCCTTCCTTTTTCAGTTCCCGCCGGAGCCGGATGGCCCCGAAGTGGGAATAGACCGTTGCCAGAAAGATCATTTCTCCAGCCGGAGGACCCATTCGTCCCCCTTCGCCTGTTCGGTCACGCGGTAACCCGCATGGCGGGCATAGCGCGTGATATTTTCCACGCTCACGCGGTTATCCACCGCGATCTCATACTGCGCTTCTTTGCTTTCCATGGCCCTGCGGAGCATCAGCACCGGCTCCGGGCAGGACCGGCCCCTTGCGTCGATCATGTGTTTTTCCTCCCGCCCGCGCGTTTTGTATTCGCCAGCGCGAGAACGCTGACAAGGATGAGGCAGACGATCACGGCGACCTTCCCGTTCGCCGTGGGGCCTGCCGCCGAGGCGGCAAGGCCGAAATTATGGCACATGGCTGCGCCGACCAGAAATCCCAGCACCGTCACTGCCGAATCCGTATTGCCTTCGCCCGCCAGCACCAGCTGCCGCAGCGGGCAGCCGCCCAGCAGGGTGCTGCCATAGCCCACCAGCAGCATACCGAGGAAATTCCACAGCCAGTCATTGTGGGCGACAGGCTGGCCTTCAAAGCCGAAGCTGAATTTGCCGAAGCAGAGGTTCATGATGAGCGCGGCGATGAAAATGCCGATGAAGCCCAGCAGCAGCCGGACGGAGCGGAACAGCATCAGGTCGCGGAAGCCGCCCACCATGCAGAGCCGCGTCAGCTGTGCGCCGGCGCCCACCAACAGCCCCGCGACAAGCGATACGACGAGCGGCGCGTGCAGCGCGCCGGGGCCGCCGCCCGCCTCCGTCCGGAGGAACAGCGCGGGAACTGCAAGACTCAGCAGGAGCAGCAGAACGGTCAGCACCGGGAATGCGGCTCCCTCCGCCTTCGCCTGCGGATAGCTCCGTTTCAGCGAATAGCCGTGATTCAGAAACAGCACACCCGCACCGATGCCGCAGACGAAGCCGAGAAGTCCCACAAGGGCGTTCCCGTCGCCCCCGGCGAGGCGGAGGACCATGCGGAAGGGGCAGCCGAGAAACGTGAGGCAGCCCACCATGACGCACACCGCCAGCAGGAACCGGGTAAGCGGCGCGCTGCCGCCTTTGGGTGCAAACTCCTTCCGGCACAGCGCCATGATAAACGCGCCCAGCACGAGGCCGACGACCTCCGGCCGCAGATACTGCACGGCGGCGGCCCGGTGCAGCCCCAGCGCGCCCGCCGTATCCCGCAGGAAACAGGCGATGCAGAAGCCCATATTCGCCGGATTGCCCAGCAGCACCAGCGCCGCGGCGATGACGCCGATCAGCAGGCCGCAGAGGGAGAGGGTGATCGCTTCCTTCTTCGGTTCCATGGTGAACTTCTCCTTTTCCTCCAATTATCATGCCCGGTTATCACTGAATATTATGGATTTCGCTTATATGGCTGATTATATACAGGAATGCCTCGTTTGAAAAGATAGCAGAGGTAACGGTTTTATGACAGAATTGTGACTATTTTCTTTTTCCGCATGACGATGGTCATGCCTCCTTCCTTTCGTTGACAGGCAGGAAGCGCGGGCGGTATAATATGCTATCAACTGACGCGCTGCGGAAAGGATCTATTCGGATATGGAGCAGAAACGCATCTATCTGGACCATGCGGCAACCTCCTTCCCCAAGCCGCCGGAGGCTGCGGCGGAGATGCTGCGTTATCTCACGGAGGTGGGCAGCAACGTGGGGCGCGGAGGCTATGCCAGCGCCTATGAGGCGGAGGAGACGCTCTATTCCCTGCGGGAGGAGGTGACCGCTCTGTTCGGCGGCACGGATCCGCGGAACACGGTCTTCACCGCCGGCATCACCGCCGCGCTGAACCAGCTCCTGAAGGGGCTGCTCCGCCCCGGCGACCATGTGCTGATCTCGTCGATGGAGCACAATGCCGTCATGCGCCCCCTACGGCAGCTGGTGGAAGCGGGCGTCACCTTCGACCGCATCCCCTCCGACCCGGCTGGGAACCTGCTGATGGGCCGGGTGGAGGCGCTGATTCGGCCCAATACCCGCGCCATCGTCTGCACCCACGCCTCCAACGTCTGCGGAACGGTGCAGCCCATCGAACGGCTGGGAGAAGTCTGTGACCGGCGGGGGCTGCTGCTCATCGTGGATTCCGCGCAGACCGCCGGGCTGTTCCCCCTCCACCTGGAGCGGATGCACATCGCCGCACTGGCCTTCACCGGGCACAAGACCCTTCTCGGCCCGCAGGGGACCGGGGGCTTCCTGATCCGGCCCGGCCTTGCTCCGCAGATGGAGCCGCTCATCGCCGGGGGCACCGGCAGCGCCAGCCATCTGGAGACCATGCCGGATTTCATGCCCGACCGCTTCGAGGCGGGCACGCTGAACCTGCCGGGACTTTACGGGCTTTCCGGCGCGCTCGGTTATCTCCGCAATCATGACCCGGCGAAGCTGCTGGACGATGAACTGCGCCTGACCGGGCGGTTTCTGGACGGGGTGCGGGAGATCCCCCGCCTCCGGCTCATCGGGCGGGACGACCTGCAGGACCGGGCGCCGGTGGTGTCGGTCACCCTGCGGGGCGGCGGGAACGCGGAGGCGGCGGCGCTGCTGGACCGGGACTACGGCATTCAGACGCGGGTGGGACTTCACTGCGCGCCCGCGGCGCACCGGGCGCTGGGCACCTTCCCGGAAGGGACGCTGCGCTTCTCCTTCGGGCACCGGAATACGGAGCAGGAAGTGGATACCTGCCTGCAGGCACTCCGGGAGATCTGTGTCCGTCTGCCCTGACAACTGAACCAAAGCGC
>JAZQQF010000169.1:0-5343 GCA_045628925.1 Oscillospiraceae bacterium | reverse complement strand
GGTCCCATGTCCATGACTTCCGCACGGGCGATATGGTCGATATTGGTGCGGGACTCCAGATTGAGGAAATCCGCAGAGGTGGGGAACCACGCGGGCTTCTCACGCTTCACGCAGAGCTTCAGGTTCTCCTTGGGGGTGATGGGGGTATTGTACTTGGGGGTCTTGAAAGCAAATCTGCCGCCGAAGGACGTGGTATTGATATGTTCGCCGACGACCTTCAGCTCTTCATCGGAATAAGGGATCATGTTCTTACCTCCTGAACAAATTTCAATTTTGTTCATTGTACTATATCCCCCGCCGCTTTTCAACAGGTTTTTTGCGCTTTTCATGATTTACGCCCGCACGGGAAATCTCCCGTGCGGGCGCGAATTTGTTTATCTCCAGTTAAACAGGCCGGAAATAGCGTCAGCTGCGCCTTGCAGCTTTTCCGCCGTGCCTTCCATCGCAGAGGCCAGCTTGTTCAGCTGCTCCAGATCCAGCGTTCCCAGCTTTTCCGCGGCGGTCTGCAGGGACGAGATGGCGTCCCCCACCTGCTCCATATCCAGTGCCGACATCTGCTCCGCCGCAGCACCGAACCCGTCAAGCGCGTGATTCACCGCGTCCATGTCCAGCGCTTCCAGCTTTTCCGCCGCCAGCGTGACCGTGTTCCCGATGGAGCGGAACAGCCCCAGCAGAAGGGCGGCGGCGGCGACCACGATGAGCAGGATGATGACCGTCAGCCAGACCTGCGTCCGCTGGAGGCGGGTCTGCTTTTTCAGCAGGTTTTCCGTTCGTTCGTCCATTCCGTCATGCCTCAAAGGTAAAGCTCACGTCTTTTTTCAGCGCCATATGGCACTCGGCTTCGATGCATTTGGCGATGCCCGCGCAGATCGGGCAGCCCGCGTGACCGGGCAGCTTCTCAGCGGCGTATTCATAGAAAGGCCCCATTCCGGGCTTCACCATGCACACGTCGAACACGTCAAATTCCGCGCCCAGCTCCGCCATCATGCCCTGAATGGCCGGGCAGGGACTTTCCACTTCCACGCGGACGGTCTCCCCGTCCTCCGAATCTGCGCTGACCACGGCGACCATCCCGCAGATGCCGGGATCGACCTTCAGCTTCGTCATCCAGCATACCTCCCTGTGCGTTCAAGATATATATTACTATAGTACAGATGGGGAGGTTTTGCAACCGAAAAAGGGAGCGCCGCAGATTTGTCTGTTCTGCAGCGCTACCGCTTTTTTCGTTTTGACTTACTTCCCGAAATACCGCTTGAGCAGACCCGCGAACGCCTTCCCGTGCCGGGCTTCATCTCTCGCCATCTCATGCACGGTGTCGTGGATGATCTTTTACCGAAACAGATCTGAATGACTGCCGATGCGGTTCAGAACCAGGATCAGCAGACCGTGGTCGATCTCGTAGATCAAAAGCCAATCCGGTTCGATGTGGCACTCACGGCACCCCGAATAGTCGCCGCTCAAATCATGATCCCTGTACTTCGGCGCAAGCGTTTCCCCTTTTGCAAGGACATCCACCACCGCAAACAGCTTGTCGATATCCTTCCCCTGCTTTTGCGCCAGCTTGATATCCCGCTTAAACTGGCTGGTAAATCTTACTTCGCAATTCATACTTCCAGTGCCGCACGCAGATCTTTCATATTGGTGTAGCCCTGTGCATTTTTATCCTGCATAAGGGCGCGACCCTCTGCAATAGCAGCAGCGGTAGTTTCATTGGGGACATCCATTTTCACTTCAAACGGAAGTCCTCCCTGCCGAATCGCCTGACGGAGAAAGATATTGACCGCTGTGGACATATTCAATCCCAGAGCTTCAAACAGCTGTTCTGCAGCAGCTTTCACCTCAGCATCCGTGCGGATATTCAAATTGGTCTGTGTACGCATATCGCAATCTCCTTCGCAGCCATTCTATGCAAATGTTATCACAATATGTGTACAATGTCAATAGGCCTAAAAAAGGGGAACAGGTGACCCTGTTCCCCCGAAAATGCGGAAAATCTCAGCCGAAATACCGCTTGAGCAGACCCGCAAACGCCTTCCCGTGTCTCGCTTCATCTCTCGCCATCTCATGCACGGTGTCGTGGATGGCATCCAGATTCAGGGCCTTGGCGCGCTTGGCAAGGTCGGTCTTGCCGGCGGTGGCGCCGTTCTCGGCTTCCACGCGCATTTCGAGGTTCTTCCTGGTAGAGTCGGTCACGACCTCGCCCAGCAGCTCGGCGAACTTCGCGGCGTGCTCGGCTTCTTCATAAGCGGCCTTTTCCCAATACAGGCCGATCTCGGGATAGCCCTCGCGGAACGCCACACGGGACATGGCCAGATACATACCCACCTCGCTGCACTCGCCGTTGAAGTTGGCGCGCAGATCGTCGATGATATCCTGCGGAACGCCCTGCGCCACGCCGACCACGTGCTCGGCGGCCCAGCTCATTTCACCGGCCTGCTCCTGAAACTTGGAAGCGGGGGCCTTGCACTGGGGGCACTTCTCCGGCGCTTCGGCGCCCTCGTAAACATAACCGCAGACGGTGCAGATAAACTTCTTCATATTCTTTTCCTCCGTTTTTTCGATGTTTTCGGGCTTTGCTTCTTTCGTTTCCGCAGGCTGCGCGCCGCCGTCCAGCGGCTTGAACGCGCTTGCGGGCTTTTTGCAGTTGGGGCATTCGGCGGGCGGCTCGTCGCCGGTGTGGACGTAACCGCAGACGGTGCAGATCCAGCGCTTCTGCACTTCGTCCGCCACCACGGGCGCGTCCTTCAACTCGTCATAGATGCTCTGGGCGATGGCCTCGCCGGACTTGGGATCAAATTCGCCCATGTCCTTCAATTCCATGCCGGTCAGCTCCGCGAACTTGCCCAGCAGATGCCGTTCCTCAAAGGTCAGCGTCGCCATGCGCAGCTGGCCGCGGGTGAAATAGCTCTGGAAACTCAGGGGCGCGGCCAGCGCCTTCAGCCCCTCCGCCACCGTTGGAAACTCCTTGTCGGAGAAGATGCCCTCGCCCACCACGACGACGTGCTTGTTTTTCAGCTTGCCCTGCATCCGGCTCAGGAACAGCTTGGTCATCTGCGCGGTATAGGGGCCGCGGAAGCCAAAGACCAGAACCAGCGCGTCATAGCCGGTTTCATCCTCGGCCATGTAGGGGGTGTTCACGTTGATGCAGGTCGCTTCCAGCTTCTCTGCGATGATGCGGGCCAGCCTCTCCGCCGTTCCGTGGCTGGTCTCGTAAGTAACGATCGTCCGCATGACTTACTTCCCGAAATACCGCTTGAGCAGACCCGCAAACGCCTTCCCGTGCCGCGCTTCGTCTCTCGCCATCTCATGCACGGTGTCGTGGATCGCATCCAGATTCAGGGCCTTGGCGCGCTTGGCAAGGTCGGTCTTACCGGCGGTGGCGCCGTTCTCGGCTTCCACGCGCATTTCGAGGTTCTTCCTGGTAGAGTCGGTCACGACTTCGCCCAGCAGCTCGGCGAACTTCGCGGCGTGCTCAGCTTCCTCGTAGGCGGCCTTTTCCCAGTACAGGCCGATCTCAGGATAGCCCTCGCGGAAGGCCACGCGGGACATGGCCAGATACATACCCACCTCGCTGCACTCGCCGTTGAAGTTGGCGCGCAGATCGTCGATGATGTCCTGCGGAACGCCCTGCGCCACGCCCACCACGTGCTCGGCTGCCCAGCTCATTTCACCGGCCTGCTCCTGAAACTTGGAAGCGGGGGCCTTGCACTGGGGGCACTTCTCCGGCGCTTCGGCGCCCTCGTAAACGTAGCCGCAGACGGTGCAGATAAACTTCTTCATGATTGTTTCCTCCGTGTTATTTATGATAATTTGACATTAAGTCCTTTGTTCTTCCGCCGAAAGGCAGGCGGCGCACAGGCCGTGAAAGTTCAGCTCGTGCCCCAGCACGCGCACGCCGTTCCGCTCCTCCGCCATCCGGCACAGCTCGTTCTGCTCCGGCAATCCCTCTAAATCCAGCACCGCGCCGCAGCGGTCGCAGAAAAAATGGGGATGGGGCGACACGTTCGCATCATAGCGCTCCGCTCCCTCCACCACGCCGACGCAGATGATATTCCCCTGCTCCCGCAGACGGTGCAGGTTCGTGTACACGGTGGTCCGGCTCAGGTTCGGGAACTGCTCCCGCAGCTGCTGATAGAGCGTTTCAGCCGAAGGATGCGCCTTCGTATGGCAGAGCGCCTCATAGACGCTGCCGCCTTTTCGGGAAAACTTTGTGCCGTTTTGTTCCGGATGGCTCATATCGGATTCCCCTAACTGTAATAATTACAGTTATATTAAAGCATACTCTTCCCGATTTGTAAAGGGGTATTTTCAATTTTCGCAAAAATCCCCTGCCGCTTCCGTTCCCGCGCCGAATCTGTCCGCCCGCTTGACGGATTGCATTCCAAGGTATATAATCCGGTTATGAGAAACACAACTTTATGTTATCTGGAGCAGGGCGAACGCTATCTGATGCTCCATCGCGTGAAAAAGCAGAACGACCTGAACCACGACAAGTGGATCGGCGTGGGCGGCGGCTTTGAGGCGGATGAAAGCCCGGATGAATGTCTCCGGCGGGAGGTGCTGGAGGAAACCGGGCTGACGCTTCATTCCTTCCGCTTCCGCGGCGTGGTCACCTTCGTCAGCAACGAATGGGAAACGGAGTATATGTATCTCTTCACCTCCGATGATTTCTCAGGCGAGCTGATCGAATGCAATGAGGGCGATCTGGAATGGGTGGAAAAATCAAAGGTCACCGCGCTGCCCATCTGGGAGGGCGACAGGATCTTCCTTCGTCTGCTCAGTGAGGAAGCCCCGCCGTTTCTGCTGACCTTGCGCTATGAGGGGGATACCCTCGTTTTCGCCTCCCTGAACGGGACGCGGATCGTCTGAAAAACAAATCACGACAGGAAAGAAGGAAACGCTATGAAATCCATCCGCTGCGTGCGGGTCGGTTCCCTGCGGGAGAAGGATCCGGTCAAGCGCGGCAAGATCGAAGTCTGGGACGTGCCGGAGGATCCGGTCGGCCCGGAGGACGTGAAGATCAAGGTAGCCTACTGCGCCATCTGCGGCTCCGACCCCCATCTGGTGGAGGGCATCTTCGGCTGGGAGGTCCCTTACGGGATGGGCCATGAGGTGTCCGGCGTCATCATCGAGGTGGGCGAAAAGGCGAAGAAAAAGGGCCTGAAGGTGGGCGACCGGGTCGCGGGCAACTTCCTCAAATTCTGCGGCACCTGCTACTACTGTCAGAACGGGCAGCAGCAGTTCTGCGAACACGCCGACGAATCCAATCACCCCGGCTTCAGCGAAACGCTGGTGTGGCACGAAAGTCAGGTCTACAAGCTGCCCGACTCCGTCAGTCTGAAA
>JAZQQF010000168.1:0-9827 GCA_045628925.1 Oscillospiraceae bacterium | reverse complement strand
GCCCAGGTCGATGACTTCGAAGCCAGCGCCTTCGATCATCATGCCGACGAGGTTCTTGCCGATGTCATGCAGGTCACCAGCGACGG
Organism: Oscillospiraceae bacterium; assembly: GCA_045628925.1. Classification (GTDB taxonomy): domain Bacteria; phylum Bacillota; class Clostridia; order Oscillospirales; family Oscillospiraceae; genus UBA1774. Next base: position 9,741 of record JAZQQF010000168.1, on the reverse strand, counting down.
TGCCGAGGATCAGCTTGCCAGCGGACTCAGTGCCGGCAGCCTTCAGATGGGGAGTCAGGACTTCCACGCCCTTCTTCATGGCGCGGGCAGCGATCAGCATCTCGGGGACGAAGATCTCGTTGTTCTTGAACTTCTCGCCAACGATGGCCATGGCACCGATCATGCCATCATTCAGGATCTGAGCAGCGCTGAAGCCCTCATCCAGAGCTTCCTGGGTCAGACCGGCAACGATCTTAACCTTGCCTTTTTCAACGGCAGCCTTGACTTCTTCGAGCTTAGACATTGGAAATTCCTCCTAAAATAAATTGTAAAAACAAATGGACAACAAATGTGAAGCGCGTTATGCGCAATTACACCTTTTTCTTCGTGGTGGCAGCGATGCGCTCCTCACGGAAAGCGCCGATATACTCCATGCAGAAATCATCCATGCCCAACAGAGCTTCGGTGGCATAGATAACGCCCAGCAGCTGCTTGTCCAGAGGATCGAACACGGCGGAATCCATGCCGGCATTGATGGCCAGGCACACGAACGCCATGTTGACCAGCTTACGGGCAGGCAGATTGAAGCTGATGTTGCTGACAGCGCCGGAGATGTGGATGGTGGGATACTGCTCACGGATCTTGGTCATGACTTCGACGACCATGGCAATGCCGTCTTCGGAGGTGCAGAGCATCTCGACCAGGGGATCGATGTGGATACGGCTGGGATCGATGCCGTATTCCTTCGCCTTCGCCATGATCTTATCGAACACGCGCAGACGGTCAGCGGCGCACTTGGGGATACCGGTATCGTCGCTCAGCAGAGCCATGACCTGCCAATCCTTGTATTCGGGCTTGGCCAGCAGGGGGAAGATCAGGTCGAGCTTGTTGCCTTCGCCGGAAACGGAGTTCACGAGGCCGGGCTTCTTCACGTAAGGAAGCAGCTGCGCGAGGCACTCGGCATTGGGGCTGTCAACGCTGATGGGGGTATCGGTCACGCCCTGCACCAGGTCGAGCATCCAACGCATGGTATCGAACTCCACTTCGGGAGCGACGGAAGAGCAAACGTCGATGAAGCCTTCGCCTTCGCCGATCTGCTCAGACTGACGGATGGCGAGATCCTTCAGGAACTCTTCGTCATGCGCAGCGATCGCCTTGGCAACGGACGGAATGGAGCCGTTGATCTTTTCGGCAATGATAATCATTACAAAAACCCTCTCTTAATGGTATTACGCGGAATTTCAGACGTATTATATCAGATGTTTTCCGATATAACAACACCCAAATTGCAAATTCAGGGCAAAATTTCTCAGATCGTCCGCTGAGCAGCCTGAATGACGTGCTTCACGAGGACGCTGGTGGTGACGGTGCCCACGCCGCCGGGCACGGGCGTGATCGCGGCGACCACGGGTTCGGCAGCGGCAAAGTCCACGTCGCCCTTCATATTGCCTTCTTCGTCGAAGTTGATGCCCACGTCGATGACGATCTGGCCTTCGCGGAAGAAGCCCTCGCCCACCACACCGGCCTTACCGGCGGCGGCGATGACCACATCGGCTTCCCGAACGACGGAAGCCATGTCCTTGGTCTTGGTATGGCACACGGTAACGGTGCCGTTGCGCTGGATAGCCATGATGGCGGCAGGCTTGCCGACCACGAGGCTGCGGCCCACGACGCAGACGCGCTTGCCCTTCAGGTCGATCCCGAAATGCTCAAGGATCTCCATGCAGGCGGTGGGGGTGCAGGGCGGGAAGCCCAGCTCGGTGCAGGCATAGGTACCGGCCATGCTCAGGTCGGTGATGCCGTCCACGTCCTTGGCGGGGTCCAGCTGATTGCGGACGTAGTTCTCGTCCATGGTCTTGGGCAGAGGACGGAAGAGCAGGCAGCCGTGGATGTTCTTGTCCTCATTGACCTCTTTGATGACGGCCAGAAGGTCATCCTGCGTGCAGTCGCCGGGCAGGACGAAATTCTTGACCTCGACGCCGATGCCCTTGCAGCGGGTCATGGCGCCCTTTTCGTAGCTGATATCGTCGGGACGCTCACCGACGCGCACGATCGCCAGCGTGGGGTTGACGCCCTTCGCCTGCAGCTCGGCCACGTCCGCCGTGAGCTTTTCCTTCATGGCGGCTACGACTTCTTTACCTTTGAGAATCTCAGCCATTTTCTTCTCCTTATTCCGCGGGACGAAGGCGTGCGAACACGCTCTCGTAGATCTCGTCCGCCATGGGAACGTATTTCGCCAGCATATCCATCGCCTGCTTGTTCAGCCCATCGGCGTAATCGCGCTGCTTCATGCTCTTCGTGTTGATGAACACGTTCAGGCTGGCGCCCTGCAGGGCGGCCTTGCAGAAGGCAACGCCGACGCCGGCGTCGGAAATGGCGAGGCTGCTGCCCTTGGCCGCAAATTCCTTCTGCAGCTCAATGGCTTCGCAGCATTTGACCATGATCTCCATGGGAACGGAGCAGGCTTCGTGCAGGCAGGCTTCCATGATCTTTTCCTTCTCTGCCTTCTGCTCTTCCGTCTCCTTGGGGAGACCGTAGGCCTTGCTGAGGGGCTCGAAGACGCGGGCGTCCTCGTCGATCTGCTTCAGCAGCTCGGCGCGGACAACATCCGCCTTCTTCATCAGCTCGATGATCTCCGCTTCCACGTCGGCATACTTTTTCTTGCCGACGGTCAGCGCGCCGACCATGGAGCCAAGAGCGGTACCGACGGCGCCTACCAGAGCGGAGGCGCCCCCGCCCCCAGGCACGGAGGCCTTGGAGGCGAGAACGTCGGTAAACGCCTGAATTTCCTGATTCAGAAAGCTCATCGTTTACCCTTTCCGTTAAATCAGATCAGAACAGGCCGCTGACCTTGCCGGTCTCGGTGTCGATGTCGATCCGACGATAAGCGGGGTCGGAGCCGGTGCCGGGCATCATGGTGATGGTGCCAGCCATCGGGCAGAGGAACTTCGCGCCGCCGTAGACCAGGATGTCGCGGATGGGCAGACGCCAGCCCTTGGGCACGCCCTTGACTTCGGGCTTGTCGGACAGGGACAGGTGGGTCTTGACCATCATGGTGCAGAAATCGGCGTAGTGAGGATCGGCCTCGAAGCGCTCGGCCTTCTCGGTGGCGAGAGGAGACCAGTCGACACCGTCGGCGCCGTAGACTTCCTTGGCGATCAGCTCGACGCGCTGACGCAGAGGCATATCCAGCTCGTACAGGTACTTCAGGTTGACTTCGTCTTCGCAGGCATCCACGACGGCCTCGGCCAGCTCAATGGCGCCCTTGCCGCCTTCCTTCCAGTGGTTGGAAGCGGCGCAGCGGACGTTCTGCTCCTTGCAGAGGTCCTTGATCAGCTGGATCTCGGCCTCGGTATCGGTGTAGAACTTGTTGATGCAGACCACGGGCTGGATGCCGGACTTCTTAACGGTGTTCACATGATGGAACAGGTTGGCGCAGCCGGCCTTCAGGAGCTCGAGGTTCTCGGTCTTGTATTCCTCAGGCAGAGGCTTGCCGGCAACGACAGCCGGGCCGCCGCCGTGCATCTTCAGAGCGCGGACGGTGCAGACGAGGACGGACACGTTGGGCTTCAGGCCGCTCAGACGGCACTTGACGTTCCAGAACTTCTCGAAGCCGATATCGGCAGCGAAGCCGGACTCGGTCACGTGGTAATCGAACAGCTTCAGAGCGAGGCGGTCGCCGATGATGGAGCTCTGGCCGATGGCGATGTTGGCGAAGGGGCCGGCATGCACGAGGCAGGGCTGATGCTCGACGGTGTAGCACAGAGTGGGGTTGATGGTGTTGCGCATGAAGGCGGCCATGGCGCCGTCGACCTCGAGGTCGTGGGTGGTCACGGGGTTGCCCTTCTTGTCGTAGGCCACGATGATGTTGGCGATACGCTCACGCAGATCCTTCAGGTCGCGGGCGATGGCGAGGATGGCCATCAGCTCGGAGGACACGGCGATGCCGAACTTGGAGTTCATCTCGAAGCCGTTCATCTTGCCTTCGCCCATGCCGATGCGGATGTTGCGCAGGCCCTGCGCGCAGAAGTCGAGGACCCAGCCCATCTCGATGCGCTCGGGGTCGATGTCCAGACGGCGCAGGCCGCGCTTGGCCAGCTGCTCGTCAGTGTAGTTGCGCTCGTGCTGCATACGGGCGTTCAGGGCGACCATAGCCAGGTTATGCGCGTTCATGATATCGTTGATGTCGCCGGTCAGGCCGAGGGAGAACTCGGTCATGGGCATGAGCAGCGCATTGCCGCCGCCGGCCGCGGTGCCCTTCACGTTGAAGGTGGGGCCGCCGGAGGGCTGACGCAGGCAGCCGCCGACGGTCTTGCCGAGCTGGCCCAGACCTTCGATCAGACCGAGGCTGGTGGTGGACTTGCCTTCGCCCAGAGGAGTGGGGGTGATGGCGGTGACTTCGATGAACTTGCCGTCGGGCTTATCCTTCAGGCGGTTCATGATCTTCACGAAGTCCAGCTTCGGGGTCTTGCCGTAGGGGATGATTTCGTCGGGGAGAAGTCCCATCTTCTGACGGAATTCTTCCACGCTGGGCAGCGTCTTTTCAGCTTCCTCAGCGATTTGCCAGTCTTTGTAAATAGTCGGGTCAAGCATGGTTTGAGTTTCCTCCTTTACTTATTCGCGAACATAGGTCACACGTATTTCACGATACTACAAAGTATACAATCTTCGGAAATGCTTGTCAATATTTCCCTCGATGTAACACTTCACAATATTTTGCGTTTTTGCATACCCGTTTCACGGCATATACACAAGACGCCCTCTCCCGCATAGGATGAACCGGAAGCAGGACCGCCGTGATGCGGCGTCCGGACTTCCGAAGGAGGCAAAAATGGATCTGATGAAAGGCCGCTCCGGCGGCTGTGACGATACGCAGGGCGGTCTGCCCGTCTGCGGGCAGCTCGCTTCAGCCTACGTGCCCGCGCAGCAGAAAAACCCGCGCAGGTATCAGAATGCGGAGGCGCTGGCACGTGGGACGCTCTTCCCCGGCCTTGACCTGCCGTGGATGAACGCGGTGAACGCCGTTCCGGCGCAGTTCACCGGCACGCCCATGGGCGAGCTGATGGCGCTGTGCTTCGTGGTGCAGGAGCTGGGGCTGTATCTGGACACTCACGCGGACGACGCGGAAGCGCTGAAGTTTTATACGGAATATGCGTCTCTGCTCCGTAAAGGACGCGAGACCTACGAAGCGCGCTTCGGCCCGCTGGAGCAGACGCAGGTCACCGCCGAGACCGGCTGGGTATGGCTGAATGAGCCGTGGCCGTGGGAATACCGTGCCGGAGACGGGGAAAGGATGGATTGCTGATGTTTATCTATGAAAAGAAACTGCAGTTCCCCGTCCGCATCCAGAATACGAACCCCAAGCTGGCACAGATCATCCTGACCCAGTACGGCGGACCGGACGGCGAGCTGGGCGCTTCCCTGCGCTATCTGAGCCAGCGCTACAGTATGCCCTACCCGGAACTGAAGGGGCTGCTGACGGATATCGGCACGGAAGAACTCGGTCATCTGGAGATGATCGGCGCACTGGTGCATCAGCTCACTCGATGTCTCTCCGATGAACAGCTGAAATCGGGCGGGTTCGACGCCTACTTTGCGGACCACACTACCGGAGTCTTCCCTGCTTCCGCTGCCGGCGTTCCGTTTTCGGCAGCCTGTCTGCAGGTCACTGGCGATACCATCGCCGACCTGACGGAGGACCTTGCGGCAGAGCAGAAGGCCCGCGTCACCTATGACAACATCCTGCGTCTCTGTGACGACCCGGACGTGACGCAGGTCATCCGCTTCCTGCGGGAACGGGAGATCGTGCACTTCCAGCGGTTCGGTGAAGCGCTGCGGCTCACGCAGGAGCGTCTCGATCAGAAGAACGTCTATGCGGTGAACCCCGGCTTCAATGCCGCGTGTCTCACGGACGGCAGATAACATTTCCGGCGCACGGTGAATGCCGTGCGCCGGTTCGCATCCGTCTGCAGGTTATTTCTCAAAGAGCTTCAGCAGCTTCATTTTAGTTTGCTCGTTCTTCCCGCCGTAGGGATGTTCCCGCAGCGGCAGATTCCAATGCGTTTTGCCTTTCAGAACGGTCTGGGGATGGGTAAACTCCCGGAAGCCCCATTCGCCGTGATAAGCGCCCATGCCGGAATGCCCGGTCCCGTTGAAGGGAACGCCCTTGACCATCATGTGGACGCAGACCTCGTTGATGCACCCGCCGCCGTACTGCTGGGTCGACATCACCCGCTCCGCCCAGCGGATATCCTTCGTAAAGAGATACAGCGCCAGCGGATGCTCCCGCGCTGCCATCGTATCCAGTATCTCATCGACCTTTTCCTCGTCGAACGGCACGACCGGCAGGATCGGGCAGAACAGTTCATGCTGCACGATCTCGTCGTTTTTGTCCACCGGATACAGCACCGTCGGCGCAAACCTCCGCGTTTCCCGCACCCCGCTGCCGCCGAAGCAGATTCGGTCGCGGAACTCGTCCGAGAGCTTTTCGCACTTTTCATACACCGAAGCCGAAATCAGCTTCGGGTATTCCTCGTTCGTCTCCGGATTCTCACCCACCTGCCGGATGAACTCCGCTTTCAGCGCCGTGAGGAATTCGTCCGCGATCTCCCGGGCGACGGCGATCTGGTTGATGTTGATGCAGATCTGGCCCGCGTTGCAGAGCTTGAAGAACGCGATCTTGCGGGCAGCGTCCCGGATGTCTGCGTCCCTGCGGACAAGGCACCAGTTCCCCGTTTCGCCGCCAAGCTCCAGCGCCACCGGTGTCAGGTTCTTCGACGCCTCTGCCATCACGTGCTTGGCCACCTTCGGCGAACCGGTATAGAAGATCTTATCGAAGCGCTGGGCAAGGCAGAGATCGGCCACGTCGTGTCCCCCGTCGATGAGCGCCACGTATTCCTCGTCGAAGGTCTCGGCGAAGAACCGTTTCAGCGCTTCCGTGCAGGCCCCGGACTTCGAGCTTGTCTTGATGACCGCCGTGTTGCCCCCGGCGATGCTGGCAAGCAGAACGCCGATGGTCAGCAAAATCGGGAAATTGAAGGGGCTGATGATAAGGGTCACGCCGTAGGGCATTTTATAGACGGTGGTGGACACGCTGGGAAAGCACATCAGCCCGCTGAAATGCTTTTCCGGCCTCGCCCATCTGCGCAGGCCCCGGATCGTCTCGTTGATCTCCACGATGATGGGGCCGATATCGCAGAGGTAGGCTTCCACCCTGCTCCGGCCCAGATCGGCATTCAGCGCCGCCTCAAATTCCGCCTCATGAGCGAGGACGGCGTTCTTCAGCTTTTTCAGCTGGGCGATCCGCCACGAAACGTCCAGCGTTTTCCCGGTTTGGAAAAAGGCGCGCTGCTTTTCGACGATGCTGCGGATCGCTTCTTCCGTATACATTTTCTCACCTTCCGTTGATTTCATCCAGAACGGCGTAGATCTGTCTGTTCGACAGGACGACAGGCGCGGAATAATTGATGGAATCCCATGCGGCTGCCCGCGCCAGCATTGGGTAATCCTCCCGGGGGATCAGGTCTTTCCGGCTTTCAAAGCCGCAGAGCGCCAGCAGCGCCGCGATCCGGTCAAGCAGGATTTCGCAGGCTTCGGCGTCCTCGGCGGCCTCATCCGCGCAGCCGCAATAGCGGGACAGCGCCGCAAGCGGTTTGACGCAGTGGTCCTTCTGCAGCTTCATCACCGGGAGCAGCGACAGAGCGATGGCGTTTCCGTGGGAAATATGGTACTTTCCGCCGATGGAGTGGGCGACAGCGTGAACGTATCCCGCAAGCTGCCTGTTGATGGCGTTCCCGCCGTAATTGGCGGCAAGGCACAGGTTCTGCCGGGCTGCGTCGTTTCCCGGCTCGCCCAGCAGCACGGGCAGATTTTCCAGCACCAGCTTCACGCATTCCATGCTCTTTTGCCGGTCTGCCTCGGAAACGCGGACGGACGCGACCGTCCCCTCCAATCCGTGGCTCAGCGCGTCGATGCCGCAGGCGCAGGTGATGGATTTCGGTGCGTTCCGCGTCAGCTCGCTGTCGAGGATCACGTCCCGCACGTCCAGCCCGACCACGACTCCGGCGCATTTCCGTCCCCTGTCATTCGTCACGACCGCGCCGACGGTGATCTCCGCGCCGGTCCCGGCCGTGGTGGGAACGGCGATGATGGGCAGCGTTTTCTTCGGAACGAACAGGAATTTCCGCAGGAGCGATTTGGAGCGCCGCCTCGTCAGCCTTCCCCCGGCGGCGATCATCTTGCAGGAATCCATCACCGCCCCGCCGCCCAGCGCGATGATGGCGTCGGCGCGGCATTCGTTGAGCGCCTTTCGGCCGTTGTCGATGATGCTCAGATTCGGCTCGGAGGAAATATCCGAAAAGACGGCGTATGGGATACCGGCTTCGTCGAGCGCAGCCGCGGTTTTCTCATGAAGTCCGAGCGCAAAAAGGGTCTTGTCGGTCACCAGCAGCACGCGCGCAAAGCCGTTTTTGCGGCAGAGCGCGCCCGCCCGCTCCCTTGTGCCAAAGCCCGTGACCGTTTCCGGTTCGGGCAGCGGCACCAGCTTGATGACGATCCCCGGCAGCTTCCGGATGATCGTTCGCAGGATGAACAGCACCTCAGTCACCTGCCCTGTGCTTCCGCAGCTCCAACGCCTGTGGTGAAATCCGTTTTCCGCAGCTTCCGCGCCAGCATCCAGATCACGATCAGCAGCGAAAGCACGTCGGCCACGGGCTGCGCCCAGATGAGGCCGTCCACGCCGATGACCGCCTGCAGGAGGAACACGGCGGGGATGAAAATGACGCCCTGCCGGAAGATGGAGGCAAGCAGCGCGGGCGTAGCCGCGCCCACCGCCTGTAGGGTGTTCTGACAGATGGCGAACGCGCCGATGAGCCACGCGGTGGTCATCAGGATGCGGGTGAAGTGGACGCCGGAATCCAGCGCGGTCAGGTCGGTCAGGAAGACTTTTACGATGGGTCTCGCAAGGAGGAAGCAGAGGGCCGCGATCACCGCGCAGAACGTAAGCCCGAACAGCGCCGAGAAGCGGATGCCCTTGATGAGCCGTTCCTTCTCCTTCGCGCCGTAGCAATAGCCGAGGAAGGGCTGCACGCCGCTGCCGATGCCGATGCCGATGAGCGTGACGATCATGATGACCTTTGCGGTCACGCCGTAGCCCGCCACCAGCATATCGCCGCCATCATACCGCGAAAGCAGGTTATTGACAACGATGGAGGAAATGCTCACCAGCAGATTGGAAAGCGACGCGGAGATGCCCACCGAAACGACCCCGGTGAGGATCTTCTCCTTCGCTGAGAAATACTTCGGGCTGATGCTGAGCGCGGATTTTCCCTTGCGGAAATAGAGGAGATAGTACCCCGCCGCGACCGCGTTGCCGATGACGGTGGCGACCGCCGCGCCGACCACGCCCCATTTGAAGCCGAGGATGAAGATGGGGTCGAGGATCATATTGAGGAGGTTGCCGATAAGCGTGCCGGTCATGGCCTTCATCGCTTCCCCTTCCGTGCGGACGATGGAGGAGAAGCAGTTGGAGATCATGGAAAACACGCCGCAGCCGATGGCGATGGCGAGATAATCCTTTGTGAGCCCCACGCTTTCCGGCCCGGCTCCCAGCATGACGGTCACGTCATCCAGGAAGATCCACAGAACGGCCATCATCACGCCGCCGACGGCGACGCAGGCCCACAGGCAGAAGGAGCTGGTCTTCTTCGCGTATTCCGTTCTCCCCTCGCCCAGCGCACGGGAGATGACGGACGTGCCGCCGAC
>JAZQQF010000167.1:0-2091 GCA_045628925.1 Oscillospiraceae bacterium | reverse complement strand
GGAGAGAACTTCTTTGCGAAGTCTCTCCCTTGCGGTTCGGCTCAGTAGTTCTCGGCGTTCAGTTCGAAATAGGACTGCGGATGCGCGCAGACGGGGCAGTGCTCGGGCGCCGCGGTGCCGACCACGATGTGGCCGCAGTTGCGGCATTCCCAATCCTTGACCTCGCTCTTTGCGCAGACCTCCTGGGCCTCCACGTTGTGCAGCAGGGCGCGGTAGCGCTCCTCGTGGGTCTTCTCGTTGGCGGCGACGCCGCGGAATTTGGCGGCCAGCTCGGTGAAGCCCTCGGCCTCGGCGGTCTTGGCAAAGCCCTCGTACATATCGGTCCATTCGTAGTTCTCACCGTCGGCCGCGGCAGCCAGATTCTGCGCGGTATCGCCGATGCCGCCCAGCTCCTTGAACCACATCTTGGCGTGTTCCTTCTCGTTGTCGGCGGTCTTCAGGAACAGGTCCGCGATCTGCTCAAAGCCGGCCTTCTTGGCGGTGGAAGCGAAGTAGGTGTATTTATTTCTCGCCTGAGATTCGCCCGCAAACGCGGCCTCCAGATTCTTCTCGGTCTGCGTGCCCGCATACTTGTTTGCCATGATAGTTACCTCCATTTCAGAATTTCCGCGGAACGCCGCGGGGCGGCATTCCGGCGATTGCAAAATTACTCCGCGTCCTTCTCCGCCACGATGGCGATGTGCAGCTCATCCAGCTGCTTCTGCTCCACGACGCCCGGCGCGCCCATCATCACGTCCTGCGCGTTCTTGTTCATGGGGAAGGGAATGATCTCGCGGATGGAGCTTTCGCCCGCCAGCAGCATGACCATGCGGTCCACGCCCGGAGCGATGCCCGCGTGGGGAGGCGCACCGTAGCAGAAGGCGTTATACATGGCCGGGAACTTGGCCTTCACGTCCTCCTCGCCCAGACGCACCATCTCGAAGGCCTTCACCATGATCTCCGGGTCATGGTTCCGCACCGCGCCGGAACTGAGCTCCACGCCGTTACAGACAAGGTCGTACTGATAGGCGTAGATATCCAGCGGGTCGACCTCGCCCTTTTCGGCCTTTTCAAGAATTTCCAGGCCGCCGTTGGGCATGGAGAAGGGGTTGTGGCAGAATTCCAGCTCGCCGCTCTCCTCCCCGATCTCGAACATGGGGAAGTCCACGATCCAGCAGAATTCATAGGTATCGGCGGTCCTGTGGCCCGGCACCAGCGCGCCCGCCATTCTCAGCATGACGCCCGCGGTCTTCCGGGCTTCGGTCTTCGTGCCCGCGCTGAACAGCACGAGGCAGCCGGGGGCCACGCCCAGCTCGGTCTTCATCGCGTCTTCCCGGCCCGCGAGGAACTTGGCAACGCCGCCCACCAGCGCGCCGGTCTCGTCCATGCGCACCCAGTAGGGCTTCTTCCCCGCCTGCACCTCCACGTCGGCGCAGAGCTTGTCGATCTGCTTTCTCGTCAGCTCGCTGCCGGAAACCACGACGGCCTTGACCACCGGGGCATTGAACGGCTCGAAGCCGCAGCCGTCCACCAGCTTCGTCGCGTCCTGCACTTCCAGATCGATGCGCAGGTCGGGCTTGTCGGAGCCGTACTTCTCCATGGCGTCGTTATAGGAAATGCGCCGGAAGGGCGGTTTGGAAGCGGTGTTATAGGTGCCGTATTTGGCAAAGATGGGGGGCAGCACGTCCTCCAGAACGGCGAACACGTCCTCCTGCGTGGCGAAGGCCATCTCCATATCCAGCTGATAGAACTCGCCGGGGCTGCGGTCGCCGCGGGCGTCCTCATCGCGGAAGCAGGGGGCGATCTGGAAATACCGGTCGAACCCGGCGGTCATCAGCAGCTGCTTGAACTGCTGGGGCGCCTGCGGCAGGGCATAGAACTTGCCCGGATGCTTTCTCGCGGGCACCAGATAGTCTCTCGCGCCCTCGGGGCGGGACGCGGTGAGGATGGGGGTGGTGATCTCCATGAAATCATGATCCAGCATGGCGCTGCGCAGTGCGGCGACGACCTTGCTGCGCAGGATGATATTCTGCTTCACGGCGGGGTTGCGGAGGTCGAGATAGCGGTATTTCAGCCGCGCCGCCTCATCCGCTTCGCGGCTGCGGTTGATCT
>JAZQQF010000166.1:0-5360 GCA_045628925.1 Oscillospiraceae bacterium | reverse complement strand
CTATCCCGAAAGCAAGCTGGCCATCGGCCCCGCCATCGACGACGGCTTCTATTATGACATCGATTCCGAGACCGTATTCACCCCGGAAGTGCTGGAGAAGATCGAAGTCGAGATGCGGAAGATCATCAAGGAAGACATTCCGCTGAAGCGGTTTGAAATGCCCCGCGAAGCGGCCATCCGTTTCGTGGTGAGCATGAACGAGCCCTATAAGATGGAGCTGATCCAGGATCTGCCCGAGGACGCGGTCATCAGCTTCTACAGCCAGGGCGATTTCACCGACCTCTGCGCCGGTCCCCATCTGATCAGCACCGGCAAGCTGAAGGGCAACGCTCTGCGTCTCACCAGCTGCACCGGCGCCTACTGGCGCGGCGACAGTAAGCGCAAGATGCTCCAGCGTATCTACGGCACCTGCTTCCCCAAGAAGGAAGAGCTGGACGCCTATATCCAGCGCATCGAAGAAGCGAAGAAGCGCGACCACCGCAAGCTGGGCAAGGAGCTTGGCCTCTTTACCCTGATGGACGAGGGCCCCGGCTTCCCCTTCTTCCTGCCCAAGGGCATGGTGCTGCGCAACACCCTGATCGACTACTGGCGTCAGATCCACAAGCGCTATGGCTATGTGGAGATCAGTACCCCCATGATCCTGAACCGTCAGCTGTGGGAGCGCAGCGGTCACTGGGATCATTACAAGGCGAATATGTATACCACGCAGATCGACGAGGAAGATTTCGCCATCAAGCCCATGAACTGCCCCGGCGGTATGCTGGTCTATAAGCAGGAGCCGCACTCCTACCGCGACCTGCCCCTTCGCTGCGGCGAGCTGGGTCTGGTGCATCGCCATGAGCTTAGCGGCGCGCTGCACGGCCTCTTCCGCGTCCGCTGCTTCACGCAGGACGACGCGCACATTTTCATGACCCGCGACCAGATGAAGGACGAGATCATGAACACCGTGCGTCTGTTCGACGAGGTGTATTCCACCTTCGGCCTGAACTATGAGATCGAACTCAGCACCATGCCCGAGGATCACATCGGTACGATCGAGGAGTGGGAGGAGAACCAGAACATCCTGAAGGACGCCATCACCTCCATGGGGAAGACCTTCGTCATCAACGAGGGCGACGGCGCGTTCTACGGCCCGAAGCTGGACTTCCATATCGAGGATTGCCTTGGCCGTACATGGCAGTGCGGCACGATCCAGCTGGACAGCCAGATGCCCGTGCGCTTCGAGCTGGAATACACCGGCGCGGACGGCGAGAAGCATCGTCCCGTCATGATCCACCGCGTGGTGTTCGGCTCCATCGAGCGCTTCATCGGCGTCATCACCGAGCATTTCGCCGGCGCATTCCCGCTGTGGCTCAGCCCCGTGCAGGTGCGCGTCCTGCCCATCACCGACCGTGCGCATGACCGCTGCGAGGAGCTGGTGAAGCTCCTCGACGAGAAGGGCTTCCGCGCCAAGGGCGATTTCCGCAACGAGAAGATCGGCTATAAGATCCGCGAGGCTCAGATGCAGAAGACCCCCTATATGCTCATCATCGGCGACAAGGAAGCGGAGGACGGTTCCGTCAGCGTCCGCAACCGCGCCGGTGAGCAGTTCACCTGCTCCGTGGAGGAATTCCTTGCCCGCCTCCGCGAGGAAGTGGATACCAAGGCCATCTGAGCGGCAGGTTTTTCCGCGCATAGAGTTTTCGGCTCCTCCGTACAATAACGTGCGGAGGAGCTTTTTATGAAGAAACGAAGAACACTCTGCCTGTCGCTGCTCATCCTGTTCCTGCTGAATATGGCGCTCATCAGCCTGAGCCAGAGCGCCGCCGCCGTCAGCTATCGGCAGGGCTCCAGCGGCGACATGGTAACGCAGATCCAGAAGAAACTGGCCGCCGGAGGATACTATACCTATTCCATCGACGGCATCTACGGCAGCCGGACTACCGCCGCCGTGAAGAAATTCCAGCAGGCGCAGGGTCTGACGGCGGACGGAATCTGCGGCGCGAAAACGCTGGCCGCGCTGGGGCTGGGCGTGCAGACCGCCTCCGCGGATTCCAACAGCCGCGCCCTGCTGGCAAGGCTCATCTCCGCCGAGGCGAGAGGGGAGCCATACGTGGGACAGGTGGCCGTGGGCGCGGTTGTGCTGAACCGGGTGCAGCATCCGTCCTTTCCCAATTCCATTTCCGGCGTGATCTATCAATCAGGCGCGTTCAGCTGCCTGATGGACGGGCAGTTCTACCAGCCCGTGGCGGAGAGCGCCTACCGGGCGGCGGACGACGCGCTGAACGGCTGGGATCCCACCGGCGGCGCGATCTACTATTTCAACCCCGCGACCGCCACCAGCAAATGGATCTGGTCCCGGCCGCTGATCCTCACCATCGGCAAGCACCGCTTCTGCGCATAAAAACGGGCGGAGACCGGCAGGTCTCCGCCCGAACCATATACGCATCTCAGAATCTGCTGCCGGTTTCCATCGCCCGCATGGCATAGAGGACGGCGAAGCAGGCTTCCAGCGCTTCCAGCGCGGCGGCCAGCCACAGGGGACAGAGGCCGAACAGCGCCAGCAGGAACAGGACGCCCTTCACCGCCAGCGACAGAAGCACGAGGCTCTTCCGGCAGAGCTGGACCTGCCGGAGATGCTCAGTCAGGTCGCGCAGCCCGGCGGTGCCGAAGCGGTCCAGCACGATGTCCGCATCCGAACTGACGATGCCGGCGGAGACGAACAGATCCTGCCGATCCGCCTCTGCGGTCTTTCCATTCCCGCCGAGGAACAGGACGCTTTCTCCGGGATCGCGCTTTTCGGCGGCCTCAGCCGCATCGGCAAAGCAGTAAAATCCGCTGCCGCTGAGCAGCGCTTCCGCGTCGCTTTCGCCCGCATCCTCCGAAAAGTCGATGCAGCCGGCATACACGCCGTTGATGGCCACGTGAAGGATATCGTCGCTTTCCTCGAACGGAAATACCGGCAGGTCAGCCTTTTTCATGAACTCCGCCGTGCCGCAGAGAATGGTCATGTCCGCGGCCTGCGCCACGACGCCGTAGCTTTCCAGAAGCTTCGTGCGGATGTGAGCTGTTGCGGGCGCGCCGTACAGCGCCATGACCCGCTCGCTCCACGGCGTTTCGTCCTTGGACAGGGCCAGCGCGGCGAGGCGGACGATCATTTTCGCGTCCATCTTTTCCGGCAGCGCGGGGATGACGGCGGCGTCTCCGAAGTCCTCAGGCTCCGGCAGGTCGGCACAGGCGAGGTTCACGCCCTGCAGCCGGGAGAGCGCCTTACCTCGGAACAGGACGCCCTGCTCCCCGGCGGCCAGCGCAGCCGCCAGATCGCCGAAGGGGAAGGCAAGGAAGAAGCCGGCGGTGCCGCCCAGCGAGAGAATGACGGCTGCCCGGCGGATCGCTTCGCCCGCGCCGTTTTTCGTGACGAGCACGGTCAGGATCACGGCGAGCGCAGCCAGCAGGACCATCAGCAGCGGAAACTCCTTCCGCAGCAGCAGATCCCGGTCGTCAGCGAGGACGGGCTCCGTTTCCAGCTCCGGCAGCTCCTGCATCAGCGGGCTCAGGGCGCGCCGGTTCTGCAGAACGGTACGCTTGCGGGCCTTCACCTGCTTCAGCAGCTGCTGACCCGCCGACCACAGCAGCAGCGCCAGCGCCGCGCCCACGAGCCGCCCGGTGCAGGCATACAGCACGGCGGCGAGGACCAGCAGCAGAAGTCCGGAATGGAAGTCCTTCGTCTTCCATGCTTTCAGCAGCTCCGGCAGCAGGCCATAGAGGGAGACGAGCGCGCTGAGACCGCCGAAAATGCCCTGCAGAACAGGCTTCCCATGGAAGATCCATGCAAGGAGGAGCAGCACGAGCGCACCTGCCATGAACAGCAGCGCCGGTAATTTCGATTCTTTCACGTTCAGTTTTTTCATATCGGTTTCCTTTCTGCCTGCCTGCAGGTCAGCCCCCCATGAGGAGGACGGAGGTATCGGTCACAAAATCGGATAAACTGTAGCTCACCAGAATAGCGTCGAATCCATGCTCCAGTGCGTATTCCGAAACGCTCTGCCGGAAATAGCGCAGATCCAGCACGTGGATCTCGGAGCAGTGTGCGAAGAAGAAGGGCAGCTCACTGTCCATATAGGAATCGCGGATGACCAGCAGCTTCATGCCTTCATGGCCGGTATCCACGGTCAGCAGCGAGGTGTTGCCGCCGAGAAAGAAGCTGTACTGGTCCTTGGTCTGCAGCTTTTCCTCCGCATAGACCGGGCTGACAACGCCCTCCGGCGTGTCATAGCGGGTGAGGGTGATGCCGGTATCGTCCACATAGGTCTGGATCGAGTCCGGCGCTACCCAGCGGACGCCGGAGGAGGAATAGACCGTTCCGTAAAAATCGGTGCTGACCGTGGCGGGGGAGAAGGCGGAAACGGCCTGCGGTTCCAGCCCCAGCACGGCGGCGGTGGCGGCGTAGCCGTAATAAGCGCCCAGCGTCGTCCAATGGTGGTCCGTCCGGTAATACAGGTCCTCATCCCTGTGGGCGTTCAGCGCCTCGCGGAGGTCGGCAGAAGCCACGCCGCTGCGCTGATAGATCTGTTCGATGAGCGCCGCCTGATCGGCGGTATCGGCGTTTTTCGGCAATCGCTCCGACCAGACCTCGGCGGCGGAGGGCACCAGCGCCAGATAAACCGGAAGCCCTGTGTTCTCTGCCAGAGCCCGCACCGCGTCGGCGGCGTTCAGCACGTCCGCTTCCGGCGGCTGGGCGAAGCGGGTGATGAGCGTATCCTCCGCGCAGAAGAAAACGCCGTTGTTCTCCGTCTTTCCTGCGAAGCGCTCGGAGCGGGATTTCAGGTCGAGCCAGGCGTCCCGAAACGGGAACTGGTCGGTGATATAGGCTTCAAAATCGGCGGTAAAGTCCCCGGAAACGAGCGAAGCCCATCGAAATTTCGGACGCTGCGCGAGATATCGGTTTTCATGTTCGCTGAACGCCCGGTCGCCCAAGCCGAGATGCAGTCCCAGCCCGAGGGCGAGGAAAAGCGCGAAGCACAGGACGAGCGCCAGCGAACCCTGTTTGCGATTTTTCATGCTGTTACCTCAGAAACGGAAATAGAGGAAGGGGTTATAGCTGCTGTCCACCAGATAGGCGGTGCTGAGGACGAGTGACAGCAGCGCAAGCACCGGACTCAGCCAGCGCGTGAGCTTCTCCGGCAGACGGCCGTAGCCGTCTTTCAGCAGCGGCGTGGCGGCAAGCGCCATGACGACAAGGCTCGGCGCATAGGAACGGAGATAATATCGGAATGTCCCGCTCACAGCGCCCGCGCCGCCGAGGAACATACTGCGCAGATACCCCGCGCACTGCGTCAGATCCTCCACACTGAACAGCACCCAGCCGATGACGATGAAGT